>NZ_JBHURF010000020.1:0-194539 GCF_042674125.1 Rhodococcus sp. NPDC056960 | reverse complement strand
GGCGGGGCGCGCGCCGGGTCCGGGCGGCGCGGGCCCCCCGCGGCGGGCCCGGTCGCGGGCCCGGCCGGCGCGCGCGCCGGCGCAACGGGGGTTTTCCCGGGGCGCGCGGGCCCCCCTGGGGGGCCACGGCTCGCCCGAGTACCGACGTTTGGCGCTATCCACGTCGTCGATCGTCGGTTATCTCGTCGAGGAGTCCGGTGACGAGTTCGCCGCCGTCGGCCAGCAGGCGGGGCAGACCGCACTCGGCGCAGGTCGCCGCGACGGGAATCAGGACCTGTTTCGCGACGGTGATCCTGCCCGCGGCGGCCAGGCTCCGCGCGTACAGCACCCTGGCCTCGAGGAGGGCCCGCGGTCGCCGGGCGGCTTCGAGTGTCCGCACCACCGCCTCCATCCGGGCACACGCACGGTCATGGTCGCCGGCGGCCAAGAGCAGCCGGATGTGAGAGTCTTCGTCGATTTCGGTTGTTCGAGTGCTGATCCCGGCAGGTAGTCGTTCTGATGCCGATCGCTGCCGGATGTGGGTGCGCAAGTCGATGCCCGGGTCCAATCCGCAGCGAATCCGCTCGTTGTCGATCCGCGCCGCCAGCCGTGGCAGTGACAACGTCCGGGCCGTGGCGGCGCCCTCGTCCAACCGCTGCGCGGCCGCGGCCATGTCCCCGCGCAGGGCCTTGATCCGGGCCCCGGTGCCGTAACTGGCGAGCATGAAATCCACGACGCCGCCCTCGGCGCCGAGACGATAACTGGCATCGAGCAGGCGTTCGGCCTCATCGATCATCCCCTGCTGATACAGCAGGTCGCCGAGCAGAGCCCCGGACAGCTGTGCCGCGTACGAGTGGACACCGACGGACGCCACGGCGAGGTTCCAGGCGGCCCGGAAGTGGCCCTCCGCGGCGGTGATGTCGAGGAGTTCGTGAGCGGCGATACCGGCGAAACACTGCCCGATCATCCCGAAGTGCGGGCCGTGGGTCTGCTGGTGGAAAACCCGTGCCCAGTCCTGCAGTCGACGGGCGGCATCGAAGTCGAAAGCGCAGATGTCGGCGAAAGAGGTGACGTCCGCTGCGGCGGCGACGACGAACGGCGGCAGGGTGTCCGGTCGTCTCAGACATTCGCGGGCCTGTTCGCAGGCGTCGTCGATGGCATCGGCGTGGCACCGGCCGACGTCTGCGATGACCGCCGCCTCCACCCGCAGATCGATCGCCTGCACCTCGGTCAGTGTGTGCTCGTCGAGGGCGATCTCGACCCGCGCCAGGGCGGCCTGCATCGGCTCGAGTCGGTGCAGCAGGACGTTGGCCCACGCCACGATCAGCTGGAGCCGCGCCCGGTTCTGCGCGACCGGTACGGGCAGTTTCGCGACCAGAGCGAGGACCGTGCCCATCTTCGAGCTTTCGATCAGACTCATCGCGTGCGACTCGATCAGGTCCACGGCGCGGTCGTCATCGCCGGCGGCCAGGGCATGATCGACCGCCTCACCGAGCGCGTGGTGGTCGGCGAACCAGTCCGACGCTCTCCGGTGCAACCGTGCGAGCTGCTCGGGGGCCTCGCGCTCGAGCCGGCGTCGGAGAAACTCCGCGAACAGATGGTGATAACGGAACCAGTCCCGGTCGTCGTCGAGGCTGCGCAGGAACAGATCCCGCTCTTCGACCTCCTCGAGCAGAGCCTGTCCGCGGGGCGTGTCCGCGAGGACTCCCGCGAGGTCGCCGCAGATTCGTTCCGGAATCGACGTGGCCATCAGGAAGTCGAGAAGATCGGGTTCGAGTGCACTCAGCACATTCTCGGCCAGGAACTCGCCGATGGCATGATGTCGCCCGGACAGGTGGGCGATCAATTCTCCTGCATCGGGTCGATCGCGGAGCGACAGGGACGCGAGCTGCAGAGCGGCGACCCACCCGTCGGTGGACCGTGTCAGCGAGGCCAGTTCGGATTCGGCCAGCGCGAGTCCGTTCACGTCGATGAGAAGGCGGGCGGACTCGTCGAGGTCGAAACGCAGGTCCATGGCGGTGACCTCGACCAGTTCGTCGCGAACTTTCATGCGGCCGAGCGGCAGTCCTGATCGGGTCCGGCTGGTGACGATGATCTGGAGGTGGTGGCAGCCGTTGTCGAGCAGGTAGCCCAGGGCAGCGACGGTCGCGGGATCGGTGACCCGGTGCCAGTCGTCGATCACGACCGCCACCGGCATCCCCCGGTCGTGGACCTCGTCTACCAGTGAGGTCAGCACGTAACGATCGGCGTCGGCGCCGTGGTCTTCGAGCACCTGACCGAGATCGTTTCCCAGAGTGGGCTGCACACGCCGGATCGCCTCGATCAGATGCGCGAGAAACCACACGAGGTTGTTGTCGTCGTTGTCGACGGACAGCCACGCCACCGCCGTGCCCTCGGCGACGAGCACCTCGCGCCACTGGGCGGCGAGGGTGGACTTGCCGTATCCGGCGGGCGCGTGAATGAGCACCAGCCTCCGCGGCGTGGCCTGCAGAGTCTCGAGCAGCCGTGCCCGGCGCACCAGCGACTTCGGTGCGGTGGGTGGCCTGAACTTCGTCGCAGCAGTCGGCGGCGCACGTCGCAGGTGCTGCGGGCGGGCGGGTGTTTCGGCGGGCATGGGCACCGATTCCGACGATCCCACGTGCACATTCGCGGGACCGCGGAGCGGCGGGTCCTCGTCGACGAGCGCTCCGGCCCGGGTCACGGTGTCGCGCAGCTCGTCCTCGAACTCCGCCGCCGTGCGTGGCCGAGCCGTGGGTTCGGCGGCCATGGCGTGTCCGATCACCGCCCCCACCGCATCGGGAATGGCCGGATCCCGCAGATCCGGCATCGGCTCCTTGGTGATTCTCACGAACTGGGCGACGAGCTCTTCGCCGCTGCGGCGTTCGAAAGCGGCGTGCCCCGTCAGAGCGCAGAACAAGCTCGCGCCCAGGCTGTAGATGTCCGATGCCGGGGTGGGGCTCTGCCCGGCCAGGACCTCGGGGGCGGTGAACGCGGGCGAACCGGTGATCACACCTGTACCGGTCTCGAAGCCCCCGGAAATCCGGGCGATCCCGAAATCGGCCAACTGCGGCTCGCCGTACTCGGTCAGCAAGATGTTCGCCGGTTTGACGTCACGGTGCACGACCCCGGCCTGGTGGGCGGTCTCGAGCGCCCCAGCCAACGCAATCCCCAGACGCAGCGTGTCGGCCCAGCCCAGCGGGCCGCTACGGCGGATCGTGGCGTCGAGCGAGCCATATCGGTGATACGGCATCACGAGGTACGGGCGGCCCGCCGTCGTCGTGCCGACCTGCAGAATGGTGACGATGTGGCGGTGCCCGGACAGTCGGCCCATCGCCCGCTGCTCGCGCAGGAACCGTGCCAGGTCCTCGGAGGCAGGTTCGGCGGCCAGCACCTTGACCGCGACCGTGCGGTCCAGGTGCGGCTGCCGGCATCAATAGACGACCCCGAACCCGCCGCGCCCGATCTCCCGGATGTCGGAGAATCCGTCGGCTTCCAACTCTGCTGTGATGTCCCCGGCGTTGTCACGCTGGGTGGCCATCGGATCGAATTCGGCCATCGCACGCCCCATCCCGGCCGGCGTCACCGCACCGGCGGCAGGTTCGAGTCATCCCGTTGTTGGCGGGCAGTGATCCCAGAGTATCCCGCGGGTACCGGCTGCGGATGGTCTCCGGGTGGTCTCGACAGCAATTCCTTGACAAGCTGTAAACCGATATGACACCTTGCTCAATCAGTGCGTGGCATGTATCACAAACGCACCCCGGCTGCCGTTGCGGCGGCACGGGAATCCTCGAGCAAGGAGCTCACACGATGAGTAACTCGACTGCGCGGTCGCCGCGATACGCGGCGACCCTCGTGGCCGCGTGCCTGGCCGTCATGGTGGCCCAGGTGGCGTACTCGCTACCCGGCGCCCTGAACGGAACCTTCCAGCAGTCCTTCGCCATCTCCGGTGCGGAACTCACCTGGATCAGCGCCGCCTTCGCCACGACGATGGTGGTGTTCGAACTGACCTTCGGCGTGCTCGGTGACCTGTTCGGACGGAAACGCCTGCTCCTCGGGGGAGCGCTGCTGATCGTCGCCGGGGCCGCGGTGTGTGCGAGCGCGCACGAGGTGCACCTGATGTGGATCGGCCAGGCGATCGCGGGCATCGGCGCCGGTGTGCTGTATCCGATCTCGCTTGCCATGCTCGCCGCCGTGGCGCCCGACGCTCAGGCCCGGGCCAAGGCGATCGCGCTGTGGGCCGGCTTCCTGTCCCTCGGCGCCGCCGTCTCTCCGATGATGGCCGCCGTGCTCGCCGAATACGGCAGCTGGCGTTGGGCTTTCGGTGTCGTGATCGCCGCCGCGCTGATCTCCTTCGTCGTCTCGCTGGGCGCGCAGGACTCGTCCTCCCCGGAGGGCCGCACGCTCGACGTCCCCGGCCAGGTGACCCTGGCGGTGGGCCTGATCGCGCTGCTGTGGGCGCTGACGCAGGGGTCCGAGGTCGGCTGGGGCGACACCACGATCGTCGTGGGGTTCGCCGTCGGCGTCGTGTGCCTGTTCGCGTTCGTCGTCGTCGAGTTGCGCACCGAGGTGCCGCTGCTGCACCTGAATCTGTTCGCCCACCGGGCATTCGCGATCTCGGGCATCACCGCGGTGGTCGGGATGTTCGCCTTCCTCGGCATCTGCTTCTCGATGAGCATCTGGCTCGGCGCGGTCCAGCACGTGTCGCCGCTGAAGATCGGCGCGTTGTTCCTGGTCATTCAGGGGCCGGCGTTTCTGCTGGTGCCACTCGTGTCACGCCTGATCCACGGCATCTCGCCGCGCTGGGTGCTGACGTCGGGCTTCACGCTGATCGCAATCGCCGGTGCCATCTGCGCGCGGTTCGACGTCCGGACCGGGGAGTGGACGGATTTCGCCGCGCCGATGCTGCTCCTCGGCGTCGGGTTCACCTTCACGGTCGCGTCGATCACCGCGGTGGCTATCAACTCCGTGCCGCTGCGCCTGGCCGGCATGGCCAGTGCCACAACCAATCTGTTGCGCGACTTCGGTTTCGCCCTGGGCCCGGTCCTCGTGGCCGCCGTCGCCAACAGCGTCGCCAACGGCGGGGTGCGGGACGGTGTCGGCGCCGCCGTGGGGGAGTCGGATCTCGGAGCGGCCCATGCCGGCGCGGTCGAGGGGATCGCCGAGCACGGCGGTGCGATGGCGCTCAACTCGATGCCGGTGATCCCGGTGCCGACCGACCCGGCGCAGGCGCCCGGTCCCGGAAATCCGATGCCGCCGATGCCCGCGGCCGTTCACGAGTTGGCGCTCACCTCGCTCGGCAGCGGCTACAGCCTGGCGTTCCTGGTGTGCGCGCTGTGCGCCGCCGCGTCCGCCGCCCTCACCCTGTTCGGCCTCGTCGGCAGCCGGCCGGAGTCGGAGACCGTGGCCGATCCGGGCACCGGCATTCTGTACGAGATCGCCGACGTGGCAGGCGATGTGGGTGAGCTCAGTCGTCCGACGCCAGCAGCGAGAACCACGACTCGGTGAGCTCGTCGAGGCAGACCTCGCGGGGGATCCGCCAGCCGATCGAGAAGTAGCGGCGCGAGAGGTGCTCGAGCTGGCCGAAGGCGAGCACGCAGCGGATCTGGCGACGATCCGGCGGGAAACGCTTCTCCTGGTCCAGTCCTGCGGTCATCTGGCCGACCGCGTCCTCGAACCATTGCTCGGTCCTGTCCGCGACGCCCGGCTCGTGGGCGGCCTGGTACGACGCGGTGAGGTAGGGCTTGATCTCGTCCCACTGCGAGAACTTGCGGTCCAGCCACGCCCGGATCAGGTCGCGCGAGCCGGAGGCGACCACCGCGGTCAGCGTGGGGTCGTCGGCGGCGGTGAGGATTGCGTCGACCTTCGTCAGCAGCGCACTCATCACGTCGGCCTTGGATGCGAAGTGCAGGTAGAACGTGGTCCGGGTCGAGCCCGCGGCGGTGGCGATGTCGTCGATCGTGGTCGCGGCGTAGCCCTTGGTGCCGAACAGCTCCAGTCCTTTCGCGAGAAAGAGCTCGTAGGTCATCTGCTTCTGTGCGGCACGGAGCGACATGACCCCAGATTGTAGCGGCAGTCCATCCACCAATCAGTCAGCACACTCACTTATCTTCTAGATAACTCACTTGACAGCTTGTAGTGTGAAAACTATCGTGACTCGCACCACGTCGTGCCCGACACGACGCTGACGAAAGGAAGAGCCGATGAGCGGCGTCCACACCACCGAGAATCACACCGTCCACACCGTCCTCGGCCCGGTTCCCGCCGACGAGTTGGGTGTCGTCTCGGTGCACGAGGCGCTGCTGTCGGTGGTTCCGGGCGCCGAGCACGCATTCGACGTCACCCTGGACCGCGCCGAGATCTTCGAGACTCTCAAAGCGAAGTTGACGGACTTCCGGGACCACGGCGGGCGGACGATCGTCGACAGCACCGGCATGTTCCACGGTCGGGACGTGAGGCTGTACGAGGCACTCTCGCGGTCGACGGGTGTGCACGTCGTCGCGTCGACAGGCATGGGCCCGGAGGAGATGCTCGGCGGCTACTTCCTTACGCCACAGACCAATCCGCCGACGCCGTGGCCCGCGGAAAAGTTCGCCGACCTCTTCACCAAGGAGATCGCCGAGGGCATGGTGGTTCCGCGGGTCGAGCGCCGCGGCGCCGCGGGCCTGGTGACCACCGCCGCGAACCGCGAGGGCATGACGGCCACCGAGGAGAGCCTGTTCCGTGGCGCCGCCCGGACCGCCCTGGCCACCGGAGTCGCGGTCTCGATCCGCTTCGGCAAGGACGCACTGAACGACCTCGAGATCCTCCTCGAGGAGAAGGTACCCGCCGACCGCATCGTCGTCGGCGGGCTCGACCGCACGGACGCGGTGAAGGCCGGCGCACCGCTGGAGGTCGCCCGCCGAGGCGCCTTCGTCGCCCTCGATCACGTGGGATCGGGCACGGCCGACGACACCCATGTCGCCGACGACGAGCGTGCCGCGTTGGTGCGCGAACTGGTCGACTCCGGCCACGGTGATCGAATTCTGCTCTCGAGCAATGCAATCGGTGTCGCCAAGGGGCAGCCGGAGCGCGACGTTCCGTTCAGCTACGTCCTGTCGGCGTTCGTGCCCCTCCTCAACGCGCAGGGGCTCAGCGCGGAGGACGTCAAGCGCATCCTCGAGGACAACCCGCGCGAACTGCTGTCCGTCCGCTGACATCCGCGACCGCGGGCAACCATCGAGTTTCGACTTCTGTAGAGGTGAGTGTTGTGTCGAGAGTGAACACCGTTCTGGGGCCGATCCCCACCGAGGAGCTGGGGATCGTGGCCGTCCACGAGCACATCGGGTACGGCATGCCCGGCTCCGAGCTGGACACGAGATGGTGGAAGACCCCCGAGGAGCGGTACCTGGAGACCGTCCCGAAGCTGCGCGCATTCCACGAGTACGGGGGCGGGACCTTCGTCGACGTCACCGGAATCTGCAACGGCCGCGACGTCGATTACTACAAGTCGCTGTCCGCCAAGACCGGCGTGCACATCGTCGCCTGCACCGGCTTCGTCGGCGGCGACACGGCGCTGCCGTTCTTCGAACGGGCGAGCGTCGACTACCTGACGCAGCAGTTCGAGCACGAGATCACCGTCGGCATCGGGGGCACCGGCAGCCTCGCCGGCGTCATCAAGGTGGGGGTGAGCCGCGGGGGCCGGATGACGGATCTGGACAAGCGGATCTACCGCGCCGCCGCCCGCGCCGCGCTGAGCACCGGCGTGCCGATCCTGACCCACCTGGCGATCGACGCCGAGAACGCCATCGCCATCTTCCACGAAGAGGGTCTGCCGCTCGACCGCGTGCTGTTCGGTCACGTCGACGACGGTGTGAACGCCGACAAGACGCGCGACACGTGGATCGCCGAACAGGGCGGTCGTGTCGGCTTCGACACGTTCGGTTACGAGACCGAGCTCGAGGACCCGCCGTTCTGGGCCCGGCCGCGCAAGGAGCGCCTGGACCATTTTCTCCGTTTCCTCGGTCACGGCCACCTGGACCGGGCACTCGCCGGCGTCGATGCCAACTGCAGTCCGCTCGGGTGGCCGGGTGTCAAGGGCCACACCGTGAATTACCTCTTCGAGGACCTCATTCCGGACCTGCGCGAGGCCGGTCTGGACGAGGCCACGATCACCAAGTTGTTCGTCGAGAACCCGGCAGACTTCTTGACCATCCAGCAGAACTGACAAGGACGAGAAATGCAGTCAACAGAGCTGAAGAACCTGACCATTGCCATCGTCGGTGCAGGGTACGCCGGTGCGGCGTCGGCCAAGGCGCTGAGCCTACTCGGCGCCGACGTCCACGTGTACGAGCAGGCGAGCCGGATCCGGGAGGTCGGCGCCGGCATCGGCCTGCGTCCCTCGACCATGGACCGCTTCCGTCAGTGGGGGATCTTCGACGCGATCGCGAAGGTCAGCTCGCCCAGTGACTATTTCGAGATCCTCACCGGCACCGGCGACCCGATCATGAAGGAGTCGTGGCCGGGAATCGGGGACTATGCCGAGGAGACCAAGACCCACCTGATCCACCGGGGCGACTTCATCGACGCCCTCCTCGGCGTGCTCCCCGACGGCATGGTTCATCTCGGCCACACCCTCGAGTCCGTCGAGGATCGGGGCGAGCGTTCCGTCCTCACCTTCGGAGGCGGCAAGACCGTCGAGGCGGATCTGGTCGTCGGCGCCGACGGCATCAAGTCGGTGGTGCGCAGGCAATTGTTCAGCGACAAGGATCCGGTTTTCTCCGGGGAACACGCCTATCGCACGGTGATCCCCGTCGACGACGCCCACGGGATGGTCGTCGACGACAACCTCCGGATGTACATCGGCAAGGGCACGAAGGTGTACTTGCTGCCGCTGCGTCACCGCGGTCAGGTGTCCTTCGACATCACCGCCCTGTGCGCCGACGGAACCTGGGCGCCGGCCGTCACGAAGGACGACGTTCTCGCGACGCTGGACGGCTTCGACGAGCGGATCGTGAAGATCGCACGCGACCTCGACCTGGACACCGTGAGCGTTCGCGCGGTCTACGACATCGACCCGGTCGAGCGGTGGCACTCGAATTCGGTTGTCCTCGTCGGCGATGCCGCCCACTCGATGCTGCACCACCAGGGGCAGGGCGCGAACTCGGCCATCCTGGACGCCGGCGCACTCGCCGACGCACTGCAGGAGGCGGATTCGGTAGGGGAGGCGCTGGCGCTGTATCAGGCGACCCGCAAGCCGGTGACGGACGAACTGCAGCGCATCTCCCGTCAGGGGTGGACCGAGGACGAAGTCGACGACGTGTTCCCGGGTCAGAAGCCCGCCGCTCCGGTGGAGGCCTGACACCATGCCTCTGCACCCCGAGATCGCCAAGATCCTGCGCGCCCTGCCCGCTCCGCCCGACTCCCTCGACCCGGCCGCGATGCGCGCCGGCGAGGAAGCGCAGGTCCCTCCCGTCGAGGAACGCCTGGCACTCCACGCAGTCGAGGACACCACCGCGGGGGACGTCCCGGTCCGGATCTACACGCCGGTCGACGCCGACTCCTACGGCCTGCTCCTCTATTTCCACGGCGGCGCCTTCTTCCTCGGCAGCCTCGACACGCACGATCATGTCGCCCGGAGCCTGGCAAAGGAGACCGGGCTGAAGGTGATCTCCGTCGGCTACCGCCGGGCGCCCGAGGCGGCGTTCCCGGCCGGTCTGCAGGATTGCCTCGGCGCGGTCCGGTGGGCCGCCGAGAACGGCACGGCCCTGCAGTGGGACGGCTCGACGCTCGCGTTGGCCGGGGACAGTTCGGGTGGCACGTTCGTCGCCGCGGTCGCCGCCCTGGCCCACGACGAGGGATTCGACCGCATCACCCACCAGATCCTGTTCTACCCGTCGCTTGACCTGGACTTCGACGTCGACCGCTACCCCTCCCTGCGGGAGAACGCCGAAGGTTACGGCGTGGAGACAGCCGGGCTGAAGCCTTTCAACGCCTTCTACCTCGACAGCGGCGCCGACCCGGCGGACCCGCGGGTCTCCCCGATCAAGCGCGCGGATCTGACCGGGCTGCCCCCGGCGCTGATCGTCACGGCCGAGTTCGATCCGATGCGCGACGAGGGCGAGTGGTACGGCACGCGGCTGGCCGAGGCGGGAGTGGATGCGACGGTCAGCCGCTACGACGGCGCCAACCACGGTTTCGTCCAGAACTTCTCCTGGATCCCCGAGTACCACAGGGCATTCGAGGAGACCGCCGAGTTCCTTCGGTCCTCCCCGGGGCAGTGACATGACGCAGGACGTGAAGATTCATCCACTCGTCTCGCCGTGGGGCCGATTCGGGCTCTACAGTTTCTTCGTCGACGCCCCCGAGCCGGCGATCGTCGACACCGGGATCGCCTCGTCGCCCGCCGAGGGCATGGCGCCCGCACTCGAGGCGCTCGGACGCAGGATCGAGGATGTTCGCTGGATCCTGTTGACCCACGGCCACATCGATCACATCGGCGGGGCGCACGCCCTGTGGGAGCTGACGGGCAGGCGCGCCCAGGTCGTGATCCACGAGGCCGACGCGCATCTGCTGCGGTCGCGGCGGGCGCATGTGGACGAGTACCTCGCCGGACGGGCGCGGTACCTGCACGACCCCGAGGGTGAGGCGAAGCAGATCGCGGCGACCGACGCGGTGATCTCCGGTGAGATGGAACCGACGATGCTGGTGCGGGGCGGCGAAACGCTGTCCCTGGGTGGAGACGTCACGGTCTCCGTGCATTCGATTCCGGGCCACACGGCCGGCTCCGTCGCCTACGTGGTGAACGGGCAGAACTCCGTGTTCGTCGGCGACGCCGTCCAGGTCCACGGGGCGGCCAACGGATTTCCCGGGTACGAGGATCCGGACGCCTACCGGTCGAGCGTGCAGTACCTGCGCGACGAGATCCGGCCGCGTCACCTGTACCTGGGGCATCCCTACCGCAGGGCGGACGGGGTGGCCTACGGGGTCGAACTCGACAGCGAGCAAGCGCGGGAGGCCCTGCAGCAGAGCCTCGACGTCGAGACCCGGGTCGAGGACGCCGCCCGGCACTGTCTGTGCCACGGTCTGCCGGAAACCGACTCGGCCTATTCGCCGTTCGCCCTCGCTGCCGACAGGCTCGAGTACGACGGCGACCCCACACTCGAACCGTCCCCGTTCTTCACCACACTCCACGGCTACCGCACGCAGTTCGACCAGAAGTCTTGACAGAAAAGGAGTTCGCGCTCATGGCTGAGTTTCGAACGTTGGACGCGGGCGGGCTGAAGATCGCCGTCCGAAAGGATCTCCAGGTGCCGATGCGGGACGGCGTCACGCTCGTCGCCGACTCGTATTCCGGTGTCGAGGACAAGCCCCGGCCCGCGCTGGTGGCCCTGAGCCCCTACGGCAAGGAACTGCAGGCACTGGCCCTCACCACGCCGCCGCAGCGACGCCCCAGCCCGATGTGGGACGGCTGCATCGAGGCGGGCGACATCGCCCGCGTCGTCGCGGAGGACTACGTCCACGTGATCGGTGACCTGCGCGGCTCCGGTGGTTCCGGCGGTGAACACGTCGGCAACTACAACGCCGGCGGCGTCTCACTCGGCCAGGACGCCTACGACTTCATCGAATGGGTCGCCGAGCAGCCGTGGTGCGACGGCAACGTCGGCATGATCGGCATCTCCTACTTCGGGTCGATGCAGGTACTCGCCGCCGCCGAGCGTCCGCCGCACCTGAAGGCGATCTTCGTCTCCGGCGGCCACTACGACTTCTACGAGACCACCTACCACGGCGGCATCATGTGGTTCATGCCGCGCGCCGCCCGGGAGGGGCGCGGCGGTGACTCGGGCTGGGCCTTCACCGACCACGTCAAGTCCCGCATGCTCGAGACGTACTCCGCGGAGGAGATCGAGGCGCGGGTCGCCGCGCGTCTCGCCGATCCCGATGTGGCCGCCTGGCCCAATCTGGTTCACGTGCTGAACTACCCGAAGAACCACGAGGCCTGGTTCGACATCGTGATGAACGAGCTGGACGGCGACTGGTACGAGGAACGCAACCCGATCACGCTGGCCCCGAACATCGACATCCCCGTCTACCTGCAGATCGACCAGGGCCGCGGCTGGACGATGGACGGCACGATCGACCTCTTCGACGCCGTGACGGGCCCGAAGAAGCTCGACATCGGCCCCTACCCGCCGATGCAGTCCCGCCCCTTCATCGAGGAGCACGACAAGATGTTCCGGTGGTACGACTACTGGATCAAGGGCATCGACAACGGGGTGATGGACGAGCCGGCAGTGTCCGTCTTCGTCGAGGGCGCACGGAAGCACGTGACCGGCAGTCAGTGGCCGCCGAAGGACGTCGAGTATCGGTCGCTGTATCTGCGTCCGCGTCGAACGCTGTCGTTCGAGCCGGAGCCCATGGGAGCCGAATACGCCGCGCCGGACGGGTTCTACCAGGCGCCCCTCACGGTCACCGACCGCGTCGAGATCCTGGATTGGAGCACCGCACCGTTCGAGGTGGACACGGAGATGATCGGCACGGGCGCCGCGCATCTCTTCGCGGAGATCGATCAGGACGACACGAATTTCATCCTGCGTTTGTGGGACGAGGCGCCCGGTGGCTCCCGCCAGTTGATCACCACGGGCTATCTCAAGGCCTCGCACCGTGAACTCGACGAACGCACCACCGAGGGCAACCCGCACCACCCGCACACCCGGTCCGTCCCGGTGGAACCGGGGAAGATCGAGGAGTACGTGCTGCGTCTCTACCCGTTCGCGAACACGTTCCGGCCCGGCCACCGTCTGACGGTGGAGTTGTCGAACGACGAACCGCTGGCCGACGCACACAACTCATTGCTCCCGCCGGATGCCTTCCACCTCCCCGTGGGCCGTCCCGTCACCCACAAGATCTACCGCGACGCCACCCACCGGTCCCGCCTCGTGCTGCCGTTCACGACCACCGGGGCGGGGGAGTAGCGATACACCGGACGACCCTTCCCCGTGCGTTGTGCCCGTGCTAGACAGCTAGGACGAACGGCGCCTCGGCCGGCGCAGGAGGAGGACAGGTGACCGCAGCTCATGCCGTCTCGATCGCGGTGACCTTCACCTGGCTGGGGATGGTGGTCGCGATCTCGTTCCTGGAGGCGCCGCTGAAGTTCCGGGCACCCGGGGTGACGGTGCCGCTCGGATTGGGGATCGGCCGGCTGGTGTTCCGTGCCCTGAACGTCGTCGAGACGGTGTGGGCGGCACTGCTCGTCGCCGGGATCCTCGTGGCCGGTCCCGCTGCCGGGGTGGTGGTGGCCGGAGCTACCGCGGTCGTTGTCCTCGTGATTCAACTGGTCGGTGTCCGACCCCGGTTGACCCGACGATCCGACCGCGTCCTCGCCGGTGAGGACGTTCCCCGTTCCCATGCGCACTACGCCTACATCGGGTTGGAAGTCGTGAAGGTCGTCGCGCTGCTGGCGACCGGGATCCTGCTGCTCGGGGCATGAGGGCTACCCGAGGGTGAACAGTGCGTCGCTCCGGTCGTGCTGGAACGCCGCGGAGCGGAGCACGTCGAGGGCCGCCGCGTCGGAGGCGTCGACACTGGTCTCGATCGAGTCGGCGCCGCTCGCCCAGAGGTGCTCGATCCCGGTCCGGACCACGCCCGCCAACCGGTGGCGGCGGGTGTCGGCCGGACTGTCGGCGACGGAAATACGCAACCGTCCGGCGCCGGCATCCGCGCCGGCATCGTCGAAGTACTGCCACACCGGCGGCGCGCCGACGTTCCGACCGTCGTCCGCAGAGGCCACGAACCGCGGTCGCGGTGAGCGCGCCATGCGGGACGCGGCGTAGTCGGAACGGGACGGTAGGAGCAGCCGGTCCCGTCGGCCGCCGGCCTGTGCGCCGAATCGCCGCGCAAGCCGTGCGGACGCCGGATGTGAGCCGTAGGAACAACCGACGAGCGAGGCTCCGGCGATGGTACCGAACGGGGCAGGCAAGCCGGACAGGTCGGCACCGACGGTCTCGAAGACAGCGGTGGCGACGCCCATCGACCGGTACTGCGGATCGACCACGATGTCCACTGCCCATAGGGACGGTCGCAGTTGCCTGGCGGTGACGACCGCGGCGAGTACGGGTGCACTCGGCGCGGAGGAGGTCCACCGGTGCAGGAGGGTGCGAACCTCGGCGGTCAGGGAGCGTGCCGAGGACCGCGAAAAGGACTGGGCCGGTGCGGAGAATCCCATCTCCGCGTCGGCTGCGCGAGCCGCCCGGAACAGAGGGGCGGTGCCGTGGGACGGGGGACCGTCGTAGCACCGGAGCGCGATCAGTTCCGGTTCGGTGTCCGCGGTGGACATGCTCATTCCTCCGGGGCCGTCTCGACGAGGCGGCGTACTTCCCGCCGGAAGAGGTGGCTGGCCAATTCGTTCCGGCCGAGCAGCATCGTCCCCGCATCCATGCTCGACAGCACGCGTTGCGAACCGTCGAGGATGGGAAAGTCCTCGTCGTGGAGGATCGAGATCAAGATGTCCCAGTTCTTCTTCCACCGTTTCGTCCAGTGCTCCTCGGTCAGCCCGCTGTCCTCTACTGTCGGAGCCATGATCCGCATCTGCATGATCGACTCGTTCGGGTCCGCGCCCACCGGGCGGAACGTGAGGAGCTCGATGTGGGTCGCATGCTTGAGCAGCATGGTGTTCGGCGCGAGAAAGCAGCTCTCGATGGTGTGATTCACCATCGACGGATCCCACGTCACGTCCTGGCCGATGAACTGATCGATGCTCTTCCGGCTGGTCAGGAACCAGAAGTGGCGTCCGTAGTCCTCGAGGGCAACGGCATTGGTGTGCAGCATCTTTCCCGCGGTGTTCGGATGCGCGTACTTGACGTGGTAATTGTCGAGGAACCCGTCCTGCATGATCTTCCAGTTGGTGGGCCGGCGATACGTGTGCGGGTCGACGCTCACGAGGCGGTCGATGCCGAACCCGCCGAGAATCTCGTCCATCTCGGGCCCGAGCCACGCGGCGACGTCGATTTCTCGCCGGGCGTTGTCGATGATCCAGACGAAGCCGTGACGCTCCTCGACGGGAAGCTCGACGAGGCCGAATCGGGACCGATCGAATTCACCGAACGTGTTGTCGAGGGTGACGGTGCGCAACTGGCCGTTCGGATCGTACGACCACCGGTGGTACGGGCACGAGAAGAGCCGGCACTTGCCCGATTCCTCGGTCACCAGCTGGGCACCACGATGACGGCACGCGTTGACGAAAGCTTTCACGCTGCCGTCCTTCTGCCGGATGACGATGACCTTGTTGCGCGGCAGTTCGACGGAGATGAAGTCGTTCTTGCCGGCGAGTTCGGTGCTGTGGGCGACGATGAACGGCACTTCGCCGAAGATGCGGTCCCGCTCGAGTTCGGCCACCGCCGGATCGTGGTAGTCGGTCGACTGGAACGGTGCGATCTCGTCCCACTGGTCGGTGACGGAATCGTCGAGGTGCGTCAGCAGTTTCCGCAGTGCGCGGTCCCGCACGGTCTGCATGTCGATGTCGATGGTCATGATGAGGGAACTCCCACTCGTTCGAGAATCGCACCTGCGGTGCGGTGCAACAGGTTTGTGGTCAGGACGCGGTTCGGCCGATGCGGTCGTGATGCTCCGGCAGGTCGACGTACTCGGCTCGCAGGATTCGTTTGTCGATCTTCATGCTGGAGGTGCGCGGCAGCGGGTTGTCGCGGAAGACGACATAGCGGGGCACCTTGTAGTTCGACAGCCGGTTTCGGCAGTGATCGATGATCTCGTGCGAGGGCACCTCGGCGGAGGTGCGCAGCAGGACTGCCGGAGTTTCGCCGAACTCGTCGTCGGACACACCGATCACCGCCGCCTCGAGCACTGCGGGCAGCTCGAGAACGGCGCGTTCGAGTTCGGCGGCGTAGATGTTCATCCCGCCCGAGATGATCACGTCCTTGGTGCGGCCGACCACCCGGATCGCGCCCTCGTCGTCCCTGACGCCGACGTCGCCTGTCCGTAGCCATCCCCCCGCGAACGTCTGCTCGGTGAGCGCGTCGTCCTGCCAGTACCCGCGGGCGACGCCCGGGCCGGAGATCCAGATTTCGCCCGGTATTCCGGCGGGGCAGGGTGTCCCGTCGAGATCCATGATCTCGACCGTGGTGAGGATGCCGCCGAAGCCGACCGACTCCGGTTTGCGCATGGACAGTTCGACGGTCGGGAACGTGACCATCGACAGCGACTCGGTCAGTCCGTACGCCTGACGCAGGCCCACCCCCTTCGCCGACCATGCCTCGATCAGCTGCAGAGTCACGGGGTTTCCGCCGATGAACACCACCTTCAGCGAAGAGAGGTCGGTGGATGCGAACGACGGGAGCGTGGCCATCTGCTCGAAGAAGATCGTGGTGCCTGCCATCGTCGCCACACGTTCGGACGCGATCAGCGACATCGCGACCTGCGGATCCCACTTGGGCAGCATTACGATGCTGCCGCCGAGCACCAGGGGTGCGAGGAATCCGTTGAGCAGGCCTGCGGCGAACGACATCGAGCTGAGGTTCAGGGTGCGTGCGCCCATGAGTTCCGGTGCCTGCAGCGACCATTCGAAGAACGCGCCGAGCAGGGACTCGTGGGTGTAGACGACGCCCTTCGGCAGTCCGGTCGACCCGGACGTCGGGATGATGCACACCGCGTCGGCCGGATCTCGCCCCGGCGGCGGCAGGGGTACGTCCAGGTCGGTGGTGCGCAGGGTCCGGGAATCCAGGATCTGCGGGGGTTCGGTGATGCCGGTGCACGCCGCCTCCGCGATCTCCCGGTTGGCGGCCGCCGCGACCACCACCCGCGGGGTCAGTTTCCGATAGACCTCGCCCAGTTCGACGGACTTGTGCCGCTCGTTCAGAGGGCACAGGATGCCGCCGGCGCGGATCGCGCCCAGAGCGGCAATCGCCCACTCCACGGACAGGCCGCCGAGCACCCCGACACGATCACCCGGCAGTACACCCGAGGACACGAGTTGTGCCGCAGCGCGATCCATCGCGACCGTCAGCTCGCGCCACGTCAGCGAGGTGTCGTGACAGATCAGCGCCGGTGCGTCCGGTTGGCGAACCGTCCAGGCCTGGATGGCGCGGAGAATGGTGGTGTCACGCATCGACGTGCTCCTTGTCGTGGGTCTCGGGGTGGGGGGTGGGGGTACGATTCGCGCGGACCTGAGGAGGATCAGTGGGACGCAAGCCGGCGATCACGCGGAGCGCCGTGGTGTCTGCCGCCATCGAGATCATCGATCGCGACGGCATGGACGGATTCAGCCTCGAACGGATCGCGACGGCGCTCAATGTGCGGGCACCGTCCCTGTACAACCATTTCGCCGACAAGACCGAGATCCTGTCGGAGGTGGCACGCGCGGTCGTGCTGGAGACTCCGCGGATTCCCGACCCGGCGCCGGGACAGTGGCGGGAATGGCTGATCGCCGAGTCGCTCGAGTTCCGGAATTCGCTACTGCGCCACCCGAATATCGTCCCGGTGGTGTTCACCTGGTTTCCCGAGAACCTCCTGCACAAGCTGTACGCGCAGTATTCGCGGTTGCTGGGCGACCAAGGGGTTCCGCGGTCCCGTCAGTTGTTTCTGCTCGAGGCCACGCACCGGATGACGGTGGGATCCGCGATGTGCACGGCGACCGGCAGGCCCGCGCTCGTGGAGTTGCCCCCGATCGATTCGGAGGCACCCGCCGAGGGAACATCGGTCGCGGATGCGGACCGGGTGCTGTTCGTCGAGATGCTCAGGGCGTTCCTGATCGGTGTCGACGTCGAAGGTAGAGGCTGACCGCGCGTCGACTCGGGTTCGAGTCGATCGGTGGGCGGGCGATCGGCGGTGCAGGCATTCCAAGCCTCCCTCGGGCTGACGAATCACGTGTCCGTGGCGTGAGACAACGCTACATCGAGCGTGGTTTGTCTCACAGAGAAATAAACTATAGGCATTAGTAAATCGGGTCAAGCCCCAACTTGCCGTCGGCCGCCGCAGGTCACGGGCGCGGAAACTGTCCGAGGAATTTGCCCAGAAAGAGACCGAGGTGCAGTTCCAGTCGATGGGCGCCCACCGCCAGGTCGAGTCCCGTGAGGTCCTCGATACGGCTGAGGCGGTAGTACAGGGTCTGACGATGGATGTTCAACTCCGCGGTCGCGGCGGCGGCGTCACCCGCATGAGCCAGGTAGATTTCCGCCGTCGAACGGAGGTCGGTGTTCCGGTGTTCGAGGAGCGATCTGACGGCGGGGGTGATCGCCGCCTCGGCGATGGCCTCGGCCGACGCCACCGCCGTCAGCCGGTAGGCGCCGATGCTGTCCCAGTAGGTCACGGGTCCCATCGACGGGTCCTGGCGGATGACCGAAATGCCCACGCGCGCCTGGAGCCAACTGCGCCGGGCATCGGAAATTTCGGTGTACGTCCCACCCACGCCGACCGTGGCACCGTGCGACGCGCACGCTTGCGCCAGCGACTGCACCGACATGGTGGTAGAGCCGCCGTCCGGCATCACCAGCGCCGTCAGCCGTCCCATCGGAACCCGGACCACCTCTGCCGGAAGTGCGACGGTCGGGGCATCGACGGCGAGCACCGTGAAGGCCTCGTCGTCGCGAAGGAGATTGGCGGACTCGACGGTGCGGATGGCCGCCTCGTCGTCGGCGTCGCCCTCGAAGAGCCGGGCCAGGGCGGAGATGCCCTGGTTCGACTCTTCAGCTGCCAGTAGGGTTCCCGCGTGTGCCGCGAGCGGCATCAACGCCTCGAGGTCGGCGTCGGAAATCGTGTTGTCGGCGTCGGGGTGCGCGAACAGGAAGCCGTACGCTGCCCCGCGGTGGCGTAGGGGTATGCAGATGATGCTCGTCGGCCCGCCCGCCGACGACTCTTGTATCCGCACCGGCCGAGTGGTAAATGCCAGTCCGAGCTTTTCGAATCGGGCAGCACCGGACCCTTCCGTGCCGCTCGTCTGGCCGACGATCGACTGGATGCGGTCCCCGGCTATCTCCGTCGACATCGCGTGATAGGCGCGGAGCGAAAAATCCCTGTTCAGGATCACGACGGATGCGTCGAGGGCATGCCGGATGTCGGCCGCGATGCTGTCCAGGTCGCCTGCGGTTTCGCCGGCGGCTACGTAGTCCACGATTGATATATTAGTCTACGCGCAACTAAAACACTATCCATCTGTCTGAGTGATGTCAGATTAGTTCTTGCATCTGTAGATAGTGCTGCGGCGAGCGGGAGAGTTACGTTGGTCACACATGCAGCGGACCCGATCCGCAGCGCATGGCCCGATCTCAATCGGATTCGGGGACTTCGGATTCGGGGAATCGACGTCTCGCCGTGGGACCGCGCACGCGGTCGTTACCGGTGTCGCGCCCCGTGCCTATATCGACCGCGAGGGAGCAGCCTATGTCCGACCAGCCGAAAGCGTTGCAGAAGACACTGAAGCAACGGCACCTGTCGATGATCGCCATTGGGGGAGTGATCGGAGCCGGACTGTTCGTCGGCTCGAGCGCCCTTCTCCACGCATCGGGTCCGGCAGCCTTCCTGTCATACGGAATCACCGGATTCCTCGTCGTACTCGTCGTCCGCATGCTGGGCGAGATGGCCGTGGCAAATCCGTCGACCGGTTCGTTCGCCGGATACGCGCGCACAGCCTTCGGCGGTGGCGCCGGCTTCGTCACCGGATGGCTCTACTGGTTCTTGTGGGTCGTCTGCGCCGGTGCGGAGGCGGTCGTCGGCGGCAAGCTCATGCAACGCTGGATCGACCTGCCCTCCTGGGTGATGACGCTGGCCCTGATGCTGCTGATGGTCGCGGTTAATCTGCGGTCGGTGGCCAACTTCGGTGAGTTCGAATACTGGTTCGCAGGAATCAAAGTCGCGGCGATCGTCGCCTTCCTGGCTCTCGGCGGCGCGTTCGTGTTCGGCCTCTGGCCCGGCCACCGGGCCGACGTCACGAATCTGACCGCGTTCGGCGGTTTTGCGCCGAACGGGTGGACGATCGTCCTGTCCGGTGTGGTGGTGGCCGTGTTCTCGATGGTGGGTCCGGAGATCGCCACGATCGCCGCGGCGGAATCGGCAGAACCGGAGAAGGCCGTCGCCAAGGCGGCGAACTCGGTGATCTGGCGTGTGGGTGTCTTCTACATCGGTTCCGTCCTGCTGCTCGCCGCGATCGTCCCGTGGACGGAGATCGAGGTCGGCCAGTCCCCGTTCGTGGCGGCCCTCGACGTCATGGGGATCCCGGGTGGTCCCGACATCATGAATGCCGTCGTGCTCGTGGCCGTGCTGTCCTGCCTCAACTCCGGTCTGTACACGTCCTCGCGCATGCTGTTCGTGCTGGCCCAGGAGGGAGACGCACCGCGCGGGATCGCCCGCCTCGACCGGCGCGGTGTTCCCCGCAATTCGATTCTGGTCGCCCTTCTGGTGGGATTCGCCTGCGTCGCGCTGGACTACTTCTCTCCCGAGACGGCCTTCGCGTTCCTCGTCAATGCCTCCGGCGCCACCATCTTGATGGTCTACCTGATGATCGCGCTCACCCAGATCCGCATGCGCACGACGATGGGACGCGAGCAGGCCGGGAAACTCCGGTTCAAGATGTGGCTCTTCCCGTACCTCTCCTACGTCGCGGTCGCCGGCATCGTCGCGGTGCTGGTGTCGATGTTCTTCGTCGACTCGACACGGTCGCAGATCGTGCTCAGCCTGGGCGCACTGGCGGTCACGCTGATCGCGTACCGCGCGCGGCGACGGTCGAACGACACCTCGGCACCCGTCCCCGCCGAGTCGGGCGTGACGACGGACGCGTCCCACTCCGCGGCACCGGGTGGTCGGGCGTGACCCGATGGGACATTCGTCCACTCGGATCGGCATGACATTCGATCGCGAAAGCTCGACCCGGCTACGGGTGACCGACCACGGTGCGCAGTACGCGGGTGACGGTCTGCACCGCCGGCGACGGATTCGACTCCTCCCACGCCATCGCGATGGGGAGGGTCGGAACGTCGCCGGCGATGGGCAGGTATTCGACACCGTCCATCGTGAGGTGTGCCGTCGAATCGACCACCACGGCCACCCCGACGCCCGCGCCGACCATTGCGAGAAGGCTGTAGGGGTCGGGTGCCTCGTGTGCGACGACGGGCGCGAAACCCGCTGTCGCGCAGAGCGCGAGCGTGGCGTCGCGGACCACGGAGCCGTGTTCCGCGGGATAGATGACGAACCGCTCGCTCGCCAGTTCCTGCGGCACGACCGCACCGGCATCCACGAGACGGTGCCCGGCCGGGACGGCCACCATCAGTGCCTCCTCGCGGACGGTGTGGGTGGCGAAACCCCGCGGGACCGGCAGCCCCACGATGCCCATGTCCAGGGTTCCGCGCGCGAGGGCGTCGAGCACCTCACCGGAGTACATCTGCGGGCGGAGTTCCAGTTCGATGCCGGGATAGGTGTCGGCGAGGGATCGGGCGAGGACGGAGAGCACCGTGTAGCCGCCGGCACCGCCGAAGCCGACGGTGACGCGCCCGGTCTCACCGGCGGACGCCGCCCGCGCGATGCCCCGCACGATCCCGATCTGTGCCTCGATCACCCGTGCCGGGGCCACCAGCGCCTCACCCGCGGCCGTGAGCCGCACCGAGCGGGTGGTGCGGACGAACAGGTCGGTGCCGAGTTCGCGCTCGAGCGCCCGCACGGTCTGGCTGAGCGGCGACTGCGCGACGTGGAGGCGCTCGGCGGCCCGCCCGAAGTGCAATTCTTCCGCGACCGCGAGAAAGGCGTGCAGGTGACGGAGTTCCACGACCACTCCTCGCAATTATGTGGTTTGAGCACCTAAACAAGCTGAATTAAGTCTTGGACTCTACACGGAATCCCGACCATAGTGATGCACACCACCGCTACCCCGGTGGGACGAGCACGACAGTCAGGGAGAACCGTGAATCCGAGTCCCGGCCGCGACGCGGCACCACCCGAATACAGCACCCGGCAGGCCCGCCGAGCGGGAGTCACCGCGTTCGTCGGGACAACCATCGAATGGTTCGACTTCTACATCTACGGCACCGCGTCCGCGCTCGTGCTGGGCCGGTTGTTCTTCCCCGACGCCTCGCCCGCGGTGGGCACCCTCGCCGCCTTCGCGACGTTCGCGATCGGGTTCGTGGCACGGCCGCTCGGCGGAATCGTGTTCGGGCATTTCGGTGACAAGTTCGGACGCAAGAACGCCGTGATCATCACGCTGGCCCTGATGGGGATCGGGACGGTCGGTGTCGGCTGTCTCCCCACCTACTCGCAGATCGGGATCTGGGCGCCCATCCTCCTGGTCGCGCTCCGCGTGGTCCAGGGCATCGCGATGGGCGGCGAATGGGGTGGCGCCGTGCTCATCGCCACCGAGTTCGCGCCCCCGAACAAGAAGGTGCTGTACGGCGCGTTCGCGCAACAGGGATCGCCCGTCGGCAACCTGCTCGCGACCCTGGCGTTTCTCGCGCTGACGCTGTTGTCGGACAGTGTGTTCGAGAGCTGGGGCTGGCGTCTGCCGTTCCTCGCGTCCGCGGCGCTCGTCGTCGTCGCGCTGTACATCCGGCTGCGCATCTCGGAGACCCCGGAGATGAAGAAGGCCGTCGTCGCGCAGGAACGCACCCGGATGCCGCTCGTCGAGGTGCTGCGCTCGCACCCCGTCGAACTCGTCCTCGGTGTGGGCGCGGTGGTCGCGGGTGTCGCCATCACATACGTCAAGACCACGTTCGCGCTCGCCTGGGCCACCGCCGATCTCGGATTCGACCGCAGCGATTTCCTGCTGGTGATCACGGTCGCGCTCGTCGCGCAGGTTCTCGTGCAGCCGTTCGGTGCGGTGCTGGCCACGCGGATCGACCCGTCGCGGGCGGTCCGGTGGATGCTGCTGCCCGAGATCGTGCTGTTGCCGTTGATGTTCCTCCTCGTCCAGACCGGGTCGGTGCCACTGGCCATGCTCGGCATGGTGCTGGCCACCGCGCCGCACGCGATGTACTACGCGGCGCTCGCCGGCATCCTCGCCCAGGTCTTCCCGACCACCGTGCGATACACCGGGATCTCGCTGTCGTATCAGCTGTCGACGGCGATCTTCGCCGGAACCGCCCCGATGCTCTGCCAGTTCCTGCTCACCCACACCGACTCGATCTGGCCGGTGGTCGCCCTCGGGCTCGGTTACGTCGTGCTCTCGCTCGTCTGCATGACCCTGCTGCTCCGCAGGGGAGACGCCCGTCGCAACCGGGAGGCCGCGACCCCTCCCACCCGCTCCTCGATCCGGAAAGATGCTGCCCACTCATGAATTTCGCGCACACCGACCCCGCCCTGCGCATCGTCGTCGACCGCTGGACCGACGCCGCGGACCGGAACAGGCTGAACGCCCTGCTCGACCGGCTGGGCGCCGACGCCGCCGGACGACTCGACGCCCTCGCCGCCACCGCCGACAAGAACCCGCCCGTGCTGCAGCAGTTCGACCGCGACGGTGAACGCATCGACCGGATCGCGTATCACCCGGCCTACCAGGAACTGTGCCGCGCCGCCTACAGCGAATACGGATTGTCGGCGCTGTCGCACCGCGGGGGCCTGCACGGCTGGGAGGCCGTGCCGCCGCACCTGGTGAAGTACCTCGCGTCCTACGTCTTCGTGCAGGCCGAATTCGGGCTGGCGTGCCCGGTGTCGATGACGGACGCCGCCGCCCGCATCCTGCGCATGTTCGGCGACCCCGGCGAGTTCGGTTCCTGGATAGACGGATTGACGTCCACCGACCCGGGCCAGGCGATGACGGGCGCGATGTTCATGACCGAACCGCAGGCCGGCACGGACATCGCCCGAACGGAGACGGTCGCGGAGCGGGACGGCGACGGGTGGCGGCTGACCGGGAAGAAATGGTTCGCGTCCAATCCCGACGCCGACGTCATCATCACCCTGGCCCGGTTCCCCGGCGGCGACGACCACTCGACGCGGGGCGTCGGCATGTTCATGGTGCCCAAGGTTCTGGCGAGCGGTGAGCGCAACAGTTACACGATCGACCGGTTGAAGGACAAGCTCGGCACCCGGTCGATGCCCAGCGGTGAGGTGTCGCTGACCGGCGCGTACGCCCTGCAGGTGGGCGAACTCGACCGCGGGTTCCGGCAGATGGCCGAGATGGTGAACACCTCCCGGCTGTCCAACGCGATGCGGTCGAGCGCACTCATGCGACGGGCCGTGCGGGACGCCGTCGACCACACCCGGCAGCGGGTGGTGTTCGGCAAGAAGCTGTTCGACCAACCGCTGATGCGCGCCACCCTGCTGCCGCTCGCACTCGACGCAGAGGCGGCGCTCACGCTCGTGGCGTACAGCGCGCAGTGCCTGCAGGCCGCCGACGCCGGTGACGACTCCGCTCGGGGGTTGATCCGGGTTCTCACCCCGCTCGCGAAGCACTACGTGTGCAAACGGGCCCGCGTCGTCACCGGCGAGGCCATGGAGGTCCGCGGCGGTAACGGCTACATCGAGGAATGGACGAACGCCCGCCTGGTCCGCGACGCCCACCTGGGCTCGATCTGGGAGGGCTCGAGCAACGTCATCGCCCTGGACGTGCTGCGGTGCATGCGGAAGTTCGGTGCGCACCGTCAGCTTGCGGACGCGATGCGCGGCATCCTCGCCGGGCTCGGACCCGACTGCGCCGCCGGTACCGACGTGCTCCGCCGCCGCTGGGACGACCTGATCGAGGAAGGCGACCTGCTGGTCGCGGGAGGCGACGACCTCGCGCAGGCCGGATGCGCGCGCTACGCGAACGAGTTGGCCCGCGCGGTGATGGCGACCCTGCTCTACGACCTCGCCGACTTCGCGATCACCTCGGACCGCGGGTACCGGTCGCTGCTCGTCGCGAACGCCTACCTCGCCGGCGACACCGGACACGTCCCGGCCGCGGCCCTGCACGAACTGGCCGCCATCGTCGACGGCACCGACGTCGAGGCCCGCGCCGCGCACGACACCGCACCCCGAACCGTTTCGGCGACAGGAGTTCTGCTGTGAGCACGACCCACGCCGGACCGGCGCCCCTTGCGGGTGTCCGGGTGCTGGACCTCTCCAAGATCCTCGCCGGACCGTACGCAACTATGTCGCTCGCCGACCTCGGCGCCGACGTCACCAAGGTCGAACATCCCGACGGCGGCGACCCGACCCGGTCGTGGGGGCCGCCGTTCGTCGGCGCCGACGCCACCTATTACCTCGCGATCAACCGGGGCAAGAAGTCGGTCACCGTCGACCTCAAGTCGGAGGAGGGACAGGACGCGATCCATCGGATCCTGGAGGAGACCGACGTCGTCGTAGAGAACTTCAAGCCCGGCAGCGGGTTGCAGCGCATCTTCGACTACCGGACGCTGTCCGAGCGGTACCCACACCTGGTCGTGCTGCACATCTCCGCGTTCGGGGAGGAGGGTCCGCTGCGCGACGAGCCCGGCTACGACATGATCGCGCAGGCCGCGGGCGGCCTCATGTCCCTGACCGGTGAGCCGGGTGGGGCGCCGATGAAGGCCGGATTCGCGATGGGCGATCTGGGGGCGGCACTGTTCGGACTGGTCGGCGTGCTCGCGGCTCTCGTGGAACGGTCGCGGACCGGCCGCGGGCAGTACGTGACGACGTCGCTGTTCGAGTGCCAACTCGCCCTGCACGTGAACTGGGCGACGAATTACTTCGCCACCGGCGAGCGTCCCGGCCCGCTCGGGTCCGGACATCCGAACCTCGCTCCGTATCAAGCCTTTCCCGCGAGCGACGGGTACTTCGTCGTCGCGGTGGGCAACGACAAGCAATGGGCGAGCCTGTGCTCGGCGATCGGCCGGGAGGATCTGACGTCGGATCCGCGCTTCGGACGCAACCGCGACCGGGTGGCGCATCGCGGCGATCTCGAGCGAGAACTGTCCGAGGCCTTCGCGACGGGCACCGTCGAGCAGTGGTGCGACACGCTCACCGCGCACGCCGTTCCCGTGTCGCCGATCCGGCACCTCGACGAGATCTACGCAGATCCGCACACCGCGGCGCTCGGGATGATCGGCACGGTCGACCACCCGACGCTGGGCAGCCTGCGGCAGATCGCGTTCCCGGTCAGTTTCGCCGGCGAACGTCCGCACCTGACGTCCGCCCCGCCGGTACTCGGGGCCGACACCGACACGATCCTCGGCGCCCACCGGCCGCAGTCGGTGGTCGGCGGATAGATGCGGTTACCCGCCCTCGCGCAGCAGCGCGACGTCGGACACCATCCGGATGTGATCGGCCATCGCCCGGGAAGCGCCCGCGGAGTCCTGATCTCGAATCGCCGTCGCAATGCGCCGGTGCCCTTCGAGGGACGCCCGCGGGCGTTCGGCCTGGGACAGCGATTCGATCCGGGTCTCCCGGATCAGCCCGGAAATCTCGCGCATCAGCTTGGCCAGCAGTGACGAGTGCGCCGCGACGGTGATGGCCTCGTGGAACTGCTCGTCGCCGACGACGCCGCGATCGCCCGCGGCGATCTCCGATTCCATCGTCGCGAGTGCGGAATCGATCGCGGCCATCTCCGCATCGGACCGGCGTTCGGCGGCGAGTCCGGCGAGTTTGACCTCCAGCGCCTCGCGGGCCTCGATCACCTCGGGAAGGCGGTCGGCGTGTTCTCGCAGCGCCTTGACGGCGCGCTCCTCGATGGGACGGCGGACGAGCACCGCGCCGTCTCCGTGCCGCACCGACACCACGCCCTGCACCTCGAGGGCGACGAGAGCCTGACTCAGGGACGCGCGGCTCACACCCAGTTGAGCTGCGAGTTCGCGTTCGGCGGGGAGGCGGTCACCCGGCGTCATCTCGTGGTCGGCGATGTGCGCACAGAGCTGTTCGACGATCACCTCGTACAGCCGCGGACGCGCCACCGGACGCAGTTGCTCAGCCACTGGGCCACCCACTCTCCATTCCACTGAAACTACTCCACGGTATCTCGCGAAGTCATGTAACCGCACGCACAGTTCCTGTTGACAGTGATCCACAACACTGCTTCGATGAAGTGGCTAGGCCAATCTGCCACTGAGTCAATTTGCTCACCGGCGGTGGCCGAGACCATGTCACTGCCACAGAACCGGAGACTCTCGTGTCGACCGAGTTGATTCCCATCCTTGCGCTCGCTGTCATGTTTCTGGCGGCGACCCTGCTGCCCGTGAACATGGGCGCCCTCGGCTTCGTTGCCGCCTTCTTCGTCGGAACCCTGTCGCTGCACATGAGCAGTGACGACATCATCGCCGGCTTCCCCGCCAGCCTGTTCCTGACGCTGGTCGGCATCACCTACCTCTTCGCGATCGCCCAGAACAACGGGACCGTCGACCTGATGGTCCGCGGGGCGGTCCGGCTGGTCCGCGGTCGTGTGGCCCTGATCCCCTGGGTGATGTTCGGGATCACCGCGGTGCTCACCGCGATCGGTGCCCTCGGTCCCGCCGCGGTGGCGATCGTCGCCCCGATCGCGCTCGGCTTCGCCGCCCGCTACAAGATCAACGCTCTCCTGATGGGCATGATGGTCGTGCACGGAGCACAGGCCGGCGGCTTCTCGCCGATCAGCATCTACGGCGTCACGGTCAACGACATCGCGTCCAAGGCGGGATTGACCAGCAGTCCGCTCACCCTGTTCCTCGGCAGTCTCCTGTTCAACGCCGCGATCGGTGTACTTCTCTTCGTCTTCCTCGGCGGTCGGAACCTGATCGGGCGCAGCGTGCACGACGACGGCCCCGAGGATTCGGCAGAAACCGTCGGCGGCGGGTCGGGCGGCGGAGTTCCCGCGACCGGCGGCGGCTCGGGCTCGGGCGGAGCCACCGCGACCAAGGTGCGCCCCATGCCGACGGTCGCGGACTCGCCGGCTCGTCCCCGTGTCACGTTCGATCAGGCCCTCACCCTCGTCGGCCTCGCCGCGCTCGCCGTGTTCTCGCTGATCCTCGACCTGGACGTGGGCTTCATCTCGATGACGGTGGCCGTCGTCCTGGCGCTCGCCTCGCCGAAGGCTCAGAAAGGCGCCATCGCTCAGATCAGCTGGTCGACGGTTCTGCTCATCGGCGGCGTCCTCACCTTCGTGGGAGTGCTGCAGGAGGCGGGAACCGTCGAGTACGTCGGCAATGCGGTGGCGAGCCTCGGCCTGCCGCTCCTCGTTGCCCTCCTCCTCTGCTACATCGGGGCCATCGTCTCCGCCTTCGCCTCGTCCACCGCGATTCTGGGGGCGACCATTCCGCTCGCGGTTCCGTTCCTGCTCGCGGGTGAGGTCGGCGCGGTGGGAGTCATCGTCGCGCTCGCCATCTCCTCGACCATCGTCGACGTCAGCCCGTTCTCGACCAACGGCGCCCTGGTGCTCGCCAATGCCCAGAACGTCGACCGCGACCGGTTCTACAAGCAGATCCTGAAATACAGCGCGCTCGTCGTCGCCATCGGGCCGCTCGCGGCCTGGGCGATCCTCGTGGTGCCCGGCTGGCTCTGACCGTCGCCGGGTAGGAGTCCGGCACATTCTTCGGCTCTTGACATCGGCCGGGACAGATGTTTCATTTAATTGGCTAGTCCACTAGGTCACTGAACCAACAATCCAGATATCGCGGCTCTCGCCAGGAAGTAACGGTGGTTGCACATGTCCACGAAAACGATGGAGCGAACCGGTCCGCTGCAAGGCGTGGTCGTCGTCGATCTGACCCGCGCACTCGCGGGCCCGCACGCGGCGATGATGCTCGGCGACCTCGGCGCGGAGGTCATCAAGGTGGAGACCCCGCACGGCGGCGACGACACCCGCGGCTGGGGACCCCCCTTCGTGGACCCGGCCGACGGCGAGCGGGAATCGACGTACTTCCTGTCCGCGAACCGGAACAAGAAGTCGATCACCCTCGACCTCAAGGCCGACGACGGACGTGGCACCCTCGAGTCCCTGGTCCGGCGCGCGGACGTCCTCATGGAGAACTTTCGCACCGGTGTCCTCGACCGCCTGGGATTCACCACCGAGCGCCTCGCGGAACTGAACCCCCGCCTGGTGATCCTGTCCATCAGCGGTTTCGGTCACGACGGACCCGAAGGCGGACGCGCCGGCTACGACCAGATCGCCCAGGGCGAGGCCGGGCTGATGTCGCTGACCGGACCGAATCCCGACGACGTCCAGCGCGTCGGCGTCCCCATCGCGGATCTGCTGGCCGGCATGTACGGGGCGTTCGGCGTCGTCGCCGCCCTGCAGGAACGCGAACGCACCGGACGGGGCCGCGTGGTGCGCACGTCGTTGCTGGCCAGCGTCGTCGGCGTGCACGCCTTCCAAGGGACGAAGTGGACCGTCGCCGGCGAGGTCGGCGAGGCGCAGGGCAACCACCATCCGTCCATCTCCCCGTACGGCCTCTTCCGCACCGCCGACGGCGCCGTGCAGATCTCGGTCGGCAGCGAGGGGCTGTGGAAGCGGTTTTGCGCCGGCTTCCATCTCGACCCCGACGCCCCCGGCATGGCCACCAACCCCGAACGCGTCGAAAACCACAAGCAGGTCCTGGAACTGGTCGAGGACGCGTTCGGCGCATACACCAGCGACGAACTTCTCATCGAACTCGACCGCATCGGGGTTCCTGCCGGGCGGGTCCGGACGATCTCCGAGGTCTACGAATGGGAGCAGACCAAGTCGCAGGGATTGCTCGTCGACGTCGACCACCGCACGCTCGGCACCATCACCCTGCCCGGCCCGCCGCTGCGGTTCTTCGACTCGGACGGCACCGAGGTCACCGAGACTCGGCACACCGCTCCGCCCGTCCTCGGCGCGGACACCGACACCGTGATGTCGTGGCTGAAGGAATGCAGCTGATGGCACGCCTGACTGCACCCGAACTGCTCGACCTCGTCGCCGACACCGGAACCTGGGAGTCGTGGGACACCGCCCCCATCCCCGTCGCGGCGGATTCCGAGTACGCCGACGAACTGCTGCGCGCACAGCAGAAGACCGGCCTGGACGAGGCGGTTCTGACCGGGACGGCCACCATCCGCGGCCGTCGCACCGCAATCCTGATCTGTGAGTTCGGCTTTCTCGGCGGTTCCATCGGGGTGGCCGCGGGCGAGCGTCTGGTCGCCGCGATACGCCGCGCCACCCGTGAGGGCCTCCCACTCCTCGCCCTCCCCACGTCGGGCGGGACGAGGATGCAGGAAGGGACCACCGCGTTCCTGCAGATGGTCAAGATCACGGCGGCGGTGATCCGGCACAAGGAAGCGCACCTGCCCTACCTCGTTTATCTCCGGAATCCCACGACCGGCGGCGTATTCGCGTCCTGGGGGTCGCTGGGCCACGTCACGATCGCGGAGCCCGGAGCGCTCGTCGGATTCCTCGGACCGCGGGTGTTCGAGGCGCTGTACGACTCGCCGTTCCCGGCCGATGTCCAGACCGCCGAGAACCTGCATGCGCACGGACTCATCGACGCGGTGCGGCCGCCGGACCAGCTCGCCGAGATCGTCGACCGGGCGCTGCGCATCATCACCTCCGGTCGCGGTGGCCGGCCGTCGCTCGCCGATGTGCCCGTGCGCGAGACCTTGCCGGACGTCCCCGCGTGGGAGTCGGTGGTCGCCTCGCGCCGCGAGGACCGGCCCGGAGTGCGCGACGTCATGTTCCACTCCGCCTCGGATGTTCTTCCGCTCAACGGAACCGGGCAGGGGGAGAACGACCCGGGTCTGATCCTCGCCCTCGTCCGGTTCGGTGACATGCCCTGCGTCCTGCTCGGTCAGGACCGTCGCGGGCAGACCACGCGGTCGCCGCTCGGCCCGGCCGCCCTGCGGGAAGCACGCCGGGGAATGCGGCTGGCGGCGGAATTGAACCTGCCACTGGTGACGGTCATCGACACCGCGGGAGCGGCGTTGTCGAAGGAGGCCGAGGAAGGCGGGCTCGCCGGCGAGATCGCACGCTGCATCGCCGACATGGTCTCCCTCAACGTTCCCACGATCTCCCTGCTGCTCGGGCAGGGCACCGGCGGCGGCGCACTCGCGTTGATCCCGGCCGACCGGGTACTCGCGGCCCGGCACGGCTGGCTCTCACCCCTGCCGCCCGAAGGGGCGAGCGCGATTCTGCACCACGACATCGCGCACGCGCCGGAGATGGCTGCCCGGCAGGGGATCCGGTCGTCCGATCTCCTCACGAGCGGCATCGTGGACGAGGTGATTCCCGAATATCCCGACGCGGCAGAGGAATCCGCGGCATTCTGTACGCGCGTCGGCGCGGTGCTCCACCGCGAGTTGTCGCTGCTCGACGCGACGGACACCGCCCAGCGACTCTCCGAACGTGCGGAGCGATTCGACCGGATCGGTCTGTTGCAACCCGCACCTGCATGATCACGGTGCCGGGATCCCGATCGGATCCCGGCACCGTGTGCCTACTCGTGGTGCGTCGCGGCGATCTCCGCGCGGAACGCCGCTTCGCGGGCCTGGTGCCCGGGGCGGCGCCGGAGGATCGACCATGCCACGCCGAGGATCGCGAACCACACCGGAGTCACCAGCAACGCATGCAGGGTGTCGTCCTTCTGGGTGAGCGCCCAGATCAGGAAGCCGAAGAAGGCGAGCACGACGTAACACATCACGACGCCGCCGGGCATCCGGAACGTCGATGCCGCGTGCAGATGCGGGCGACGCTTGCGGTACACCACGTAGCTGATCAGAATGATCGACCAGACGAACATGAAGAGCAGCGCGGAGATCGTCGTCACCAGGGTGAACGCGGCGATGATCGAGTTTCCGGCCGCGACCATCGCGACGCCGGCCAGAAGGAAGACACCCGACAGCATCAGGGCATTCGCCGGGACGTGGCGCCGGGTCAGTGTGCCGAACCGCGTCGGGGCGTCACCCTCCTGCGCCAGGCCGTAGACCATCCGCGAGGTGGAGTAGATGCCGGAATTCGCGGACGATGCGGCGGACGTCAGCACCACGAAGTTGATGACGGAGGCGGCGATGCCCAGACCCGCCAGGGTGAACATGGTGACGAACGGACTCTTGTCCGGGAGGATGTCACGCCACGGCGTGACGGAGATGATGACGACGAGTGCCACCACGTAGAACAACATGACGCGCACGGGGATGGAGTTGATCGCGCGGGGAAGATTCTTCTCCGGATCCTTGGCCTCCGCCGCTGTCGTGCCGACGAGTTCGATACCGACGAAGGCGAACGTCGCGATCTGGAACCCGGCAACGAAACCCATCGGGCCGGTGGGGAAGAGACCGCCGTCGTTCCACAGGTTCGAGAAACCGGCGACGGCACCGTCGGGTGACGTGAAGTGGGTGAAGATCATCACGAGTCCGACGACGATCAGGCCGCCGATAGCGAGGATCTTGATCAGGGCGAACCAGAACTCGGTTTCACCGAAAGCCTTGACCGTGGGCAGGTTCAGCGCGATCAACAGTACGACCGCGCCGAGAGCGGGGATCCACAGCGGGAGATCGTGCCACCAGTACGTGACATAGCCGGCGATGGCGATGATGTCGGCGATGCCGGTGACGATCCAGCAGAACCAGTACGTCCATCCAGTGAAGAATCCCGCCCACGGCCCGAGCAGGTCCCCGGCGAAATCGGAGAAGGACTTGTAGCTCAGATTCGAGAGCAGAATCTCGCCCATCGCCCGCATCACGAAGAACAGCATGAAGCCGATGATCATGTAGACGAAGATGACGGACGGGCCGGCGAGTGAAATCGTCTTACCCGAGCCCATGAAGAGACCGGTGCCGATGGCGCCGCCGATGGCGATCAGCTGGATGTGGCGATTGGACAGCTGGCGCGAGAGATGCGCGCCTCCCGAATCGCTGTCCTGTGGAGACGGGCTCGGGTCGGGAGGTGAGGCGACGGAGGCACGGGTCGGATTCGTTCGTTCGGACAAAGGAACTCCGTGTGGTCGTTGACGCGCAAGGCACGCCACGGTGGGTGGGCTGCCTCCCCGCTCTGTCATCGACCTGAGAGTTTCCGCGAGTGACGACCCGCTTGCCCCATCGGTGAGTCGACCCGGAATTGCAGTCGACCGCTTTCCAGAGGTGCCGTGCCGCGGCGGTACAGGTGCCTGAGAGTTTCCCGGGGAGGATTTGCTCCTTCGGCGCCCGCTGATCCAGATGGTGGAGGGCGGAACTCTCCCGCCGCGGCTCAGTGGCTTCTTCCGTTATGTGATCTGCCTCATACCATACCGTGAATAGCGTTCTGCCTCAATAGATGTGCGTCAGCATTCGACGAGATTCACCGACACGTTCACGGCGAGACCCCCGGTGGAGGTCTCCTTGTACTTCGAACTCATGTCGGCGCCGGTGGCCCGCATCGTCTCGATCACCTGATCCAGGCTCACCCGGTGGGTTCCGTCGCCGCGCAGGGCCATCCGGGCGGCGTTGATCGCCTTGCCCGCCGAGATGGCGTTGCGCTCGATGCACGGGATCTGCACCAGACCCCCGATGGGATCACACGTCAGACCCAGACTGTGTTCCATCGCGATCTCCGCCGAGTTCTCCACCTGTTCCGGGCTTCCGCCGAGGATCTCGGCGAGACCGGCGGCGGCCATCGACGCGGCGGACCCCACCTCACCCTGGCAGCCCACCTCGGCCCCGGAGATCGACGCCCGCTCCTTGTACAGGGATCCGACGGCACCGGCCGCAAGCAGGAAGCGCACCGCCGTGTCGTCCGGATCGGACCTTCCGGCGGGGGTGTAGTGCACCGCGTAGTGCAACACCGCCGGGATGATGCCGGCGGCGCCGTTGGTGGGGGCGGTGACGATCCTGCCGCCGGAGGCGTTCTCCTCGTTGACGGCGAGGGCCACCAGGTTCACCCAGTCCTCCGCGAACGCGGGATCACGTTCGGGGTCTTCCACATTCAGCCGCTCGTACCAGCCGCGGGCGCGGCGCCGCACCCGCAGACTGCCGGGCAGGTACCCGTCCCGGCTGATGCCGCGTCGCTGGCACTCGACCATCACGTCGCGAATGTGCAGAAGCCGCGCCCGGATCTCCGACTCGGGTCGGAGAGCCCGTTCGTGTTCGAGCATGACCTCGCTGATCGTGAGACCGTAGTGCTCGGTGAGATCCAGCAATTCGCGCGCCGACCCGAACGACAAGGTGTTCGCGACAGCGCCGACGGACACCTCCGGTTCGTCGTCGGTGACGACGAACCCGCCGCCGATCGAATAGTACGTCTGCGCACGAAGTTCGCGGCCGCCCGCACCGATTGCGGTGAGGGTCATGGCGTTCGGGTGGAAGTCGAGGACGGTCAGCGGATGCAGTACCATCTCGTCTTCCGCGAGCGCGATGTCCACCACGCCGCCGAGACGGATGCGCCTACTCGCCCGCACCGCCTCCAGCCGCGTCTCCATCTCCTCCGTGGCGATGGTCTCCGGTCGGTACCCCTCGAGACCGAGGAGAATCGCGGACATGGTGCCGTGGCCCGCACCGGTGGCCGCGAGCGATCCGTACAGATCGACGCGAACACCGGCGACGTCACCGAGCAGTGCGAGTGTGCCGAGCTCGTCGACGAACGTGCCCGCCGCCCGCATCGGCCCGACCGTGTGCGAACTGGACGGGCCGATGCCGACCGAGAACAGGTCGAACACACTGATGGTCACGAGGTGAGATCCTTCCCGAGCATCGCAGCGAGTACCGCAGCGCAGCGAGGAACGCAGTGAGGAGCGGAGGGACGGATCGCGCCGGGAATCCTGCTCATTACAGCCCCGGGTAGAGGGGGTATTTGTCCGCGAGGACGCGAACCTGGGCGGCCAGTGCGGTCGTGTCCGCGTCGGCGGGGGCGACCAAGGCCTGGGCGATCAGGTCGGCGACCGTCACGAAGTCGTCCCGGCCGAAGCCGCGTGCGGCCAGTGCCGGTGTGCCGATCCGCAGTCCGGACGTCACCATCGGCGGCCGCGGATCGAACGGAACGGCGTTGCGGTTGACGGTGATTCCGATCGCGTCGAGCCGATCCTCGGCCTGCTGCCCGTCGATGTCGGCATCCCGCAGATCGACGAGGACGAGGTGAACGTCCGTGCCGCCGGTGAGGACACTGATTCCGGCTTCCTTGACGTCGGGACGGCTGAGGCGCTCGGCGAGTACCTTGGCCCCGTCGAGGCAGCGTTCCTGACGCTCCGCGAACGCGGGTTCGGCGGCCATCTTGAATGCCGTTGCCTTACCGGCGATCACGTGCTCGAGCGGTCCGCCCTGCTGGCCGGGGAAGACGGCGGAGTTGATCTTCTTCGCGATGGCCGCATCGTTGGTCAGGATGATCCCGCCGCGGGGGCCGCCGAGCGTCTTGTGCGTCGTCGACGTCACGACGTGCGCGTGCGGCACCGGGGACGGGTGGAATCCGGTGGCCACGAGACCGGCGAAGTGGGCCATGTCGACCATCAGGTAGGCGCCGACCTCGTCCGCGATCTCCCGGAACCGGGCGAAGTCCAGCTGGCGCGGGTAGGCCGACCAGCCGGCGATGATCAGCTGCGGACGGTGTTCGCGCGCCGCCTTCGGGACCTCGTCCATGTCGATCAGGTAGTCCTTCTCGGACACCCCGTACGCCGCCACGTTGTAGAGCTTGCCGGAGAAGTTCAGGCGCATGCCGTGGGTGAGGTGGCCGCCGTCGGCGAGGGAGAGTCCGAGGATCGTGTCACCGGGTTTGATCAGCGCGTGCATCACCGACGCGTTCGCGGTGGCGCCGGAATGCGGCTGCACGTTGGCATATTCGGCGGCGAAGAGGGCCTTGACGCGGTCGATGGCGAGCTGCTCGATCGAGTCGACGTGCTCGCACCCGCCGTAGTAGCGGCGTCCGGGGTACCCCTCGGCGTACTTGTTGGTCAGCACGGAGCCCTGCGCCTGCATGACCGCGAGCGGTGCGTGGTTCTCCGACGCGATCATCTCGAGGCCGGTGCGCTGCCGCTCGAGTTCCTTGCCGATCAGTGCGGCCACATCGGGGTCGAAATCCGCGAGGTCGCGGTTGAGGACGCTCATGCGTTCGCTCCGTTCTTCTCGGCGTACTCGGCGGCGGTGAGGAGCTCGCCGGCGTCGGACGGCTGGACGGCGAACAGCCAGCCCTCCCCGTACGGGTCGGAGGTGACCAGGCCCGGGTCGTCGACGGCGGCGGTGTTGATCAGGGTCACGCGACCGCTGACCGGCGGGTACAGCTCGGAGACGGTCTTGGTCGATTCGACCTCGCCGCATGCTTCGCCGGCGACGATGGTGGCGCCGACTTCGGGCAGATCGACGAAGACGAGTTCGCCGAGCGAATTGACGGCGACGGACGTGATGCCGACGCGGACGGGTTCGTCGGGGAGGGCGTCGCCCGGCGCGATCAGGACCCACTCGTGGTCGTCGGTGTAGCTACGGTCGTCGGGGAAAGCTGCTGAAGACATGGGTGCACCTTTTCGGGGCCGAAGGGAGTGGGGACGGTTCAGGAACGGCGATAGAACGGCGACGGGGTGACCACGAACGGTTCCTTCTTGCCACGGATGTCGACGGTCAGTTCGGTGCCGGGTTCGCGGAGCGCGACGTCGACGAACGCCAGTGCGATCGGATGCCCGAGCGTCGGCGACAGGGCGCCCGACGTGATCGTGCCGACCGCGCGGTCGCCGGACGCGTCATGGACGGTGTAGTCGGCGCGGGCGGCGCGGCGACCGGTGCCCGCGAGGCCGACGAGCACCCGCTGAGGAGCCTGCTCGGACAGCGCCTGCAGCGCCTCCCGGCCGATGAACTCCTTGTTCAGCCGGACCACCTTGCCGAGACCGGCCTCGTACGGGTTCGTGCCGAGGGTCAGTTCGTGTCCGTAGAGCGCCATGCCCGCCTCGAGCCGCAGGGTGTCGCGGCAGGCGAGACCGGCGGGGACGCCGTCGCGGGCCGTGGTCGCGTCGAGGAGTGCGCGCCACAACTGCACGGCCTGCTCGTTCGGGACGTACAGCTCGAATCCGTCCTCGCCGGTGTAGCCGGTGCGGGCCAGGAGGACGTCGATGTCGGCGACGACCGCCCGGGTGACCGCGTAGTACTTCAGCGCCGCGACGTCGGCCACCTGCCGGTCGGGGACGAGGGACTGCACGATGTCCTGCGCGGCCGGTCCCTGTACCGCGATCAGCGCGGTCTCCGCGGACTGGTCGTCGACCGTCGCCGAGAATCCCTCGGCGCGTGCCGCCAGTTCGCGGTACACGGCCGGGGCGTTGGCGGCGTTGGCGACCACCAGGAACTGCTCGTTTGCGAGGCGGTAGACGACGAGGTCGTCGATCACGCCGCCATCCGCGTTGCACAGCAGCGAGTACTTGGCGCGGCCGACGCCGATCTTCGACAGCTCGCCGGCGAGTGCATAGTCCAGCAGCGCACCGGATTCGGGCCCGGCGACGGCGATCTCACCCATGTGCGAGAGGTCGAACAGTCCGGCGGTCTTGCGGACCGCATGGTGTTCGGCGAGTTCGCTGTCGTACTTCAGCGGCATCTGCCAGCCCGCGAAGTCGGTGAAGTGGGCGCCGAGCGAATCGTGCTCGCCCAACAGCGGGGACGCGGGCGTGGTGGTGGTGAGGGTCATGCGAAGGCCTCCTCGGGGGTCTCGGCGATGGCCGGAGAATCGATGTCGGTGGTGTTCTCGAAGGCCTCGGGCGCGGGGCACGAGCACACGAGGTTGCGGTCGCCGTGCACGCCGTCGATGCGGCGAACCGGAGGCCAGTACTTGCTGCCGCGCAGCGACGCGACCGGGAAGGCGGCGAGGTGGCGCGGGTAGGGCAGGTCCCAGGTGTCGGCGGTGACCTGCTCCGCGGTGTGCGGGGCCTGACGCAGCGGGCTGCGCTCGAGCGGCCACACGCCCTCGCCGACCAGATCGATTTCCCGGCGGATCGAGATCATCGCCTCGATGAAGCGGTCGAGTTCGGCCAGATCCTCGGATTCGGTCGGTTCGACCATCAGGGTGCCGTTGACCGGGAACGACAGGGTGGGAGCGTGAAAACCATAGTCGATCAACCGCTTTGCGACGTCCTCGGCGGTCACGCCGGTCGCCTTCGTGACCGGGCGCAGGTCCAGGATGCACTCGTGCGCCACCAGACCGGACGGCCCGGTGTACAGGACGGGGAAGTGCGCGTCGAGGGACTTCGCGACGTAGTTGGCGGCGAGCACCGCGGTCTTGGTGGCCTCGGTCAGCCCGTCCGGGCCCATCAGCGCGATGTACGCCCAGGTGATCGGCAGGATTCCGGCGGACCCGTAGTTTGCCGCCGACACCGGGGTGCCGAGCTGGTCGCCGCCGAGCGGGTTGCCGGGCAGGAACGGGGCCAGGTGCTTGCGCACCGCGACCGGGCCGACGCCGGGGCCACCGCCGCCGTGCGGAATGCAGAACGTCTTGTGCAGGTTCAGGTGCGACACGTCGCCGCCGAACTTGCCGGGCTGGGCCAGCCCGACGAGGGCGTTGAGGTTCGCGCCGTCGACGTACACCTGACCGCCGGCCTCGTGCACGAGATCGCACACCGTCCGCACATCGTTCTCGTACACGCCGTGCGTGGACGGGTAGGTGAGCATGATCGCGGCGATCGTGCCCTCGTGGGCGGTGATCTTCGAGCGCAGGTCGTCCAGGTCGATGTTGCCGTTCGACGCCGTCGCGACCACGACCACCCGCATGCCGGCGAGCACCGCGGAGGCGGCGTTGGTGCCGTGCGCGGACTGCGGGATGAGGCAGATGTCGCGGCCGAGGTCGCCGCGGCTCTCGTGGTAGCCGTTGATCGCGAGCAGTCCGGCGAGCTCGCCCTGCGATCCGGCGTTGGGCTGCAACGACACCCGGTCGTATCCGGTGATCTCGCTCAGCCACCGCTCGAGCCCGCGGATCAGCTGCAGGTAGCCGCTGGTCTGCTCGACCGGAGCATACGGGTGGATGGACGCGAAACCGGGCCAGCTGATCGGTTCCATCTCCACGGCGGAGTTGAGCTTCATCGTGCAGGAGCCGAGCGGGATCATGGTGCGGTCGAGAGCGAGATCCTTGTCCGACAGCGCGCGGAGGAAGCGGAGCATCGCCGTCTCGGACCGGTGCTCGTGGAACACGTTGTGCCGCAGGTAGGTCGACGTCCGCAACAGCGACTGCGGCAGCCCCGACGCCGTGCCGGCCTGGGCTCCCGCGCCGAACGCGGACAGGACCCGGTCCACGATCTCGTCGGTGGTGCACTCGTCGCACGCGATCGCGACGTGGTCCGCGTCGACCAGTCGCAGGTTGATGCCGTCCCGGTCGGCGCGATCGACGACGTCGCGCGCCCCGGCCGGAACGCGCACCAGCACGGTGTCGAAGAAGCTGTCGTGCACCACCGAATGTCCGGCCGCGCGCAGACCGGCCGCGACGGCGGTCGCGTGAGAATGCACCCGGGTCGCGGTGGCGCGCAGCCCTTCCGGGCCGTGGTAGGCGGCGTACATCGCGGCGACGTTGGCGAGCAGGGCCTGTGCGGTACAGATGTTGCTGGTCGCCTTGTCGCGGCGGATGTGCTGTTCGCGGGTCTGCAGCGCCAGCCGGTACGCGGGGTTGCCGTCGACGTCGACGGACACCCCGACCAGCCGGCCGGGGAGCATCCGCTCGAGACCGTCGCGCACCGCCATGTAGCCGGCGTGCGGACCACCGAAGAACAGGGGCACACCGAAGCGCTGGGCGGAGCCGACCGCGATGTCTGCGCCCTGCTCACCGGGCGGGGTGAGGAGCGTCAGCGACAGCAGGTCGGCGGCAACCGTGGTGAGCGCCCCGCGCTCCTTGGCGGCGGCGATGAGCGGGGCCAGGTCGCGCACCTGCCCGCTCGCGCCGGGTGCCTGGAACACGACGCCGAACAGGTCACCGTCCGGAAGTCCGCCGGTCAGGTCGGTCACCTCGACCTCGATGCCCACCGACTTGGCCCGGCCGCACACCACCGCGAGGGTCTGCGGCAGGCAGTCGGCGTCGACGACGACGCGGGGCGTCGACGACTTCGCCTTGTTCGCGCGGCGCATCAGCAGCACCGCTTCCATCACCGCGGTGGCCTCGTCCAGCAGGGACGCGCCGGCGAGGGGGAGGGCCGTCAGGTCTTCGATGACGGTCTGGAACGTCAGCAGCGCCTCCAGCCGGCCCTGGGAGATCTCCGGCTGATACGGGGTGTACGCGGTGTACCAGGCGGGCGACTCGAGCATGTTCCGGCGCAGTACCGCGGGGGTGATGGTGTCGGAGTACCCGAGGCCGATCATCTGGACGCGGGTGTCGTTGCGCTCCGACAGCGTCCGAAGGTCGGCGAGAACCTGCTGCTCGGACCGCGCCGCGGGCAGGTCCAGGGACTCCGAGCTGCGGATCTGGTCGGGTACGGCGGCATCGATGAGCTGATCGAGCGTGTCGTACCCGAGGGCGCCGAGCATGCGCTCGGTGGCGGACGCGTCGGGACCGATGTGACGTGACGGAAAATCGCTGGTGAGCGGCGCGGCGTGGCGCGCGTGACGGGTTTCGACTGGCACGAGGTGACTCCGGTTTCGTTGAGTCCGGACCGCACCGGACGTCGACTAGGGGCACCTCCCCGCTCTGTCCTGAAACCTGAGAGTTTGGGCCCACCGCAACTGCGGCGTGCTCTTCACCTTCGGTAAGTACCGGCCTACGGCCGATCCTGTTCTCCAGAGTTGCCTCTACGCTGCGGTACTGGGGCCTGAGAGATTCCCGGGGAGGAACTTGCTCCTACGGCGCCTCCGAAAGCGGAGGTTCTCCCGCTGCGCGTCAACGGCGTCTTCAGTTGTGATTTGCCAAACAGTACACACGCGTGGCGGGTTTGTCTCCCCGGGCTCCTCCACGGTCGCCGGGCGGCGACGATCTTGCCAAAACGCCTCGTCGTTTGGCATCCTCGACTGATCTTCGCTCGGACGTGACCGCACACGCAGAGCGACGAGAGCCCAGATAGCCACAATTGCAACGGTTGTCGTCGCGTGCTCGCCTTCCCCTCACTTTCCTCCGTGCCGTGCTGCCGGGGGGTCGCATACCGACCGGTTTCGACCGGCCGTAGGAGTTTCTCTATGACTGCATTCCCCGAACCGCAGACCGTCGCTCCCGCAGGCCGCCGCCTGCTCCGTCTCGAAGTCCGCAATGCTCAGACCCCGGTCGAACGCAAACCCCCGTGGATGAAGGTGCAGATGCGCACCGGACCCGAATACCGGAAGCTCGCCGCGCTCGTCGACCGCGAGGATCTGCACACGGTGTGTCAGGAAGCGGGATGTCCCAACATCTTCGAATGCTGGGAGGACCGGGAGGCGACGTTCCTCATCGGCGGGAGCCAGTGCACCCGGCGGTGCGACTTCTGTCAGATCGACACCGGCAAGCCGGCAGAACTGGATCGCGGCGAGCCGAGACGTGTCGCGGAATCGGTCCGGACGATGGGACTTCGCTACGCCACCGTCACCGGCGTCGCCCGCGACGATCAACCCGACGGCGGCGCGTGGCTGTACGCCGAGACGGTGCGGCAGATCCACGCGCTGTGTCCGGGCACCGGCGTCGAACTGCTCATTCCCGACTTCAACGCGGACCCGGCACAGCTCCGCGAGGTGTTCGACACCCGCCCGGAAGTGCTGGCGCACAACGTGGAGACCGTTCCCCGGGTGTTCCGTCGTATCCGGCCCGCGTTCACCTACGAGCGGTCCCTCGACGTGATCACCCGGGCGAGGGAGGCCGGCCTGATCACCAAGTCGAATCTGATCCTCGGGCTGGGGGAGACGACGGACGAGGTGATCCAGGCTCTGCGGGATCTGCACGCGGCCGGGTGCCAGTTGATCACGATCACCCAGTATCTGCGGCGGTCGGCCCGGCACCATCCGGTGGAGCGGTGGGCGAAACCCGAGGAGTTCACGATGCTCGACCAGACCGCCCGCGAGATCGGATTCCTCGGTGTGCTGTCCGGTCCGCTCGTCCGATCGTCGTACCGGGCCGGCCGCCTGCACGCGGAGGCCGTCGCCGCCACCTCGACCCACTGACCTCTACACCCCTCATCCTGTCCAGCTAGGAGTTGCCCATGTCCAGATCTGCAGACGTCGTCATCCTCGGTGGTGGTTCCGGCGGTTACGCGGCCGCCATCCGCTCGGCCGAACTCGGCCGCTCGGTCATCCTGATCGAAGAGAACGAACTCGGCGGCACCTGCCTGCATCAGGGGTGCATCCCGACCAAGGCACTGCTGCACGCCGCCGAAGTCGCCGACAGTGCCCGCACGGCGTCACAGTTCGGTGTCGAGGTCGCGTTCGGCGGAGTCGACCTCGAGAAGGTGCTGAGCTACAAGAACACGATCGTCACCCGGCTGCACAAGGGGCTACAGGGCCTCGTCGACTCGCACGGCATCACCGTCGTCAACGGTCGCGGACGGTTGGTCGGGCCCAACGGTGTCGAGGTCGACGGCGAGCTGATCACCGGTGCCACCGTGGTGCTGGCAACGGGGTCGTCGCCGAAGACGGTGCCGGGCATCGCCATCGGCGGCAGGGTCGTCACCAGTGACCAGGCGCTGGTGCTGCCGTCGGTCCCGAAGAAGGCGATCATCCTCGGCGGCGGCGTCATCGGCGTCGAATTCGCCAGTGTGTGGGCGTCGTTCGGTGCGTCGGTCACGATCGTCGAGGCTATGCCCCGGCTGGTGCCGAACGAGGACGAGACGGTCTCCAAGTACCTCGAGCGTGCTTTCCGTCGTCGCAAGATCGCCGCGAAGACAGGCGTGCGGGTGACGGACGTGACGCAGGACGACGATTCGGTGTCCGTCACTCTCGACTCCGGGGACGTGCTCGACGCCGACGTCGTGCTGGTCGCGGTCGGGCGCGGTCCGAACACCGACTCGATGGGATACGAGCAGACCGGAGTGGTCCTCGATCGGGGATTCGTGGTGACCAGCGACCGACTGCGCACCACGGTTCCGAACGTCTATGCGGTCGGCGACATCGTCGCCGGGTTGCAGCTTGCGCACCGCGGTTTCCAGCAGGGCATCTTCGTGGCAGAGGAGATCGCGGGGCTCCGTCCGGACGTCATCGACGAGACCGGGATCCCGCGGGTCACCTACTCCCACCCCGAGGTGGCGTCCGTCGGGCTGACAGTGAGCGCGGCCCGCGAGAAATTCGGTGAGGACGTCGAGACCGTCACCTACGACCTCGCCGGGAACGGCAAGAGTCAGATCCTGAAGACGTCGGGAGCGGTGAAACTCGTGGTGGCGCCGGACGGTGTCGTGGTCGGCGTGCACATGGTCGGCGACCGCGTCGGTGAGCTGATCGGTGAGGCGCAGCTGCTGTACAACTTCCAGGTCGAGGCCGCCCAGGCGGCGAAATTCGTGCACGCCCACCCCACCCAGGGCGAGGCACTCGGTGAGGCCCTCCTCGCCGTGGCCGGCAAGCCTCTGCACGTCCACGCCTGAACGCAGGTGAGTGGCAAAGTGTGCTGACGCACGCTTTGCCACTCACCTGGGGGTCCTGCTGGGGTGCTAGCTTCCCGACCGGGCATCGACCGGCACTCGAGGTGCCGAATGGTGATCGCTGACGATGGTGACCGCGCATTCCACGCGCGTACCGAGCAGCGAACGAACGACGGCGGACTCTTCGAGGCGAGGCTCGTCGACCGGCTGCTCGTCGAAAATCTGCTCGTCGAGTGCGCTGGTCTCTTCGGGAACCTCGACGGCTGCCTTCGGTTCGCGGGTAGCCAGCCAGCACAGGATTGCTCCGATGCACACCACAGCGGTTCCCACCCAGAACGTCAGCCCGAGTGCCGTGGCCAACATCAGCGACGAGAAGGCCGCGGACAGTACGGGCGTGAAGTACGAAGCCGCGGCGAGCAACGTCATGTTTCCGCGAAGGATTCCGACATTCCACAGGGCATAGCCGAAGCCGATCGCGCACGCCGCCACCACCGTCGCCGCGATTGCGGTGAAGCTCAGGTGCATGGGCTCGTGGTCCGACAGGAGGTACATGCACCAGAACGACACGGCCGTCAGCGTGAAGAACGGCGTGATGCCGTTGTTCCCGTTCGCGAACATCTTGGTGACGGTGCAGTAGCCCGCCCAGATCAGTGCGCCGGCGAACGCGAGGGCGTAACTCAGGGGGTTCGAGCGCACGTTGTCGAGGGTGCCGGTGATGTCCAGTCCAGCGTCACCGCCGAGAACCACTGCGATGCCGGCCACGGACAGCACGATGCCGGGCAGAATGAGGCGCGAAGCCTTCTGTCCCGCGAACACGATCGCGAACACCACCGTCAGGCTGGGCCACAGATAGTTGACGATCCCGACTTCGATTGCCTGCCTCGGGGTGTCGGCCAGTCCGATTGCGAGGGCGAAGCACACCTCGTACGCGGCGAACATCACCGCACCTGTGACGAGATACGTCCGGCTGAAGTCCTTGAACTTGGGCCACCCCACAGTCACCGACAACAGAACCGCGCAGCAGGAGTAGATCATCGCGGCACCGCCGATCGCTCCCAGGCTATCGGTGACCAGACGGATCATTCCGACCATCGAACTCCACAACACAATCGCCAACAGCCCCGCCGCGGTGGCACTTCGGCTCGACTTGGTCGCTCCCACAACAACTCCTCCTCTGCGTACTCGTGGATTCGCGGTGAATCCCGTTACTTGTATCGATTCGCCTGGACTGCACCGGGTTTCGGGCGCTGTCGCCCGCCGCCGGGAAACTCGCACTACTGGAACCGAAGACCTGGTGTGCATCGCGACCGTGAGTGACTCTGCCGCTTACACTTCGGTAACAAGAATGTAATCTGTGATCACATACGACGGCAAGATCTTCACCAGTGAAACGCGCCACTGTCGAGATGGGGAACGCTCAGACCGATTGACCTCGCGCACATTTCAGCCCGCGAGCGCCGAAGGGGGCGTCGCGTTCGTCTGTTCTTTCGGGGTCGCGCCCTAAACAACACCGTGTTCCCGCACGACGCGGGGGAGCGCCCTGATTTCCGTGTCCCGGTCGGCCGCCGCGATCGCAGGCGTGGTCGAGCCGGAGGCTTCCTACCCGATGCTCAGCGCTGTCGAGGGCACATCCGCGACGCCGGCGGCGCACTCGTCGACAGCTCGGTGGGAACGCTGCTCCCGACGTGGAGCGGAGCGTTCGACGGGGACGCTCCTCCTCGCCGCCGGGCTCATATCGATCTCCTTGTGTATTGATATATCAGTCATAGACTACACGGGCATCGACATCGGCCGCGGTCGCCTGCCGTGTGCTTGCGGCCGGGTCCCGCTAGACGCTCGGGCCCGCTGCGCGATTTGCGCCTTCGATCACATCTCGGGGGTTGTGTGATCTGTGATCACATATTACTCTGATGGCACGGGTATGACCGGCATCACTGTTTATCCCATAAGGCGACGCATCCGGACTGCGTGCTCTAACGGAGCCACTGCAGGGCGGAATGCGCGCCCCGAAGCACGAACTTGCCACGAACTCGCCACCACTTCCGGCGAGAGACACGGCCCCAGCGAAGGAGTATCGAAGTGCGAGATGTAGTTGTAGTCGGCGCCGGCCTGGCCGGTCTCTCGGCGGGCTGGCGGTTGCGGCACTGGGACACCCTCGTCCTGGAATCCGATGAGCGCGTCGGTGGACGCATCAAATCCGAGCGACGCGGATCGTACTGGCTGAACTGGGGTGGCCACGTTTTCGCCGGGCCCGGATCCTCCACCGACGCCCTGCTCAACGAGGCCGGCGTCATGTCGGTCGACATTCCCGGGTCGCTGCAGGCACTCGCCATGAACGGGAAGTTCCTTCGCAAGGGCCATATCGCCACGTACCCGTTCCGGATCCCCATGTCGCTCTCGGCGCGGGTGGCGACCATGCGGGCCGGCATGAAGGTTGTTGCCGGTGTCGGAAAGTACACCGGAGTGGTGCGCAAGCGCAGCGGCGAGTCCGGCGCGATGCGCCAGCAGCGAATCTACGACTTCGCGAACAACGAATCCTTCCTCGACTTCGTCGGCGACCTGCCCGAGGACGCGGCTGCGCTGTTCAAGACCACCGTCACCCGGTCGGCTGGAAACATGGACCAGATCTCGGCGGGCGCCGGCATCGGATACTTCAGCCTGGTGCTCGGCTTCGGACAGGGCCTCAGCCGCGGCATCGTCGGCGGGCCGTCCACCCTCACCGAAGCCCTCGCCGCGGCGCTGGGCGACCGCGTTCAGCTGGGTGCCGCGGTACACGAGGTCGTGCACAAGAAGGACTCGGTGATCGTTCGCTACCGTCAGGACGGACGCGACCACGAGGTGGAGGCGCGAACGGTCGTGCTGGCCACGACCGCGGACGTGTCCCACCGCGTCGGTGTCGACCTGCCGGAGAACCTGCGCGACGCGCTCTCGCAGATCAAGTACGGCCCCCACGTCAGCTCGGCGTTCCTCACCGACGAAACGACGAAGCGTCCGTGGGACGACATCTACGCCATCGCCGCCCCGAAGCGTTCCTTCGCCATCGCGCTCAACCAGGCGAGCATCGTCCGTGGCACCGAGTCGGTCCGGCAGCCCGGCGGCAGCTTCATGACGTTCTCGCCCGCGGCGCTGGGCAGCGCACTGCTCGACAAGAGCGACGACGAGGTTGTGAAAACTCACCTCGCCGACCTCGAGCAGATCCTCGGGCCCGGGTTCTCCGACACGGTCGTGGAGGCAAAGGCCGCACGGTGGAAGAACGCATCGCCGTACAGCTTCCCCGGTCGCGCAAAGCTTCAGCCCACGCTGACGCGCGGAGCCGGTCGAGTCTTCCTGGCCGGCGACTACCTCGGAACGCTCTACACGGAAACCTCGATCACCTCAGGGTTCTCCGCGGCCCAGGAGGTCGTCAGCGTGCTCGCCACCCATCGTCAGACCCGGCACGCGGACGAGCTTCCCGTCCACTCCGTCAGCGCCTGACCTTCCCCACACCCGAACACGTCTCAACGATCTAGGAGTCATCTCGATGTCCAAGCAACTCAGTGGTGTCCTCACCGCCTTGACCACCCCGTTCGACGCCGACGAGCTCATCGACACCGACAAGCTCAAGCGCGTGGTCGACCGCTCGATCAAGGCCGGCGTCGACGGCGTCGTCGCGGCCGGATCGACCGGTGAGGTCGGGGCACTGTCGTCGACCGAGCGCGAGCGTCTCGTCGACACGGTCATCGAGCACACCGACGGCCGGGTTCCCGTCATCGCCCAGACCGGTGCCACGTCGACGGCAGAGGCCATCCGCCTCTCGCGCGCCGCCGAGAAGTCGGGCGCAGACGTGCTCATGCTGATCACCCCGTTCTACGAGCCGCTCTCGGTCGACGAGACGGTGGCATACATCAAGGACGTCGCGTCGTCGGTGGAACTGCCGGTCATGCTGTACAACATCCCCGCAGTCACCGGTGTGAACCTCGACCCCGGAACCGTCCGGTCCCTCGCCGAAGAGGTCGACAACATTCGGTACATCAAGGACTCGAGCGCGAACTGGGAACAGGCACTGCAGCTGATCCACCACCACAGCGATGTGATCGGCACCTTCATCGGCTGGGATCCGTACCTGTACGGCGCCCTCGTCGAGGGAGCTGCCGGTGTCATGGCCGGTACCGCCAACGTGGTTCCGGACGAGATCGTCGCCGTCAACCGGCTCATCGTCGACGGTGACCTGCGCGGCGCCCTCGCCAAGTGGCGCGACCTGTACCCGGTAATCGACGCGCTGATCTCCGTTCCCTTCATTCCCGCCGTCAAGGCAGGTCTCGCTCTGCTGGGCGAACCGGTAGGCGCGCCCCGCCGACCGACCGCCGAACTCTCCGCACAGCAGGTCGAGAACATCGGACAGGCGCTGAAGACGCTCGCAAAGGGAACAGGCTAAGTCATGGGCCTCGACTGGGCCGAGACACTCACCACCCTGGCGGACGGCATCTGGGGACCGATGGCCTACGTGGTCCTCGGCCTCGGGGTCGCATACACCGTGGCCACCAAAGGCATTCAGTTCCGACGCATCCCGGACATGATCCGGCAGCTGAGGGAGACCAGCGAAAGCGAAGGCGGACTGTCGTCCTTCCAAGCACTCGTACTCGCACTCGCCAGCCGAGTGGGTGTCGGAAGCATCGCAGGTGTCGCGACGGCGGTCGGCGGAGGTGGACCGGGCGCTCTGCTCTGGATGGCCGTGACGGGACTGGTCGGCTGTACCGTCGGTTATGCCGAGGCAACCCTCGCGCAGGTGTTCAAACGTCAGGTAGAGGACGAAGACCGGAAGAAAGCCAACGAAGACATCGGTGGCATGCCGTACTACATCAAGTACGGACTGAAACTTCCCAAGGTCGCGGGCCTCATCGCGTTTCTCGGTCTGGTCGGCTACGGCTTTCTGTTCCCCGGATTTCAGGTCAGCACCATCGCCTCGAGTGCGCGGCTGGCTTTCGGAGCACCGACCTGGGTGCCTGCCGTGTTGATGACCGTCATGATTGCTCTGGTGATCTTCGGTGGCACCACTCGAATCGTCAAGGTCACACAGACTCTCGTGCCGGTTCTCGCCATCGGGTACCTGACGTTGGCGGTCGCGGTGATCGTCGCGAACATCGAAAATGTGCCGGACGCAGTCAAGCTGATCGTGAACTCGGCCTTCGGCATCGACCCTGTGCTGGGCGGTATCGCAGGCGCTGCGGTCGCGTGGGGCGTACGCCGGGCGGTCTTCGCATCAGCCAACGGAATCGGTGAGGCGACGTTCGCCGCCGCGGCGGCGCGGACGTCCCACCCCGGCAAGCAGGGTCTCGTCCAGACGTTCAGCATCTACATCGATGTTCTGCTGATCTGCATGGCAACAGGGCTGATGATGGTGGTGTCCGGCCAGTACAACGTCTCCGACGGTGCGGGCGGCCACCTCGTCGAGAACCTTCCGGGTATGGAGGCCGGACCGAACTGGGTCCAGAAGGCCATCGACACCCTGGTGCCCGGGTGGGGCGCGGCGTTCATCGCGATAGCGGTGTTCCTGTTCGGCTTCACCTGCCTCATCGTGTACTTCTACGTGGCGAACTCGAACCTGTTGTTCCTGTTGAACGGGCGGAACGGGCCGGTATCGAAGATGGTCCTCAAGGTGGGCACGCTCGTGATCGTGTTCCTGGGTTCGATCGTGAACGCCGGACTCGTCTGGGCAATCGGCGATATCGGGCTCGGGCTCATCGCCTGGATCAACCTCTTCTGCCTGGTGTTGCTCTTCCCGCTCGTCAGACGGGTGTACCGCGACTACGAGCAACAGAGGAAGCGCGGACTCGACCCCACCTTCGATCCGAAATCTCTCGGCATCGAAGGAGCCGAGTTCTGGGAGTCGAACACCGTCTCCGAACGCAGCGTCTCGCGTTGAGGCGTTTCCGCAACCGCCCGCCGCGTCACAGCTGACCGCCCCATGCAATTCCGTTACTTGCCAGTCGATTTTGGAGGTTCACCCCGATGTCCAACACCACCCTCACCGGACACGTCGCCGTCAGCCGAGCAGCTGGTGGTTCATTGAACGTCCGGGACGATCTGCCGCCGACCCAGCACTTCATCGCCGGAGCGTTCGACGCCGTCGACGCCTCGGGTCCCCACACCGACGTCGTCGACCCGAGTACCGAACAGGTCATCGCCGCGGTACCCCAGGGGACCGTCGCCGACGTCGACCGAGCGGTTGCGGCCGCGGTCGCCGCCAAGAACGACTGGGCCGGACTCGTTCCCAAGGAACGCTCGACTCTGCTGCACCGCATCGCGGACCGGATCGAGCAGAACTCCGAGGTGCTGGCGCGACTCGAATCTGCCAACACCGGAAAACCTTTCGAGGTGTCGAACGATGACGTCGCGGGCACCGTCGACACCTTCCGGTTCATGGCCGGCGCGCTGCGTGCGACCACGTCGATGGCAGCCGGGGACTACGCCGAGAACCACCTGTCGGTGATCCTGCGGGAACCGCTCGGTGTGGTCGGCGTCGTTACTCCGTGGAACTATCCGCTGCTGATGGCGGCGTGGAAGATCGCGCCGATCCTCGCGGCCGGAAACACGTTGGTCATCAAGCCGTCCGAGCAGACCCCTCTGACGACACTGAAATTCGCCGAACTCGTCGCCGACCTCCTTCCGGCGGGCGTGTTCAATGTGGTGACCGGACTCGGACCGACCGTGGGGGCGCGGCTGAGCGAGCATCCGGACATCGACATGATCGCCCTGACCGGATCGGTGGGCAGCGGTAAGGCCGTCGCACGTGGGGCCGCGGACACGCTCAAGCGCGTCCATCTCGAATTGGGTGGCAAGGCGCCCGTGGTGATCTTCGACGACGCCGATCTCGACGACGCCGCGGTGTCGCTGCGTGCGGCCAGCTACTGGAACTCGGGCCAGGAATGCGGTGCGGCATGCCGCATCCTCGTCCACGAGTCGGTCGCCGATGCGTTCACCCAGAAGCTGGTCGACCAGGTGAGCACGTTCGTGGTCGGCGAGCCGGGAGCGGGCGACGACGTGGAAATCGGGCCCCTGGTGTCCAAGGCGCACTTCGAGCGGGTCGCCGCCTACCTGGAACGTGCTGCCCAGCAGGGAATCACCGCCGCAATCGGTGGAACCCGGCTGGACGGACCCGGCTACTTCATTGCACCGACCGTGCTCGTCGGAGTACCCGATGGTGCCGAATGCGCTCGTGAGGAGATCTTCGGTCCCGTCGTCACCATCGAGACCTTCACCGACGAGGACGAGGCGATCCGCCGCGCGAACGACGTTCCGTTCGGCCTCTCGGCATCCGTCTGGACCGAGAACGCCCGGCGCAGCCATGACGTCGCTGCCCGGATCGACGCCGGAACGGTGTGGGTCAACTCCCACCTCGTGCTGGCCAACGAAGTTCCGTGGGGTGGGTTCAAGGGATCCGGTTACGGGCGCGACCTGTCGATCTACGCTCTCGACGACTACTCACGCACCAAGCACGTCATGCACAACCACGGTCGCTGATTCGCGGCGCCCCGCTAGCCGCCTCAGTGGGCGGTCAGCGGGGCGTCCGCGTCGGCGTCCACACGTGACTTCTCGAGTCGCAGCCGCGACACGGCGAGTCCGGCCAGGACGAACGACACGGCGACGAGGAGATACAGCTGGGTGGGCGACCAGTCGCGGTCGAGGAGGGCGCCCGCGACGATCGGTGACGCGATGGCGCCGACCCGGCCGATGCCGATACCCCAGCCGACGCCGGTGGCGCGGACGGACGGCGAGTAGACCGACGGCGTGATCGCGTACAGCCCGGCGATGCAGCCGTTGGCGAAGACGCCGATGAGGGCGCCGAGCCCGAACGCGACGACGATCGACGCGGTGGCGGGAACGAAGACCGCCAGGAGAAGGCCGGCGATGGCCATGTACGCGATGAGCACGCGCTTCAGGGCGAACCGCGCGGACAGCGCGCCGAGGAGCGTCGCACCGAAGATGCCGCCGAGGTTGAGCAGAACACCGCCGGTGACACCCTGATTCGCGGACATGCCCGCCTCGACCAGCAGCTTCGGGGTCCAGCTGGTGACGAAGTAGAAGCCGAACATCGCCATGAAGAACGCGAACCACACCAGAAGGGTGCGGCGGCGCCGCTCGGGTGACAGGAGTACACGCACCGCGAACCCGGCGTCCGCGGTGGCGGTGGCACGCGGCGCGGGCAGGTCGTCCAGCGGCGGTTGACCGACCCGCACGGCGAAGGCGTTGACGCGGTCGAGGGCGTTGGCCGGTCGCCGGACGAGCAGGAAGTCGATCGATTCTGGAAGCCGGACGAAGACGACCGGAAGGATCGCGGCCGTGCACACCCCGCCGAACAGGAACACCGTGCGCCAGCCCAGCGAATTCTGCAGCACGACCGCGATGATTCCGCCGACCGTCGCGCCGACGGCGTAACCGGTGGAGTTGAGACTCACGGCAAGACCACGCCAGCGGTTCGACGCGTACTCACTGGCAATGACGTTGCTGCTGGCGAGGATTCCGCCGATACCGACGCCGGTGAGGGCACGGAGCAGGCCGAGCTGGATCGCGTTCTGACTGACCGCCGACAGCAGCATGCCCGTCGACGCGAGCGCCAGGCACAGCAGGATCATGGCGCGGCGACCGATGGTGTCGGCCCACGGTGCCAGGAACAGCGACCCCGCGGCCATGCCGAACAGTCCGGCGCTGAGCAGAAGGCCGACGACGGAGCCGGACAGATCCCATTCCTGCGACACCGACTGCGCGGTGAATGCCATGACGAGGACGTCGAAGCCGTCGAGCACGTTGAGTAGACCGCAGATGGCGATGGCGCCCCATTGGTAGCGCGTCATCGGGCTGTGGTCGATGCGTTCGCGGAGGTCGAATTGCATACGCGGGACCTGCTCTTCCTGGAGGCGGGATGTGAGGTGGCTCACGACTCACTTACCGTGGCGGACGGGTCACCCGTTTCCAACTCCGTTTCCGAATGCCGGAATGTCGGGCACGGCGCGTCGCAGTTTCCGTGCGCCGGGATTCGGGTAGGCGTGATCGATGACAGACGATCGGCACGTAGAACCGGACCCCGACGATCCGCGTAAGCCGGATTCGCCTGTGGACCTGACGAAACCGTCGTGGTGGTACGTCGTCCGGAAGACGGCGCACGAGTTCACACGCGATCAGTGCACCGACCTCGCGGCCGCACTGACGTACTACGCGGTCCTCTCGCTGTTCCCCGCGCTGCTTGCTCTGGTCTCGTTGCTGGGAGTGTTCGGGCAGGGACAGCGCACCACTGATGCGGTCCTGCAGATGGTCGACGATCTCGGGCCGTCCTCCGCTGTGGACACGTTGCGCGCCCCGATCACGCAACTGGTCGAGACGCCGACCGCGGGGATGGCCCTGGTCCTCGGCCTGCTCGGCGCGGTCTGGTCGGCGTCCGGGTACATCGGGGCGTTCGGACGCGCCATGAACCGCATGTACGAAGTGGAGGAGGGGCGTCCGGTGTGGAAGCTCCGGCCGCTGATGCTCGCGGTCACCGTCGCCGGTCTGATCCTGGTGGCCGCCGGCGCGGCGATGCTCGCCCTGAGCGGTCCCGTCGCCCGCTCGGCCGGTGACGCAATCGGACTCGGCGACACCGCCCTGACCGTGTGGAACATCGCCCGCTGGCCGTTCGTCCTCGGCATCGTCGTGGTCGCCGTCGCCATCCTCTACTACGTCACACCCAACGTGAAGCAACCGAAATTCCGCTGGATCAGCGCCGGTGCATTCCTCGCCATCGTCACGTGGATCGTCGCGTCGGTGCTGTTCGGTCTCTACGTCGCGAACTTCGGCAGCTACAACAAGACCTACGGATCGCTGGCCGGCGTGATCGTGTTTCTGCTCTGGCTCTGGATCACCAATCTGGCACTCCTCTTCGGCGCGGAACTCGATGCCGAACTCGAGCGCGGACGGGAGTTGCAGGCCGGGATGCCCGCCGAGGACGAACTGCAATTGCCGCCTCGCGACACCCGGGCATCGGACAAGAACGCCGAGAAGTACGAGAACTTTGTGCGCGAGGGCAGGGCATTGCGTGACCGCCCGTGAGTACTTGTCAACCCCCGGCGGTTAACAAGTACTCACGGGTGCGAAGCGCATAGCGTCGTCGACGAGCTTGCCGTGCCGCAGCATCACCAGGTCGCGGAAGTAGTTCATCCGCAGGCGCCACGGCGCTTTCGACCCCTGCTTCGGGAACGACTCGACCGACCGCAGCACGTACCCGGCGGCGAAGTCGAGGAACGGTTCCTCGTCGACCGAACTGTCCCGCTCCGGGGCGCACAGCGTGAATCCGTTGGCGTCCATGTGCGCCAGCAGGCGGCAGACGTACTCGCACACCAGGTCGGCCTTCAGCGTCCAGGACGCGTTGGTGTAGCCGATGACGAACGCGAAGTTCGGCACCCCGCTGAGCATCATTCCCTTGTACGCCATCGTCTCGGTGAGGTCGATGTCGTGGCCGTCGACGGCGAGCGTCATCCCGCCGAACGCGAGCAGATTCAAACCCGTTGCCGTGACGACGATATCGGCCCGGAGCTCGTCGCCGGACTTCAGCGTGATGCCGGTTTCGGTGAACGTGTCGATGTGATCGGTCACGATCGACACCTCGTCGTTCCGGATGGATCGGAACAGATCCCCGTTGGGCACGAGGCACAGTCGCTGGTCCCACGGGTTGTAGCGGGGCGTGAAGTGGGTGTCGATGTCGTAGCCCTTCGGCAGCCACTTCTCCTGGAGTCGCCGGATGCGCCCCTTCATGAACTCCGGGTACCGCTGGCAGAGTTGATAGATCGCCGTGGCGACGGACGCGTTCTTCAGCCGCGTGAGCGCGTACGCGAGACGCGCGGGCAGGTGCCGCCGCAGCTTGTTGGCCAGCTTGTCCTTCGCCGGCATCGAGATGATGTAGGTGGGCGACCGCTGCAGCATCGTGACGTGCGCGGCCTCGGCGGCCATCGACGGCGCCAGGGTGACCGCGGTGGCACCGCTGCCGATGATGACGACGCGCTTGCCCGCGTAGTCGAGGTCCTCGGGCCACTTCTGCGGATGCACGACCTGCCCGGCGAACCGGTCGATCCCCGGAAACTCGGGGGTGTAGCCCTCGTCGTAGCGGTAGTAGCCGCTGCAGGACATCAGGAAGTTCGCGGTGAACCGGACGGTCGCACCGGTATCGGTGCGCTCGGCGTCGACCGTCCACTGCGAGTCGGCGGTGGACCACTCGGCCCGGACCACCCGATGCCGGAATCGGATGTTCCGGTCGATTCCGTGCTCGGCCGCCGTGCCCTTGACGTACTCGAGGATCGACGGACCGTCGGCGATGGACTTGTCGTCCTCCCACGGCTTGAACCGGTAGCCGAGCGTGTACATGTCGGAGTCGGACCGAATGCCGGGGTAACGGAACAGGTCCCACGTGCCGCCGATCGTGTCGCGGCTCTCCAGGATCGCGTAGGTCCGCCCCGGGAAGTTGTCCTGCAGGTGGTAGGCGGCACCGATCCCGGACAGCCCGGCGCCGATGATCAGCACGTCGAGATGCTCGACGCGAGCCTGCGCGCCGGAAATGTCGGCGGCGGTATCGGTGTGTGACATGGGCACTCTCTCGCTGGGTGTAAGGGTGGTTACTTCGGGTCTACGGCGACGTCGTCGAGAGCGACATTACGTGCGCTGGTGGACCGGCCGAGCTTCGCGACCTCCTCGTCCATCCGCGACAGGATCTCCGGGACGTGGGGCAGCAGGCTGCGGTCGCCGACGCGCGAAGTCACGACCGCCTTCAGCCACCCGGCGAGCTCGACCCACCGGGGCACGTACACGCGGCGCTTGCGCCCGGCGAGGCCGTCGACGAATGCCGCGACGCACGAGTCGACCGACGTGGTCTTGCCCAGCGGGCCCGGCAGGGCGGCGAGAAGCTGGTTGAACGCGGTGAGGTCGGCTTTCGCGTCCTGGACGAGCGGGGTGTCGATCCACGACATGTGGGCCGAGCCGACGGTGACCCCGCGGTGTGCCACCTCGAGGCGCAGTGTGTTGGCGAAGTGTTCGACCCCGGCCTTGCTGGCGTTGTACGCGGCCAGTCCGGGTGCGGGCGCAAATGCGGCGAGCGACGAGACCACGAGGATGTAGCCCTTGCGCTCGATCACGGACGGCAGTGCGGCGCGGACCGTGTGGAAGACACCGAGAATGTTGATGTCGATGACCCGTTTGAACGTGGCCGGATCGACCTGCAACACCGAGCCGTAACTGGCGATGCCGGCGTTCGCGAGAACGAGGTCGATGCCGCCGAACTTCGCGACTCCTGCGTCGACGGCCTTCTGCACGGCGGCTAGGTCGCAGACGTCCGCGACCACGGCGAGCGCGACGTCGTCACCGAGTTCGGCGGCGAGGGCGTTCAGCGGCTCGGCGTCCAGATCGAGCAGGACCAGTTTGACCCCCTTGCGGGCGAGAGCGCGGGACGTCTCGGCTCCGATGCCACGCGCGGCACCGGTGACGAGTGCGACTTTGTTCCTGAGCGTGGGCATGGGATCTCCTGACGAGTGATCTGGCACCGTTCAGTGTCAGTTTGTATCTGGAACTGAGCGGTGTCAATATTGGGGAGTGAGTTCGCCCAGCGTCGACGAGACGGGCCGCACCTACCGCGGTGCGGGCCCCCGGCAGCGTCAGGAAGATCGCCGCGTGCGGCTCGTCGACGCCGCCGTCGAAGTGTTCGGGACCAGCGGATACCGCACCGCGACGATCGAGAAGATCTGCTCCACGGCGGGGCTCACCAAGCGCTACTTCTACGAGTCCTTCGACGACAGCGAGGCCCTGCTGCTGGCCGCGTACGGCAGCGTCACCGACCGACTGCGCGACAGCGTTCTGCGCGGTGCGGCGGACGGTGCCGATCTGGATGCCCGGGTCCGCGGCGCGCTGACCGCGTTCTTCGAGTCCGTCGCCGACGACCCGCGTATCCCGCGTATCGCGTTTCAGGAGGTTCTGGGCGTCGGTCCGGAGGTCGACGTCGCCTACCGTCGCGTCACCCGCTCGTTCGTCGACGCGGTTCTCGTCGTCATCGGTCCGGCCGTCGACCGGACCGCGTTCCCCGACCCCCACCTGCGGACCCTCGCGACCGGTCTGGTGGGTGCGGTGCTGATGATCGCCCAGCAGTGGGTGCTGGCGGAGAACCCGCAGCCGATCGAATCCGTCATCGCCAGCGCGCACACCATTCTCTCGGCCGTCCTGGGCAAGCTCGGTCCCCACCCCATGTGAGTGCCATTGTGTGCCGGGGCACGCTTTGCCACTCACGTGCACTGACCTGGGCGGAATTCGGGTAAACGCCGGACAGCATCACATATATGTTGTTAAATATCTGGCATGCCCGGTGCTGTGCACTGCCCGCCACCGTGGGTCCGGACCACGACGATCCGCACGGTGCTCGTCGTGCTGCTGGGCGTCGTCGTGCTCGCGGTGCCGACGCCGCCCCTCACGCACGCGGCCGGTTACGACGGCCTCCTCGACATCACGCCCGCGAATGCGGCCGCGGAATCGATCGGCGGGCTCGACCCCCGGCTGCCCACCGACTCCGGGGTGCTCGGTGCCGCGCTGACCGCCGCCCGCGCCGACCGCGTCGCTCCGATGCGGTATGCGGCCTTGCTGCAACAGTATTGGCTCGCGCGGGGGAGTGAGGTGTCGGGAATCGACCTGGCCGCGTGGGATCCGAACGCCGGCCTCGTCGCCAACGCCGCGGTGGTCGACCACGTGTACGAGAACTACGGCCGATACCAACTCCGACGCGCCGAGCTCTACTGGTCCGGTATGGCCGGGCTGGCGGGCGGGTCGTTCGCCGCGGGGTTCTGGGACCTCGACCTCGGCCGGACCGTGCTCGGTGTGTACGCCGTCCATGCGCTCGGCAATGCCGTCGCGTCCACGGTCGGCGGGTTGCCCGGCCAGGCGATGACCCTGCTGCCCCCGGACCCGAGAACGCTCGCCACCGTCGGCCCGGCGATGTCCTCCGAAGACCTGGACTGGTATCAGAAGCGTCTGCTGATGATGCAGAAGCACATCTACTTCGACATGGTGCCCATGCACGAGGCCTACCTGACCGGGGGCAGGGCCGCCGTCGAGGAGATGGCCGCCGCCGGGCTGCTGGACGAGAACGCCGAGATCGCCTGGAATGGAATCCTTTCGGGAACACCGTCGGGGTACGTCGACGCCCTGTTCCGGATGGCGTCGCGCGAGCAGAATCAGATCGTCGCCGATCAGTGGGATGTCACCGCCGCCGCTCGGAACGGAGTCGGCCGGGCGCTCACCTATGCCACCACGCTTGCGGCGCAGCCCTCGGTTCCCGGATCCCGCGCCCCCGGCAAGGCGGCGCCGATGGTGGTGACGGGCGACGCCGACGGCGCGAACTACCGTCTCCGCACGCCGCTGCCCGCGTTCAATTGGGCCGACCGCGACCCGCGCTGGCAGTACATCGTCAGCGACATCGCGACGTCCTACCAGCGGCTCGCCGAGGACCGCCCGGGCGAACTGCGGGCGCTGCTCGCAGTCCAGTTCCGCGACTTCGTCGAGAGCCAGCGGGTGCTGCGGCGGGTCCCCGACCTCGCCCGGGACATGAGCACCGGCTGGGAGTTGTCCCCGGCGCAGCCGTAGTCGAACCCTCTTGCCGGACGAACGGGACGCTCGTTCGATCTGAGGCAACGGGCGTCCCGTTCGTCCGAGGGGTGCGCGGGCGGGCTTTCCAATGGATGGATGTGACGTTGCGCACGGGTGTCCGGGATTGGCACGTTGTGTCACACCACGCCAGGCCGGACCGCAGGAGAGTCGATGAACGTATCCGCCGTGACGCACGACAACCCGACGACACAGACCGACACCGAAGCCGCGAAGACGCCGAAGAAAGCGGCGCTCGCGTCGTTCCTCGGCAGCGCGCTCGAGTACTACGACTTCTTCATCTACGGATCCGCCGCCGCCCTCGTCTTCGGGCACACGTTCTTCCCGGCCGGCAACGACGCGATCGGCACCGTGGCCGCGCTCGCGACGTTCGGTGTGGGCTACGTGGCCCGACCCGTCGGCGGCATCGTGCTCGGCCATTTCGGGGACAAGCTGGGACGCAAGAGAATTCTGCTGCTGACGCTGCTGATCATGGGTCTGTCGAGCCTCGCGATCGGTTTCCTGCCCACCTACGAGCAGATCGGCATCGCCGCCCCGATCCTCCTCGTCCTGTGCCGCCTCGCGCAGGGGTTCTCGGCGGGCGGTGAGGCGGCAGGCGCCAGCACCCTCACGCTCGAGCACTCGCCCGAGGGGCGGCGGGCGTTCTTCACCAGTTTCACCATGACGGGCTACGCCGCCGGGATGGTGCTCGCAACGCTCGTGTTCATTCCCGTCGCCGCGCTGCCCAAGGACCAACTGGACAGCTGGGGCTGGCGAATCCCGTTCTGGTGCAGCGCCGTCATGCTGGTGGTCGCCTACTTCGTCCGCACCAAGCTCGACGAGACGCCGGTGTTCGAGGAGTCCCGCGACCACGCGGAGGTCCGGAAACTGCCCGTCGTGACGGTCGTGACCACGCAGTGGCGGGACGTCCTGCGGATCGCGCTGTGCTCGCTGTTCGCCGTCGGCCAGACCGTGTTCACCGTCTTCGGACTGGCCTACGCCACCGGACCCGACGTCGGCATCGACCGCACCACGATGCTGTGGGCGTCGTCGGTGTCGATCGCCGGCTCCATCGTCGCGATTCCGCTGCTCGCGAAGCTGTCGGACCGCATCGGACGACGCCCCGTCTGGATCACCGGTGCCCTCGGATGCGCCGTGACGATCTTCGGGTACTTCTGGGCGATCTCGGTCGGTTCCGTTCCGCTGATCTTCCTGGCCGCGCTGCTGACGATGACGTTGTTCTATTCGATGGTGAACGGTCTGTGGCCGAGCTTCTTCACCGAGATGTTCGCGGCGCCGGTGCGCTACTCCGGTTTCGCGGTCGGGACGCAGATCGGGTTCCTCATCGCCGGCTTCGCCCCGGCGATCGGCTGGGCGCTGCTGGGCACCGGCGTGAACGCGTGGGTCCCGGTCGCGGTGTTCACGGCGCTCTGCATGCTGATCTCGTCCGTCGCCGCCTTCACCGCCCGCGAGACATATCGGGTGCCGCTGGCCGAACTGGGCCGTCCGTCCACCCCGCAGGAGTAGCCGGAGGACAATGGGGCGATGTCACGGACACCGACGGGAGAATCGGTCACTGCCCGCGTCGTGAGGGTTCTGTCCTCCTTCGACGCGGACACACCGTCCCTGTCGGTGTCCGATATCGCGCGCCGGTCCGACCTTCCCGTCGCGACGGCGCATCGCATCGTCGGGGAACTCGTGAAGTACCGGCTCCTCGAGCGCAACGACACCCGCATCAGCATCGGGGTGCGGATGTGGGAGTTGGGGTCTCGCGGCTCGCACACCCTGAGCCTGCGCGAGGCCGCGATGCCGTTCATGGAAGACGTGAACGCCGCGATCAGGCAACACACCCAGCTGGGCGTCCTCGACGGCAACGAGGTGCTGTTCGTGGAGCGGCTCTCCACGCGCGGGTCGGTCGTCAACGTCACGAAGATCGCCGGACGCCTGCCGGTGCACGCGTGCTCGTCCGGTCTGGTCCTGATGGCCAACGCCACCCGCGAGGTGCAGGACGAGTTGCTGTCGCGGCCGCTGGAACGCTACACCGAGGCCACCGTCACCGATCCCGGGCAGATGCGACGTCTCCTCGCCGAGGTGCGGAACCAGCACTTCGCCGTGGCCGCGGGTCTGATCACCCCGGGCGCGACGGGAGTCGCTGTGCCCGTGCGCGACAGCGACGGAGGCAAGGTGATCGCCGCTCTGTCCGTCGTCATTCCGCACGATCAGGCCAACCCGCAATCGGTCGTCGCCGCGCTGACGACGGCGTCGCGGGGCATCACCCGGGCGATGACCCGCGGTTCGCGCCACTGAGAGAACCTTTTCCATCCATTGGAGTCGCGCTGTGACTCGGGTCTCGGTTCGGTCAGAGTGGTGACACGAACACACCGTCACCGGTCGCGGAGGGGCAGTCGAAAGTGACTGCACACCAATCTTTTCGCACATTCCGATCGAGTGCCGACTCCAGGAAAGGTCCACGTATGAGCTCGAAAACTGTCAAATGCGACCTGTTGGTCATCGGTTCCGGCGCCGCAGGCATGGCCGCGGCCCTCAAGGCGGCGAGCGAGGGCCACAGCGTCATCGTTGCCGAGAAGTCGCAGTGGCTCGGCGGCACCACCGCCATCTCCGGCGGCTGGGCGTGGGTGCCGGGCAACAAGCAGGGCGTCGCGCAGGGTGACACCCGGCGAGAGATCGAAACCTACATCCGCGCACTCGCCAAGGACTGCTACAAGGCCGAGATGGTCGACACCTTCCTCGACGAGGTCCCGGAGGCGATCGACTGGCTCGAGCGCGACACCGACGTCGAATTCGTCTATCCGGAAATGGCTCCCGACTATCAGATGGACGCACCGGGCGCGAAGCCGTCGGGACGCGCGATCTCCGGCAAGGTGATCGACGCACGTACTCTCGGCGAGAATCGGCTGCGGTTGCGGCCCTACCTCGACACCTACACCGTATTCGGGTACATGCCGGAGGTCGGACCCGACATCGCGCAGTTCCTGCACGCCAATCAGTCGTGGAAATCCTTTGTCTACGTGTCGAAGAAGCTCCTCAAGACGTGGGCCGAGACGGTACTCTGCCGCCGGTCGTTCGACCGGACCAACGGCAATTCGCTGATGGTGCGGATGGTGTCGTCCGCCGCGAAGCTCGGTATCCGGATGTGGACCGAGACGCCCGTGACGAAGATTCTGCAGTCGGAGGACGGCGTCGTCACCGGCGCGGTACTCGGCGGCAGGCACGCGGGAACGGTGGAGGCGCGGCTCGGCGTCGTCATCGCGGCAGGAGGTTACTCCTCGGATGCGGCGCTGCGCGCCGAGTACTGGGGTCATGATCCGCACGGCGACAACCACTTCACCCCCACGGTCGGGCACGACGGCGACAACGTGCGACTGGCCTCGCCGCTCGGCGGGCACGTCGACACGGACGTCCACGAGCCGGCCGCCTGGGCCCCGGTCACGGTGTTCACCGGTCTGCGCGGGCAGCAGCGGATCTTCCCGCACCTGCGGGCGTTCGGACTTCCCGGCCTGATCGCCGTGAACCGGAAGGGCGAACGCTTCGCCAACGAGTCGAGTTCGTACCACGACTTCGGCATGGCGATGATCCAGGAGAACGCCGGCGAGGACGAGACGTTCGGCTACATCATCGCCGACTCGAAGGCGATGAAGAAGTACGGCATCGGGTACGCGAAGCCGTGGCCCATCCCGCAGGGGTATTTCAAGAAGACCGGATTCCTCCACAAGGCCGACTCGGTCGACGAACTCGCCCGCACGATCGGCGTCGACGCCGCCGGGCTGAAGAAGACCCTCACCGATTTCAACGCCGGAGCCGCCAAGGGCGAGGACCCGAAGTTCAACCGCGGTTCCAATTGGTTCCACCACTTCAAGGGCGACATGGAGCACCAGCCCAACCCGAATCTCGAGCCGCTCGACGAGGGTCCGTACTACGCGGCGAAGATCGAGATGGGCGACCTCGGCGCCTACTCGGGTCTCGCCGTCGACCGGCACAGCCAGGTACTCGACGACGACAACCAGCCGATCCCCGGTCTCTTCGCGGCCGGATCCGCGGCCGTCAGCATCTTCGGCGGCGGCTACCCCGGTTACGGCGCCAACATCGGACCCGCCCTCGTCTTCGGATACACGATCGGCCGGGACGCCGAGATCCTCGCGTCGCTGCGCGGAGAACCCGCCACGCCGACCGTCCTGGAGGAGGTCTGACGTGCCGTTCTACCTCGTCCGCTACGCCTACACCGGCGACATGGCCGGCCGGGACGCGCACCGTCCCGAACACAAGAACTACCTGCAGGCCGCCGCCGACCGCGGACTGATCCTCGGGTCCGGACCGTTCGCGGCGGGAGAAGATCCCGGCGCGGCGATGATCTACGAGGCCGAGGGCAAGCAGGACGTCGTCGACGTCGTCGAGGGCGACCCGTTCCGTCGACACGGGTACGTCGCGTCGTACGACATCACCGAGTGGATTCCGATGATCGGCCCGTGGGCCGGCGCAGCAGTGGGAGGCAGATCATGACAGGTCGAGTGGCAGGCAAGGTCGCCGTCGTCACGGGAGCGAACGGTGACCTGGGCGGCGCGACCGCCCGGATGCTGGCACGGGAGGGGGCGACGGTTGCCGCCCTCGACCTCAAAGTGCCGGATGCGCCGTGGGATTCGACGGCGATCACGTCGTTCGCCGTCGACGTCACCGACGAGACCAGCGTCGCCGACACCGTCGCCGCAGTCGTGGAGACGGTGGGGATTCCCGACATCCTGGTCAACTGCGCCGGAATCATCGGCAGGCCCGCGCCGTCCCACGAGGCGTCGGTCGCCGAGTTCGACCAGATCTTCGACGTCAACGTCAAGGGCGTCTGGCTGATGACCAAACACGTGGTGCCCCACATGATCGGCCGGAAGAAGGGCAGCATCGTGAACTTCTCCTCGATCCACGGGCTGACCGGCGGATCCAACGTCCCGCTGTATCACGCGTCGAAAGGCGCTGTGCGACTGCTGAGCAAGTCGGACGCCGTCGCCTACGGTCCCGACGGGATTCGCGTCAACTCGATCCACCCCGGGTCGATGCGCACGGCGATGAGCAGGCGGTCCGCCGAGGGCAGCGCGCTCGGCGCCGAGGAGTACTACCGCCAACTCGTATCCGGCAACCCCCTCCCGCGGCAGGGGGAACCCGACGAGATCGCGTACGGCGTGCTCTACCTCGCCTCGGACGAGTCCGGCTTCACCACCGGCACCGAACTCGTCGTCGACGGTGGTTACACGGCGCACTGACGTTGTACGCCCTTGGCGCCGCGCCCGATGTCACAGTGGTTCAGTTCGACTGCACCGGTGTGACATCGGGCGAGGCCGTCAGCCGAAGTGCCGCGCCAGACGGCGATGCCGGTGCCCGAAGAACGCACCGAGGACGCGCGTGAGCACCGGCGTCAGCGGCACCAACGGAAGCCTCGGTTCGAACGTGATCCGGTCGTGGACGCCGGTGGTTCCGTCGTCGAAGGGCCGCAGCGTGCGTTCGTGCTCCCACCGGCGCATGCTGAGCATCGTCGACTTCTCGTGGAACCGCAGACCCGGTTCGAGTTCGGCGATGGTGAGGTCGTCGTAGTCGAAGGGGACGAGCCCGAACAACCGCAGCCACGCCCGGCCGAGCGGTTGCCCCACCGGAACGGTGTCGATGGTGATCGACTCCCGACCCCGCGGAATGCTCATCGTCATCCACGGGCGCATCTCGTCGTTGATCCCCTCGGGATCCACGACCCTGGCCCACACCTGTCCGATCGGCGCCCCGACGACCGAGTTGCGTTCGATGATCACCACCCCATCATCGTCGGGCCGCACGGTGGGGAGCAACGGGTTGCCCCGCCGAGCGGGGGCGGAACCCACGCTCGACGTCACTGCCCCTAGCGAAGCGACCGCAGGCCGGTGCGCAGTTCTTCCACGAGGAGTCGGGGCTGCTCCCAGGCCGCGAAGTGGCCGCCCTTGTCGAGCTTGTTGTAGTGGACCAGTTCGGGATACGCCTGTTCTGCCCAACTCCGCGGGGCCTGGTACAACTCGTCGGGAAAGACGCTGACGGCAACCGGGATGGAGATACCTCTGGTGGCGAAGAACGGGGACTTGTTCTCCCAATAGAGCCGTGCCGCCGACACCGCCGTGTTCGTCAGCCAGTAGAGCGTGATGTTGTCGAGAACATCGTCGCGTGTCAGGCCTTCCGACTGCTCGGCGAAGACCCGCGAGATCAGTGCCAGACTGGCGACGTCGTGGTCGAGCATGAACGCCGCCAGCCCGACGGGTGAATCCGCCAATGCGGTCAGCGTCTGCGGTCGTGACCCCATCTCCACGGCGTAGCCGATGTGCTGATAGAAGAAGGCCAGCTGGTCGCATGCGGCCTTCTCGTCTTCGGACAGATCCGACGGCAGCGGGTTGCCCGTGAGGAGTGCCTGATCGATGTCCGGGGGAACCACGCACGCCATGTTGGTGTGGATACCGAGCAGTTCCGGCGGCTCCTGCAGCGCCATCATCTCCGTGACGATCGCACCCCAGTCGCCGCCCTGGGCGACGAACCGCGTGTAGCCGAGTCGTTTCATCAGCTCCACCCAGGCGCGGGCGATCCGGTCGGGACCCCAGCCGGTCGTCGTCGGCTTGCCCGAGAGCCCGAAGCCGGGCATCGACGGGATCACCAGATGAAAAGCGTCCGCTGCGCTGCCACCGTGTGCCGTCGGATCGGTCAGCGGTCCCACGAGCTTCAGCTGCTCGATGATCGAACCGGGCCATCCGTGCGTGACGACGAGCGGCAGCGCATCGTTATGCTTCGATCGAATGTGAATGAAGTGAATGTCGAGTCCGTCGATCTCGGTGACGAACTGCGGCAGAGCGTTCAGTTTCGCCTCGCACCTGCGCCAGTCGTAGTCCGAGGCCCAATACTGCGCGAGTGCCCGGCTCGTCGCGAGCTCCGTGCCCTGGGACTGATCTGCGACGGTTTCCTTGTCGGGCGACCGGGTGGCCGCGATGCGCTGGCGCAGAGCCTGGAGTTCAGTCTCAGGGAACTCGACCGTGAACGGCCGGATCGCGACTTCGGATATGACAGACATGTGGTGTTCCTTGCTGGGTTGACTGGTGGTCGAGGAATGGCTTTTGGGTGGAACTGGCGCCGCTGTCACATTGAGGCTGTTCACGATGCGGGGACAGATCAGAGGAAGTAGGTACTGATTGGCGAAGCCAAGATCGCCGTGGCGGGATCGCCCAGGTGGTCGTGGTGGCACTCGACGTGTGTGCAGATCGCCCGGGGCACGAGAGGGTAGGCAACCTTTGGAATGAAAGGAGTGCTAGGTGGGCAGCTCCGTCCCGGCCTGCTCGGCGACCATGTAGGCGGCGTACCAGTCGGGCCAGTTCTCGTCGTACTGTCCGCCCGCGCGCTTCTCGTGTTCACCGTGGACGATGGCCGCGCGGAAAAGCGCACTTACCAGGTCGTGGTGGGAGCTGAATACTGTTGCGGCGACGTCGATGCGGCCGGGCAGCCGGGTGGTGACTTCCTGCAGCTTCCAGGTGTTGCCGTCGGGGTCCTGGAAGGTGGCGTACGAGTTGTAGGTGGCATGGTCGGGGTCCGGTCCGGGGACCGGACCGCTCGCGGTGTAGTGGAAGATGTCGCTGACATCGATTCCGGCGGCGGTCAGCTGTCGGTGTGCGGCACCGATGTCGGAGACGATCAGGAAGGCTGTGGCGGATCCGGGCGCAGCGTCGGTCAGGTCGGTGCCGAAGTGGATCGAGGTGTCGGCGCCGGTCGGGGTGAACTGGGCGACGCCGGAGTCAGCCGGTGTGATGTCCCGTCGCCAGCCGAGTTTTGTGTAGAAGTCGGTGGCACGATCCATGTCGGAGACGGGGAGGACGAGCACCTCGAGTTTCATGTCGACGTTCGTGACTGTCGCGGTGGTGGTCGCCTTGGTGGTGCGGGTTTCGGTCATGGCTTCCTTCTGTGGATTTCTCTGGTGGGTAGTGACTGTGAGGCGGGGGATGGGGGAGTGCTGACGTCCGTCGGCTCTCGTGGGCGCGATCGACCGTGCGACTGCCTACATTGGGGCGCTGCTGCTGTGCCAGCCGGCGAGGATTTGGTCGCGGATGGTGGTTTCGGCGCGGCGGTCCTGCCTTTGGTCGCGCTGCCGGTCGTGCTGGCGTTGCTGCTGCATGGTGTTGTCGTGGTCGCGGGGAATGTCACGGGTGACGACGGCGGTGACGGGGGTAGCGGCCGGTGTGGTGGCGGCCGCGGCACCGGCGGGGAGGACGCCGAGTGCAGCAGTGGCCACTGCGATGCCGGCGAACCGCTTCCAGTGGGTGTGGCAGTTGTTCCGGTGGGGGTGTGTGCTGTTCATGCCGACAACACTCGCAACCGCGCGCCGCAGGGAACGGCGAAGATCTACCTGCATCGCTACCTGAATTTCCTACGCAGGTAGCACTACGGATTCCGGGAGTCGATGCGCTCCTCGCGGGCGATCCAGGCGGCGAGCTGCGCGCGGGATCGGTGTCCGGTCTTCGTGAGGATGCGGTCGACGTGTCCTTCCGCGGTCCGGGGCGAGATCACCAATCGTTCCGCGATCTGTTTGTTCGTGAGTCCCTCCGCCACCAGCTTTGCCACCTCCTTCTCGCGACGGGTGAGTGTCACCGTCGTGGACGCAGCCGCGGGTGCCGCCGGTTCGGGGGTGCGCTTCTGCAGCGCGTATTCGATCGACGCGAGGTGTTCGAGGCTTTCACCGGCCCGGGATTCTTTCTCGAACGCGGAACTGCCGAGCAGTTGGCGGGTGCGCTTTTCGCAGCGAGTCCGGGTACGGATCAGCGCGTCGTTTCCGAACAGCGGGGCGCTGCCCATTTCTCCGCACAATGTGCGCCCGATACCCAGCAGGCGTGCGGATCGAACCGGATTCCCTTCCTCGACGGCGATCCACGCGAGGATCTCCGTGCACGCGCACACGCCCAGCCAGTCGCTCAATGACTGCTTCAGTTCGATCGCTTCTTTCAACGAGTCCGATGCGGGCCCGTACTCGCGCCGGGTCCACAGGGTCAGGCCGCGCGCCCACATTGCCCAGGACGTCGAAAAGCGCTCCTGCAGTGACGTGCCGAGGGCGATGGTCTCGTCGGCCGCGGCAAGCGATTGTTCGAGGTTCCCGGCCAGGCAGTGCACGAACGCCAGTTGAGCGCCGCCCAGCAGTGTCAGGGAATTGACTTCCCCCGACTCGGCGTGATGTGCCATCGCCGCCGTCAGAAGCTTCAGCGCGACGTCGAGATTTCCGTCGATCTCCTCCGCCGCCCCGCGGAATTGAAGTGCAAACGCCTGGGCGATTCGATCACCGACCGATTCCGCGACGGCGTTGCTGTCCAGTAGATATCGTTTGGAGTCGTCGATATCGCCCTGAACCATTGCGTACCAACCGATCACCCAGAGCGCTTTCGCCCTCTCCCTGCTGGGCTGCGGGTCGGCGTCCAAGGCTCGGGTGAGCCAGCACCGGCCGTCTCGCAGCAGGCCACTCGCGTTCCAGAAGAACCACAGCGAACCCGCCATCCGGAGACCGGCTCGGGCCTCCCCGGGTGTGGACAGGCAGTACTCGAGCGCCGACCGCAGATTCGCCCGCTCGTGCCGCAGCCGACGGTTCCATTCCCGCTGCCCCGATCCCAGCGACCGACTCTCGCTGCGCTCCGACATGCGCAGGAAGTAGTCTCGATGATTCCTGCGCCACGTGTCTTCGTCGCCGTGCTCGGCGAGTTTCTCGGACCCGTAATCCTTGATGCTTTCCAGCAATTTGTATCGAACGGTGGATCCGGACTGCACGGTGGTGACGACCGATTTCTCCACCAGGCCGGACAGTGTGTCGAACGCGTCCGACACGACGACCGGGTCGGTGCACACGCTCTCGACCGCATCGAAATCGAAACCGCCCGCGAAGACGGACAACCGCGACCAGAGGGCCTGTTCTCCCGGGGAGCAGAGATCGAAGCTCCAATCGATGGCGGCGCGCAGCGTCTGATGGCGCACCGGTCCGCCACGGTTTCCCCGAGTCAGGAGGTCGAACAGTGCGCCCTCCCGCGACAGGACGCGGTCGAGGGGCAGCGACCTGATCCGGACCGCTGCGAGTTCGATGGCCAGAGGGATGCCGTCCAGCCGCCGGCAGAGTCGGGCCACGCCCACGCGACTCTCGTCGTCGAGGGAGTACCCGGGGACGACGGAGGCAGCGCGCTGCTCGAAGAGATCGACCGCCTCGGAATGAAAGTTCGAGACGTCTCCTCCCACGGTGAGCTGATCCTCGTCCAGAACCGACAGGGGAGGTACCTCGAACACGGCTTCACCCAGCACACCGAGTGGCTCGCGACTGGTTGCCAAAATCTGTACGCCGTCCGCCCGCCGTGCGATCTCGGCGCTGACGCTCCCGCACCCCTCGATCACATGCTCGCAGTTGTCCAAGACGATGAGTGCATGTCGTTCCGCCAGGAATTCGAACAGGTAGTGGGTGCCATTCGCGTTCACTCCGTCTTGGATGTCGAGTGCCTCGGCGATCGCGCCGACGACGAGGTCGGGACCGGAGATCGACGCGAGATCCACGAACCAGACGCCACCGGTGTAGGTTCTGCGCACTTCCGCGGCGACGCGGCAGGCCAGCCGGGTCTTGCCCACCCCACCGAATCCGGTGAGCGTCACTATCCGAGAATCCGACAGTCGCGCCTTGACCGCGGCCACCTCGTTTCGGCGTCCGACGAAACTCGTCACCTCGCGAAAGAATTCGTGCGCATGGGGAACGAGTCGGTCAGCCGCACCCTTCTCTTGTGATTCCGCGGCTCCCGGTTCGGTGTGCAGCGCCATGTCGTCGACGGCAAAACCGTGGAGACGTTGGGATGCGCGCAGTTGCCGACCGAGTTCGGTGGCGGACGGTCGGCTCTCCGGGGTGCCGGCCATGGCACGTTCGATGATCGCGCTGACGTCGTCGGGAATGCCGTGCTCCCGGGGGTTCGGAGCCGGCTCGGCGGCGATCCGCAGGAACTGGGCCACCACCTGCTCCCCGGTGCGGCGTTCGAAGGCGGCGTGACCGGTGATGACGGCGAACAACGTCGCACCGAGGCCGTACACGTCGGCGCTCGCGGTCGGCGCCTCGCCGGACACCACCTCGGGGGCCGTGAACGCCGGCGAACCCGTCACCACACCGGCGGTGGTTTCGAACCCGCCGGCGATACGGGCGATACCGAAATCCGCCAGCGCCGGCTCGCCGTAATCGGTGATCAGGATGTTTGCGGGCTTGACGTCGCGGTGGAGGATCCCGGCGCGGTGAGCGGTCTCGAGGGCCCCGGCCATCTTCACGCCCAGTCGCAGCGCTTCGTCCAGCGGGAGTGGCCCGTCGCGGCGGATCCGCGCGTCGAGGGAGTTCGCGGCGTGGAACGGCATGACGATATACGGCCGACCGTTGTCGGTGACGCCGACGTGGAGGACTGTGACCACGTTGGGGTGTCCGGTCAGCCGGCCGGTCGCGCGCTGTTTTCGCAGGAATCGTGCCCGGTTCGGCTCGTCGAGGTCGGCGGTGAGGACCTTGACCGCCACGGTGCGGTCGAGTGCCACCTGCGTGCAGCGATAGACGACGCCGAAACCGCCGCGGCCGATCTCCTGGGCGTCCTCGAATCCAGCAGCTGCCAGATCCGCCGTGACCGAACCCGGCGCGTCGCGTTGCGTCGCGAAGGGATCGTTGTCGGTCATCGACTTCGCCGATTCTTCCGGTTCGAGCCGCTGTCGAAGACATACACCATTGCGGGCCTCTCGAGGATGTGGTCAAGCATATCGCCGCGCGCCCAGCCGGTGCCCTGTCCTGCGGAGTGGGTCCGTCGAACGGCTCTGCCGGTGCACACTTGATGCAAGCCACGCGGCCCGGATCGGTGCTCACCGGAACCGCGGAGGCGGTGCAGGAGGACCGGATGTTCCACCGCGGCGACCACGTCGTCACCGAAACCGCGACACTCGACGAGGACCTGCTCGTCGAGTCCGAAGCCCGCCACCGCCCGTGGGTCGAATTTCTCGCATCCACGCCCGGCCGGCTGACGGTGTTGGGGATCGTGCTCATCGCCGTCGTCATCGCTGCGGGCGCGATCACGTCGGCCGCGGTGGGCGCGCGGCAACAGCGCGTCGAGACACTGCGCACCCACACCGAGCCCCTGGCGAACGCCGCGCAGGCCCTCTACAGCTCGCTGTCGATCGCCGATGCCGCCGCCACCACGTCCTTCGTCTCCGGCAACGGTGCCAACTCGGCTGCCGGCGCGGAACAGTTCACCCAGGCCGTCGGAGACGCGTCGAACGCGCTGGTCACGGCGACGAACGGGGTGTCGTCGCAGGACGCCGATTCGCTGGCCCTGTTGTCGGACGTCGTGCGGAACCTCGCCGAGTACTTCAACCTCGTCGCCACAGCTCAGGCGAACGACAGGTCCGGTAACCCGGTGGGTGTGGCATATCTGTCCGACGCGTCCGCGCTGATGCAGAACACCATCCTCCCGTTGGCGGAGCGGCTCTACGTCCATCAGGCCGAGGCGGTCGCCGAGACCCAGACGCACACGGCCCAACTGCCCGCGACCGCCTTCACGGTCACCGCGGCCGCCCTCGTCGTCCTCGTCGTCGCCCAGCTGTATCTCGTGCGGAAGAGCAAGCGCCGGTTCAATCCCGGACTCGCGGTCGCCTCACTGCTCATGGCAGGCCTCCTGCTGTGGCTGATCGTCGCGAGCCTGGTGTCGACGTCGGCGAGCGAGCACGCGAGAACGGAAGGAACGCAACCCATCGACATGATCGCCCGCGCCCGGATCCTGGCGCAGCAGGCACGCGCCGACGAAACCCTCGCCATCGTGCAACGCGGATCCGACACCCAGTCGGAGATCGACTACGTGCAACATTCCCAGGCGCTGTCCGACGAACTCACCCGGCAGCGGGACAGTGCGCACGGCCGCGATGCCGCCGCTCATATCGACGACGGCGTGACAGCTTTCGACGGCTGGCGGGCCGCGCATCGGGATATCGAGATCGCGCTCGAGCGCGGTGACTACCCGACCGCCGAGTCGATCGCCGCCGGATCGGGCACCGGCACGTCGGCGGCGCACTTCGCCGATCTCGACGAGTCCCTCCGCAGCGCCATCGACCAACTCCGCGCCGACGAGGCCGACGCCGTGACGAATGTCTATCGATCGATGTCGGCACTGGCCATCGGTAGCATGGTTATCGGCGTATCCTGCGGATTCGCCGTCGGCGGAGGCATCTGGCCGAGACTGAACGAGTACCACTGATGACGCAGACGAGGCATTCGGGACCGGGGGCGAGACCACGTGCCCGGCATCTCGTCGGCCTGCTCGCCGTCGCCGTCCTCGCCGGCTGCGCCGCACCCGACCCCCTCACCCCGACCGTCACGGGCACGTACACCACCCGGCCGATGACGAACGGGGCCCAGATCATCCCACCCGGCACTCCGCCCCCCGAATCACCACCGCCCGAGTCGTGCGGGGCGCTCGCGAGCCTGCGGCCCGGCCCGCAACCCCCGCCGGGGCAGATGCCGCCCGGTGGATCGCTGGCCGAGATCGCAGCGCGCGGCCGGTTGATCGTCGGCGTCGACCAGAACACGAACCCGTTCAGCTTCCGCGACCCGACCACCGGCACCCTGCAGGGCTTCGACATCGACACGGCGAAGGAGATCGCCGGAGACATCTTCGGCGATCCGAACCGGGTCGAGTTCCGGCTGCTCACCTCCGCCGGCCGGTTCACCGCGCTCGAGAACAACGAGGTCGACCTCGTCGTTCACGCCACCGCGATCACCTGCGAACGCGCCCAACGCGTCGGCTTCTCCACCGAGTACTTCCGCGCCTTCCAGCGCATTCTCGTCCCGCTGGGTTCCGACATCACCGGACCGGCGGATCTGGCCGGAAAACGGGTCTGCACCTTCATCGACACCACCTCGCTGCCCACCCTCCAACGCGTCGCGCCGGACGCCACGATCGTCGCGGTCCCCGATTGGGACGACTGCCTCGTCACCATGCAGAAACGGCAGGCCGACGCGACCAGCACCTCCGACTCACTCCTTGCCGGGCTGGTGTCCCAGGACCCGAACTTTCAGATCGTGGGACCACCGATGGAGGGAGAAGAGCACTGGGGAATCGGTGTCAACAAGTACAAGGACGACCTGATCCGGTTCGTCAACGGCACCCTCGACCGCATGCGCGCGGACGGCACCTGGATGCGCTTCTACGACCGGTGGCTGGCCGGATCACTCGGACCGATCGCGGGCCCACCCCCCGCAACCTATCGGGATTGAGACGACGACCTCGTCCGTGGGACCACGGCGCTGTCACCAGCTGGGCTGGTCAAATGTGCCCAATGGGATCTTGGGTTTGGGCAAACATTGCCAGTGCTCGAAGATGCTCGTCCTCATAGCGTGGGCGGCGTGAGAGTTGTGATCGGGTTCCCGGTGATCCGCACGATAGGTGGTGACTTCCGGCGAGACGGTGATCATCGACGCCGAAGTCGAAGACCCGCATGTCGATTCGTCGAGATCGGGCGGACGAGGGGTCGTCACCGCCTGATCTTTCTACCCTGCTAGCCCCACCCAGAGGAGATGTCAATGCCCGAAGCAATCGAGGTCCGCAAGGTTCCGCTGCACAGCGTTTCCGACGCCAGCGAACTGGCAAAGCTCATCGACGACGGCGTGCTCGAAGCGGACCGTGTGGTCGCAGTCATCGGCAAGACCGAGGGCAACGGCGGCGTCAACGATTACACCCGCATCATCGCGGATCGGGCCTTTCGTGAGGTCCTCTCCGCCAAGGGCAGCCGCAGCCTGGACGAGGTGGCCCAGGTGCCCATTGTCTGGTCCGGCGGTACCGACGGTGTGATCAGCCCGCACGCCACGATCTTCGCAACCGTGCCGGCAGGAAAGGCGACGAAGACCGATGAGCCGCGACTGACCGTCGGTGTCTCGATGAGCGAGCAGCTCCTGCCCGAAGACATCGGTCGCACGCCGATGATCACGAAGGTGGCGGCGGCGGTGAAGATGGCGATGGACAACGCCGGCATCACCGACCCCGCCGACGTGCACTACGTGCAGACGAAGACGCCGTTGCTGACGATCCACACCATCCGAGACGCCAAGAGCCGCGGCGAGACGGTGTGGACCGAGCAAACGCACGAGTCGATGGATCTGTCGAACGGCTGTACGGCACTGGGGATTGCCGTCGCGCTCGGCGAGATCGAAATGCCGAGCGACGCTGATGTCATGCACCGCCGCGACCTCTTCTCGTCGGTTGCATCCTGTTCGTCGGGTGTCGAGTTGGACAGGGCTCAGATCGTTGTCGTAGGAAATGCGCGCGGTGTCGGCGGCCGCTACCGGATCGGGCACAGCGTGATGAAGGATCCGCTCGACCAGGACGGCATCTGGGCCGCGATCCGGGATGCGGGACTCGAGCTGCCCGAGCGGCCCCACACGAGCGACCTGGACGGCCAGCTCGTCAACGTCTTCCTCAAGTGCGAAGCGAGCCAGGACGGGACGGTGCGTAACCGCCGTAACGCGATGCTCGACGACTCGGACGTGCACTGGCACCGCCAGATCAAGTCCTGCGTGGGCGGTGTCGCATCGTCGGTCACGGGTGACCCGGCGGTATTCGTGTCTGTGTCGGCTGCACACCAGGGTCCGGAGGGCGGCGGCCCCGTTGCCGCCATCGTCGACCTCGGCCAATAGTTCTCGGTCACAACGTGAATGAGGAAGCGTCGCGGCCGGAAACCGGACCGCGGCGCATCCTCGACCACACCAACCGCCGACTTGACTGATGCTGCGGTCAGAGTTCGTGCACATCGGCGTTGGCCGGTATTCGTTCTGAAACGTGGAGAGGTTCACCAGTGTCACACGTCATCGACCCCGTCAACGCAGGCGAGTCCGGCAACACTCGCCTCGGACCTTCGTGCCGGCCGGACGAATACGAACAGCTCGTCATGTGTGATGCATTGACGCTCAGTGGCTTGATCAAGAGACGCGAGGTGTCGTGCGTCGACGTCATGACTGCCTATCTCGACCACATCGAAGTGCACAATCCCAGCGTCAACGCCATCGTTGCCCTGCGTGACCGGGACGAGTTGCTGGCCGAAGCGCGCGAGCGGGACCGCCAGCTGGCCGACGGGCAATACCTCGGCTGGATGCACGGGTTCCCGCACGCCGTCAAGGACCTTTCTGCCGTCGAGGGACTGCCGTTCACCTCCGGATCGCCCATCTTCGCCGACCGGATCGCCGACACCGATGACCTGTTCGTCACCCGGATCAAGGCGGCCGGCGCCATCATTATCGGCAAGACCAATACCCCCGAGTTCGGGCTCGGGTCCCAGACGTACAACCCTGTATGGGGCACGACGGCGACACCGTACGACACCTCACGGACCGCCGGCGGAAGTAGCGGCGGTGCTGCTGCGGCCCTGGCGTTGCGGATGGTACCGGTTGCCGACGGCAGTGATTACATGGGTTCACTGCGAAATCCGCCAGCCTTCAATAATGTTGTGGGATTCCGCCCTTCGTGGGGTCGCATTCCAGAGACCGGGTTCATCGCCCAGGGCGCAGTTGTCGGTCCGATGGGACGGTCGGTGGCAGATGTGGCGCACCTTCTGTCCACGATGGCCGGCCCCGACGCCAACGCTCCGCTCGGCATCGACGAGGACCCCGAGGTATTCACCCGGAGCCTCGAGCGGGACTTCCGCGGGACTCGGATCGCGTGGGTGGGTGACTGGGGCGGGTACCTGGCGACCGAACCCGGGGTCCTCGAGCTGTGCGAGTCCTCATTCGATGCGTTCCGGAACATCGGTTGCGGCGTCGAGGCGGCGCTCCCCGACTACAAGCCCGAAGACATCTGGCAGCTTTTTCTGCGATGGCGCTGGTGGGCGCAACTCGGCTTGACCGACCTCTACGAAGACCCGCGGACACGCGAGCAGATGAAGCCCGAATTCGTGTGGGAGATGGAGCACGGACGCGCACTCTCCGCGCTCGACATCACCAAAGCCGCTGCGGCCCGCAATGACTGGCAGGCGGCCGTCACCAAGATGTTCGAAACCTATGACTACATCCTCGCGCCCAGTGCCCAGGTGTTTCCGTTTGACAAGGCCACACACTGGCCGGCAACGATCGCCGGCCGGCCGATGGATACATATCACCGGTGGATGGAGACCGTCGCACCGTGGACGATGGCGAGCCTCCCGGTTGCTGCGATGCCGGTCGGTTTCGACGACCGTCGGCTCCCCATGGGAATCCAGATCATCGGACGACACGGCGCAGACCGAGCCGTTCTCCAACTTGCCTACGCGTACGAGCAGGCAACGAAGTGGGTGGAGCGTGTGCTTCCGCCCGCGCTCCTCTCGAGCTGAGCCGGACTGTGGACGCAGCCGCCGGATCGTCGTCGGAGTACGGGTGGCTCCTGAAACATGATGCCAGCAAGGAGTATTCGCGAGAGCGTGGATTGCAGGCACCCGCCGGCTACGCGCTGACGATTCGGGAGCTGCTGACCCTGCCCAGCCTGGCCGGCTCGCAGCTGATCGCGGGGGCGCGCGGCCTGGAGCAGATCGTTCTCCGAGTCAACGTCATCGAGGTGCCGGACATACTGCCGTGGGTAAAGCCGAACGAGCTGTTGCTCACCACCGGGTTCCCTCTGCGACATGCCGACTCGGGTGAGCCGTTCGACCCCGGGGCTCTGGTCGAACTCATCGAAGGCCTCGCCCAGCGCGGCGCGGCAGCGCTCGGTGTGAAGGAGGGCCGGTACCTCGCCGATCTTCCCGCCGCGATGCTCGAGGCATCTGACCGACTCGGCGTTCCGCTGTTTCTCATCCCACACGACGTCGGATTCGACGAGGTGATGTCGGAGGTGTTCGCACACCTCGTCGATCGTCAGGCCTTCGCCCTCGACGTTGCGGACCGCATGCATCGTGCCTTGACCAAGATCGTCCTCGAAGGAGGCGATCTGCCGCAGATAGCGGACGAGGTCGCCGTGCTGTTCGACGCCGCGGTGCTCATCTGCACGCCCGACGGGCGAGTGAACGCGACCGCTGGTGCGGCGGCCACACTGCAGACGCTGGAGGGGTTGCCACTGTTCGACCCGTCCGGCCGACTTCGTACCGAGCGACTGCACCACGGCCTGCAGCCGGCGCCGGGCACCGAGGCAGGCCAGATCGCCGTCGCACCCGTTTTCGCCGGCGGGACCGACCACGGCGCCATCGTCGCCTTCGTGGGAGACGGCGGATTGGGCCCCGTCACGATGCAAGCGCTGGAGCGTGCCGCAACCGTTGTTGCGTTGGCGGTTACCAAGCAGCTCGCGGTGTCGGCGGTCGAATCGAAGTTTCATGGCGACTTCCTGCGCGATGTTCTCAACGGGACCGCGGGGACGACCGTCCAGATCATGGAGCATTGCGCGCAGCTCGAATGGGACCTGAACCGCAGCATGGTGGTCGTCGTCGCGGAGCTCGACCCGGACGCCGCTCCCGCCGACCGTGCGACACGTCCGCCGGCCGCCGGAAGACTGCCGCAACAACGGCTCACAGCTGCCTGGCAGCAGGTGGTGCGTCGCAGGGACCGGCGTGCCCCGGTAGTTGGCTTCAGTCATGAAGTGGTGACGTTGATGCCGGTGGGCGACAACGATGCACGAATTGTCGTCGACGATCTGATCGCGGCCGTCACCGGTGACCGCGGAGGCGGCAGGCATTCGTTCTGCACCGGAATCAGTCGCGTCATCGGCTCCGTGGCCGACATTCCGCAAGCGTACGACCAAGCACGAAACGCAGTGACGGTTGTGCGGCGCATGCGCGGGAACGGTTCTGTCGCACACTTCGACAGCCTGGGCGTCCACAGACTGCTCTCCCTGGTCGACGACAGCGCTGAACTCCAAGCGTTCGCCACCGAGATCCTCGGTTCGCTCGCCGGCGACACCGACGAAATGATCGATCTCCGCCAGACGCTGCAGGAACTCCTGAACACCAACTGCAACGTCGCCGAAACTGCACGCGTTCTGCATTTCCACTACAACACGCTGCGCTACCGGATCGGCAAGTTGGAGAGCATCGTCGGCCCGTTCACGACAGATCCGATTCTGCGCCTGGATGTGGCGCTTGCATTGCGGGTAGTGGAGATGGAGGGCCTGTAGGGCACCGGCGATACTTGCTCAACCAGCTGGAGATTTTGGTAGGGGATCACCATCTTTGCAGCCGGGCATCGATGGAACACTGAGTGAAGCCGGCGGGAATACCCTGACCTTCCCCGCACGCCAGGTGTTCGCCCTCACCGTCCACCGCCCTGTGATAGGAAAGCAATGAACGCTCTGCTCTACGTCGGCATTGTGCTTCTCATTGTGTCGAACGTGCTGATTCCCCCGTCGCTCCTGCGATTCCGTAACGGCACCAGCCGGTTGCTCAGCTCGACCGTCGTCCTGCCACTGGCAGGGTCGGCGACGATGCTGGTATGCGCACTGACCTCCACGGACGCTTCGGTGGGACAACGGTGGGCTACCGCGCTTGCTGGTGTCCTCTGCGGCAGCGTCTTGGCGGCGACCATTGCTTTATTGATCAGACCTCGATCCGCCGAATCGCATTGAGAAAGCGATAGTCTCGGGGTCGACTCCGCGTCACTTCCCCCCGACGATGCCGGTGTCGAGGAGTTTGGTGATGTCGGAGTCGGAGCTGCCGAGGAGGTCTCTGAGCACGCTGCGGGTGTCGTCGCCGACGGCGGCGGCGGGGGCGACGGTGGCGTGGTGGCCGTCGAACGATGCGGGATGTCCGGAGGCGAGGTAGGTGCCGATCCGCGGCTGGTCGAGGGGGGCGAACATCGGGTTGTTCTCGAGTTCGCCGGAGGCGACGAGTTCGTCGAAGGTGCGGTAGCGCTCGGCGAGGACGGATGTCTTCGACAGTGCTTCGGCCACTTCGGTTGCGGTGTGTTCGCGGAACCAGCGCGCGAAGAGTGCGGTGAGAACGTCGCGGTGGGTGAAGCGGTCGGCTTCGCGGGCGAAGTCGGCGTCGAGTGCGGTGGCGAGTGCCTCGACGGGGGCGGTGGTTCCGGTGACGGTGACCAGGTCACGGAAGTGGCGGGGTGTGAGGGCCACGATCATGAATCGGGCGCCGTCGCTGGTGGTGAAATCCGTTCCGTACGTGCCGTAGACGGAGTTTCCGGTTCCCTGGCGTCCGCTGCCGTTGATCTGTACTTCGGTGAGGTAGCCGAGCGTGCCGGCGGTGGCGAGCGCGACGTCCTCGAGTGGCAGGGAGATGCGGGTGCCCTCGCCGGTGGCGTCGCGGTGGCGCGCGGCGGCGGCGACTGCGAGCGCGGCGTACAGCCCGCACGCCACGTCCCAGGCGGGGAGGGCGTGGTTGACGACCCCGGCATGATCGGTGGGACCGGTGATGGACGGGAAGCCGAGCGCCGCGTTGACGGTGTAGTCGACGCCGGGGGAACCGTCTCGGCCGCCCAGGATTTCGAGGGTGATGACGTCGGAGCGGAGCGCACTCAACGTGTCGTGGGCGAGCCAGTTCCGACCGCCGGCGTTGGTGACGAGGATTCCGCCACCCGCACCGGGAGCCGCGACCAGTTGCTGGACCAGTTGCTGCCCCTCGGGGCTGCGCATGTCGACGGCCACGGACCGCTTGCCGCGGTTGAGGCCGGTCCAGTAGATGCTCTCGCCGTCGTCCGTGACCGGCCAGCGGTTGTAGTCGGCGGCACCGCCGATGGGATCGATCCGGATCACCTCGGCCCCCAGCTGGGAGAGCGTCAGCCCGCACAGGGGGGACGCGACGAAACTGGAGACCTCGACGATGCGGAGTCCGGCGAGGGGGGTGTGGGCGGTCACGAGAGATGCTCCTTGGTTGTGGCGGTCAGGCCATGAGGGCGGTGAAGCGCCAGTCGAGGACGGGAACGTCGGATGCGGAGGCGTTGTGCGCGAACACGAGTGACCGCAGGTGCAGTACTCCGCCGCCGCCCGGCAACGCCTCGGCGTTCTCGACCTCGAGTTCGCTGGTGAGAGTGTCGCCTTCGTGGACGGGCCCGGTGTGGTCGCACGACTTCCAGCCCAGAACGGTCACGAGGTTGGGCAGGGCGCGCGTGGCCTGTCCGAGCGCGATGCCGATGGTGTGCCCGCCGTAGACGAGTCGTCCGTCCGCGCCGACGCGTTCGTCGTGGTGGGTGGCCGCGATGTTGAGGGTGAGTCGCGCCAGTTCGGGTGCGCTCGAGACCACGTCGCCGCTGCTCCGCAGGACGGTCCCGGCGAGGTCGGCGGAGAAGTGTTGTCCGGGAACCTTGTCGCGGTAGCGGGCGAGGTCCCAGCCTTCGGGAGCGGCGAAGGACTGCTCCGTCTGCGGACCGATCGCGGACAGGTCGTCGGACTTGCGGACGCGGTCGTCGTCGGGGTTCTCGCTCAACGGCAGCATGGCGCAGCGGTAGAAGTCGAGGACGGTGCGGCCGTCCTGGTCGGTGGACGTCATCCGGAGTGCCGCCAGGCCGGTGGGTTTGCGCCCGGGTTTCGCCGAATTCTCCCGCAGGCCCACCACTTCGGTGCGCGTGTACAGCGTGTCGCCGAGGTGGGGGAAGTGGTGGAAGCGGAGACCGCGGTAGAAGAGGTTGGCCTTCACGTGGTGGGTGGCCAGCGTGGACTGCCCGATGGCGACGTCGCAGACGAGACCGGGGTTCGCGACGGCGTCCCCGGGTCCGGTCACGGCCCGGGACAGGTGCGCGTCGAGGGGAAGGCGTAGGCGGTCACCGAGGATGGCCTGATGGGTCGCGGCGAGACCGCTGGTCAGGGTGACGGCGGGTGCGGTGTCGAAGACGTCGCCGACCTCGAGTTCGTCGAAGTACGGTCCGCCGACATATGTCTGTGTGATCGTCACTTGCCACCTACCTGAGCCAGGATTCGTCGGGCCGCCACTGCGACGGCCTCGTCGAGCATTTGTCCGTCGAGTTGAGCGGCTCCGTTGCCGGCGGCGTCGGCCGCGGCGAGCGCGTCGATCACGCGCCGTGCGTCCTCGACGGCCGTGTCGGTGGGAGTGAACGCCGCGGCGGCGGATTCGACCTGGGCGGGGTGGATGACCCATTTCCCGTCGAAGCCGAGCGCGCTGGTCCATGCGGCCGAGTGCCGGAAGGCGTCGTCGTCGGCGATGCCGAGGAACGGACCGTCGACTGCCTGGATGCCCGCGGCGCGGGCGGCGACGAGGACGGCGTCCTGGATCGCGAGCCAGTGCTCGGGCAGGGCGGTGCGGGACCGGCCGAGCGCCGCGCCGAGATCCGCGTAGCCGATGATGACGGACTCGAGCCGGGTGACGGCCCGGGTGATGTCGCCGATGTTCTGCACCCCGATCGGGGTCTCGACGAGAGCCTGCACCCCGATGTCGGTGCCGGCGAGAACCTGGTCGGCATGAGCGAGATCGTGTGCCGTCTCGGTTTTGGGGAGCACGACGGACGTGAGCGCGCCGCCGAGCGAGACGCACAGCGCGAGGTCGTCCTCGGCCCACGGCGTGGTCAGCGCGTTGATGCGAACCGAGACGGCGCGGGAGCTGTCGGACTCGAGCACGAGGCGGCGCACGAGGTCGCGGGCATCGGCCTTCTTCGCGGGCGCGACCGCGTCCTCGAGGTCGAGGACCACCTCGTCGGCGGTCGACCGGAGCGCCTTGAGGGCCTTGCGCTCGTCGGATCCGGGGGCCACCAGAACGGCGCGCCTGCGGGTGAGGTTCTGCACGATGCTTCATTCCTAGGGTCCGGGAGCCCGGGTCGGGCTGGATATGTACGGCCAGCCGGATGCGGCTGCGCTGCTGATGTTGGCAGCGGTCACGGGTCATGTCAAGACGGATCATTGACTTTAAGCAGACATTGTCGGATTATGGCCGTACAAATGTTGCGGAAAGTGTGAGGTGGATTCATGGGCAAGCTGAACGACGAAGAGGCGTACCTGGTCGAGACGGTGCGCGCGTTCATCGATCGTGACGTGAAGCCGACGGTGCAGGCGGTCGAGCACGCCAACGAGTACCCGGAGAAGTGGATCGAGCAGATGAAGCAGATCGGGATCTACGGTCTGGCGGTCCCGGAGGAGTACGGCGGATCGCCGGTGTCGATGCCCTGCTACGCGCGGGTGACGCAGGAGCTGGCCCGTGGGTGGATGAGCCTGGCCGGGGCGATGGGTGGGCACACGGTCGTGGCGAAGTTGCTGTCGCTGTACGGCACGGAGGAGCAGAAGCGGCAGTACCTGCCGAGGATGGCGACCGGTGAGATCCGGGCCACGATGGCGTTGACCGAGCCCGGCGGCGGTTCGGATCTGCAGGCCATGTCGACCACCGCGAAGACGGACGGCGACGATCTGGTGATCTCCGGGGCGAAGACGTGGATCTCCAACGCGCGCCGGTCCGGGTTGATCGCGTTGCTGTGCAAGACCGACCCGCAGGCGACCCCCAAGCACAAGGGCATCTCCATCGTGCTGGTCGAGCACGGTCCCGGTCTGACGGTGTCGCGGGATCTGCCCAAGCTCGGCTACAAGGGTGTCGAGACGTGTGAGCTGTCGTTCGACGGGTACCGGATCCCGGCGACGGCGATCCTCGGCGGCACGCCGGGTAAGGGTTTCGGTCAGATGATGAAGGGCCTGGAGACCGGCCGCATCCAGGTGGCGTGCCGGGCGTTGGGTGTGGCGACGGCGGCGCTCGAGGATTCGCTCGCCTACGCGCAGCAGCGGGAGAGTTTCGGTCAGCCGATCTGGAAGCATCAGTCGATCGGCAACTATCTGGCGGACATGGCGACGAAGCTGACGGCGGCCCGGCAGCTGACCTGGCATGCGGCCGAGCAGTACGACAGCGGCGACCGGTGTGACATGGAGGCGGGGATGGCGAAGCTGTATGCGTCGGAGGTGGCGATGGACATCGCCCTCGATGCTGTTCGGATTCACGGTGGTTACGGTTATTCGACCGAGTACGACGTGGAGCGGTATTTCCGGGATGCGCCGCTGATGATCGTCGGTGAGGGCACCAACGAGATCCAGCGGAACGTCATCGTTTCGCAGCTGGTGTCGCGAGGCGGGCTGTAGTCCAGCGACCTGCACGTAGGATCGGTGCGCGATGAACGGTAGGGAACGAGAACGAGAGACGGAGCCGGCGTACCAGCTGGTGTCGCGGCAGCTCCGCGAGCACATTGCGGCGGGCAAGTACCGCGGCGGTATCAAGCTGCCCACCGAATTCGAGCTCGCGGAGCAGCACGGCGTCAGCAGGCAGACCGTCCGCCGCGCGTTCCAGGACCTGGTCGCCGAGGGCATCGTCTACCGGGTGCCGGGCCGCGGGACGTTCGCCGCCGAGTCCGACGGCCGATACCTGCGTCAGCTGGGGTCGATCGAGGATCTGATGAACCTGTCCACGGACACCACCATGGAGGTGGTCTCACCGCTGCGCCGGCGGGTCGACATCGAGGCGGCCAGCAGGCTCCGGCTCGACACGGACCTCGTCCACACGGTCGCGTTCCGGCGGCGCCACGACGACACCCCGTTCGTGTTGACCACCGTCTACCTTCCCGACGAGATCGCCCGGCTCGTCGCCGACGCACCCGAGATGTCGGCAGGCGCCGTCAGTTCGTACACGATCATCGGTCTGCTGGAGCCGCACCTGCGGAGCCCCATCGTGGAGGCGGCGCAATCGATCACGGTCGCGGCGGCTCCCGCGGACGTGGCCCGCGAACTCGGGTGTGACGAGGGGCATTCGATGCTGCGGGTGGATCGTCTCTACTCGGACTCGGAGGGGCGGACCGTCGAGTTGGCGGTCAGCTACTTCCTGCCCGAGCACTACACCTATCGCGTGACGCTGCGGCGCGGCGGTCGCTGACCGTCCACCTACTGTCCTGAAACCGGCTGCGCCGGAAGGTTTTCCCGCGCCCAGTCCGTCAGGGCATTGAGTGACGGCAGGAGTGCCCGGCCGGCCGGCGTGAGTTCGTAGGCGACCGAGACCGGCGGGCCCTCCTCGACGGTGCGCAGGACGAGCCGGGCCGCGGCCAGTTCGGCGAGGCGGTCGGACAACACCGAGTCGCTGATGCCGCCGACGCCGCGGCGCAGCTCGGAGAACGTGGACGATCCCTCCATCAGCACGCCGAGGATCACGCCGTTCCAGCGTTTGCCGAGAAACGTGAAGGCGCGTGCGAGGGCCGCGTCGCAGGCACGGGGTTCGTGCGTCACTTCGCCGTCGTCAGTCACACCTCCACCCTAGCAATGGTGCTAGCATCGGCTCTGCAACTAGTATTTTAGAAGTAACAAGCAGAAAGGGAGCCGATGACCCACGCACTCACAGCAGGTAGAGGCCTCGACGACGCGGCGCGGGCGCTGCTCTACACGGAGGCGCGCACCGCCAACAGCTTCGCTCCGACGCCGGTGAGCGACGACGAACTCGCGCAGATCTGGGAACTCGCACGCTGGGCGCCCACCGCGGCGAACACCCAGCCGCTCCGGGTGTTGTTCGTGCGCACCGACGAGGGCCGGGCCCGCCTCGTCGAGCACATGAGCGACGGGAACAAGGAGAAGACCGCCTCGGCGCCGGCCGTCGCCGTCCTCGCCGTCGACCCGCGATTCCACGACCACATCCCGACGCTGCTGCCGTTCCGGCCCGGACTCCGCGACGTGTTCGAGGCGAACGAGCCGATGCGCAAGCACACCGGCGATTTCAACGCCGCCCTGCAGGCCGGGTACTTCATTCTCGCCGTGCGCTCGCTGGGCCTCGCGGCCGGACCGATGGCCGGATTCGACGCAGACGGGGTCGACCAGGAATTCTTCCCGGACGGACGCTGGCGATCGACCCTCGTCGTCAACATCGGCCACCCGGGCGAGAACCCCTGGTTCGACCGACTCCCCAGGCTCGATCCGGAGGAATCCGTCTCCTGGGCGTGACGACGGGGCTCTACGTGTCTCCGGGCGTGGTACCCGGCCCCCAGCTTCCGAACTGCTCCACCACGTCCCACAGCGGGTCGGTGGGACCGATGTCGTAGGTGCAGTCGGTGGGCCGGGGGTCCGGGACGAACGCCCACAGGAGGGCCCCGGCCGCACCCGCGTCCCTCTGCCCCTGGATCTTGGTGCCGATGTGCGTCGCCCGGTCCGCGAGCGTGGCGCACGATCCGGCGAGCTCGCCGATCTCGCCCATCAGGAGCGGCTTGCCCAGCGCCGCAGCCTGTTCGAGGCGTCGCGCGAGACCGTTCCACTGATCGCCGGGCAGAGGAACGCCGTCGGCGCCGTAGTCGTGATACTGCACGACGTCGACATACGTTGACGCCGAGACGAATTGGTACTCGTCGCCCTGCGTTCCGCACTGGCCACCGCCGGTGAATCCCGCCGTGATCAGCGTCCGCGGGTCGCGCGCCCGCACGTCGGCGCCGGCCGTGTCGAAGAAGTCGCGCAGCACCTGCGCCGCGTCCGGCTCACACGTGCGCGTCCACCACGAGCACTCGGCGTCGGTGCACGTGCTCGTCTCCGGCTCCCCGACGAGCTCCCACGCCGCGAGCGACGGCGAACCCTTGAACCGGTCGACGGCGGTGCGCATCCAGTCCTGAAAGCTCATCAGCGTGCGGGGCCCCGGCGTCATCGTCGTCCAGCCGTCCGCGTACCACTGCCGGCCCTTGAACACCCCGTCCTCGCACGCTCCGTCCTGCGGAGCCAGGACCGGAACGAGCATCTGGTCGTGCGCCTCGGCGACCGCGAACACGGCGTCCATCGGCCCGAAGTCCAGCTGCCCGGTGAACCGGTTGATCGCCAGCGTCTGAAAGAGGTTGAACCGGGTCAGCGAGTGCGGTGGCAACGCGGAGAAGTACGAGTCGAGGTCGACCATCGCGCCGCATCCCCAGTTCACCGACCAGTTGGTGGCCAGTTGATAGGCGTTGAACCCGGTCGGCCACCACGGTTGTCCGTCGAGCGCGAACCCGTCGGAGGACGCGGTGACCCGGGCGCCCGGCGCCGGCGCGGCAGTCGACACGGTGGCACCCCCCAACACGGTGACGGCGACAGTCGCGATCACCGCTGCCAGCGTCGTGATGCGCGATTTCCTCATGGATCGATAGTAGAGACCGGCCGGTACGAACGACGGCTCATTCGGACCCTCGAGCGACCGTCCAGTCCCCCGGCCAGGGGGCGACGCCTCGAACTTCACCCCCTCGACCCGATAGTGTGCACGGCGGGGGCAAGCGCACTTCACCACCGAGAATTCGCAGAGGTTTACATTGTCGAGTCCCGAAACCGACGCCGAGCTCGCAGGCCGCGTCCAGCGCCTGCTGCAGTTCCTGCGCGAGATCGTCAGGGCTCGTACGAAGCCGGTTCTCCGCGTCGACCAGCACGAACAGGTCGAGTGGCTGCACCAGGACGGCCGGACGATCCAACTCGATCCCGACGCCGCGCAAGGCGACATCGTCCTGCGGGTGCCCCTCATCGGCGTCGACGATCCGCCGGAACTGCCCGCCGTCCTCGCTGGTTGGGTGGACGCGTCGGCCCGCGCCGACAGCTCCCGCACCGACCTCGAGCTGAACGCGTCCGACGCCTACGCCGAGGACTCCGACGAGGAATACGACGTGCGCCGCGCCTACGACGTCCGGCAGGCGTTCGATGCCTACGTGAAGCGGTGGCAGGCGTGGGCGAAGTCCGACCGCGAGCGCCGCCCGCACGCCGATCTGTACCAGTCGTTGCAGTTGATGCTGCAGGAACTGAATGCGCGCCCCGAGACAATCGAACTCGTCCTCGCGTCCGGTCTGCTGACCCTGTCGGACGCCGGCGACGACGGTGTGCACACCCATCTGGTCACGCAGTCCGCGAGTATCCACCGCGACCCGCGGACCGGCGACCTGCTGGTGCGGCTGATCGCCGGCTCCCAGCCCCGGCTCGAAGACTCCCAACTGTTCACCGGACTCGGCGTCTACGACAGCGCGCACGCGATGCCGCTGCAAAAACAACTGCAGGACACCGCCGCGTCGCCGCTCGGCGACGGCGTTCGCGCACTGCTCGCGGAGTGGGCACCGAAGTCGCTGATGACTCCTGTCACGATTCGGGACGACATCCGGCCCCCCGACACCGACGTCGACGGCACCGTCACGCTGTCGCCCGCGCTGGTTCTGCGCAAGCGCAATGCGTTCGCCCTGGTCGAGTATTACGAGCAGATGATCGCCCACCTCGAACGCGACGGCGCGACCGTCCCGCTCGGGCTCGCGCAACTGGTGGAGGCGATCGAACCGGCCGACCGGCTGGCCTGGCTCGAGCGCACCGGCGCCGCCACCTCGTCGTCGCTCGCCGAGGATCCGCTGTTCCCGCTTCCGGCCAACGCCGAACAGTCGCAGATCATCGAGCGGCTCGGCGGCGACAGCGGAGTGGTGGTCGAAGGCCCGCCCGGGACGGGCAAGACCCACACGATCGCCAACCTGGTATCGGCGCTGCTCGCACGGGGCCAGCGGGTGCTCGTGACGAGCGAGAAGGCGCAGGCGCTCCGGGTGCTGAGGGACAAGCTCCCGCCGGAGATGCAGGAACTGTGCGTCTCCATCACCGACCTGTCCCGCGGCGGATCCGACGAGCTCACCCGCAGCGTCGCGACGATCGCCGAGCGGAAGTCGTCGTTCAATCCGCACAGCGAGGGCCAGAAGATCGCCGACCTGCGGGCCCAGCGCGACGAGGCCGTGCAGAAGCGGGCCGTCGTGCTCGAGCAGGTGAAGGCGCTGCGCGAATCCGAGACGTACCACCACGACACCGTCGCGGACGGCTACGAGGGCACGGCCGCCACCATCGTCCGCAAGGTCATGGGTCTGCAGGACGCCTACGAATGGCTCCCCGGGCCGCTGCTGTGCGAGCAGCCGCCCCTCGTCGGCACCGAGGTCGAGACGCTGCGCCGGCTGTGCGTGACGGCGTCGCCCGAGCGCGCGCAGCGGTCGCACCAGACGCTTCCCGCGCTGGACGCGCTGCTGCCCAACCGCGCCGAACTCGAACGGCTCTGCTCGCGGGCGTCGACCAGTGTTCCCATCGACACCCCGCAGTCGGCGCATCTGCTGGAGGTCCTCGGCGGCGTCGACCCCGAGACCGCGTACACCGTGCGCCGGCACTGCAAGGAACTGCAGGCCCGCGCGCACGACGTCCTCGACCTGGACGGCCAGTTCCAGACCCTCGCCGACACGGTCCTCTCCGGCCGCGCGACCCACCTGTGGGGCCGGCTCGACGCCCTGCCCGCGATCGTCGAGGCCGCCGCGGCCGCCGACCGCTACATCGGCGCGCACGACGTCCAGTGCTCCGTCATGACCCGGCCCGCCCTGCAGGCGGTGGGTGCTCTCGCCGTCGCCATGGAATCCGGTGCAGTCGAGTGGAAGACGCGGTTCCGTCGCAGCGAGGAGCAGAAGGCCGTCGAGGAACTCGGCCTCGACGCCGTCGTCGACGGCGTACCCGCCACGACCGCCGCCACGGTGCGGCTCGTGACCGAGCACCTGCGTGCCCACGACGCAGCGCAGACCGCCGCCACGCTGCTGTCCGATCTCCGGATTCCGGTGGACATGAACGGTTCTCGCGCCGTGCAGGTCGACAGCCTCAATATGATCGTCGGCCGGGTCGCCCGCGTACGCGCCCTCCTCGTCGCGCGCGACGCCCTCGCCCGTGCACTGTTCGCGCTGTCACCGAACGCGCCGCGGATCCGCACCCTCGCCGACGCCACCGCGGTGGCCGGGGCGGCGGAGGCCATCACCACCCGCGCCGACGTGGACGATGCGCGGGCCGCACTCGACGCCATCGTGTCCGCCGTGTCCACCGAGGTCGACGCGGGACCGTCGCCGGAAGGCACCGCGCTGGTGGCGGCGCTCGACCAGGCCGACAACGCGGCCCTCTCGGACGCCCTCGCCCGCTACTCGGTCGCGCGGGTCGAGCAACAGGATCAGCGGCTCTTCGACGAACTGTCCGAACGACTCTCACCGGTCGCCCCCGCCCTGTACGAGTTGGTGCGCAGGACGGCCGCGCTCACCGAGTGGGACGAGATGAGCTGGCAGATGTCGGAGGCCTGGGCGTGGCGCCGCGCCCGCCAATGGGTCACCGAGCAGCACCGGGCGGGCCGCGAGCAGGAACTCGAAGCCGAACTCAACGCCGTCGAAGCGGATCTCGCGCACCTCACGGCACGGCTCGCCGCGGCCACCGCCTGGCGCGACTGCCTCGAGCAGCTGACGGCAGATCAGGTCCGGGCGCTGCAGACGTACCGTGAGCACATCTCGAGCATCGGCGCGGGCGCCGGCAAGTACGCCGAGAAGTACCGCAGCGCAGCACGTTCCGCGATGGGGGAGGCGCAGGGCGCCGTTCCCGCGTGGGTGATGCCGCTGCAGCAGGTGCTCGCGTCCATCCCGCCGGTGCCGGGCAGCTTCGACGTCGTCATCGTCGACGAGGCCAGCCAGGCCGACATCACCAACCTGTTCCTGCTGTGGCTGGCGCCGCGCGTGATCGTCGTCGGCGACGACAAACAGTGCGCACCCGCCGACATCCCCACCAACGGCACCCTCGACGACGTGTTCACCCGGCTGGACGCCTACCTGCCGGACCTTCCCGAATACGTCCAGGCCACGCTCACGCCGCGGTCGAGCCTGTTCTCGATCCTGCGCACCAGCTTCGGTCAGGTGGTCCGGCTGCGGGAACACTTCCGCTCGATGCCCGAGATCATCAACTGGTCGAGCACCCAGTTCTACGGCGAACTGCCGCTGGTCCCGGTGCGGCAGTTCGGCGCGGACCGGCTTCCGCCGCTGAAACATACGTACGTATCCGACGCCACCGTGTCAGGTAAGGACGCGGCCCTCACCAACCACGTCGAGGCCGCCGCCCTCGTCGACCAGCTCATCGAATGCCTCGTCGACCCCCGCTACGACGGCAAGACGTTCGGAATCGTCGTGCTGCAGGGGCAGTCCCAGGTCGACGCCATCCGCACCGAACTCGTCAAGCGCATCGGCATCGAGCAGTGGGAGCAGCGGCGACTGCGGGTCGGGACGCCGCCGGACTTCCAGGGCGACGAACGGAGCGTCGTCTTCCTGTCGATGGTCGTGGCACCCGAGCAGAACTTCGCACCGCTGACGGCGAACCAGTACAAGCGGCGGTTCAACGTCGCGGCGTCGCGGGCGCAGGATCAGCTGTGGCTGTTCCACTCCGTCACCGTCGACGAACTGAAGCGGGCCGACCTACGCAACTCCCTGCTCGGTTACATGATGTCGACGTCGCCGGCCCCGGCCGACCCGATGCCGCAGGACGTCGACCGCGACGTGCGGATCCCGCCGTTCGACAACCTGCTCGAGCAGCGGGTGTTCAACGACATCGCCGAACGCGGCTATCACGTCAATTCGCAGGTCGAGGTGAACAATCGGCGCATCGACCTCGTCGTCACCGGCGGCACCATGCGACTCGCGGTCGAATGTGACGGCGACGCCTTCTCGACCACCCCGGAGCAGCGGATCGCGGACCTCGAACGCGAGCAGGAACTCAAGCGCTGCGGCTGGACGTTCTGGCGGGTCCGCGAATCGGAGTACTACCTCGACCCGAAGGTCGCGCTGTCGAGTCTGTGGGACACGTTGGACAACCTGGGAATCGCGCCGCACGCGGTCGACCACGCCATGGCCATCGAGGCCGCCGCGTCCGAGCGCGGGAAGCACGCCGCCCCCGTGAGTGCTGCGCACCCGTGAGTACTTGTTAACCGCCGGACGTTAACAAGTACTCACGGGCCGAAGGCATCGACTGTCGCCACGGAACTCCGCGATCACGTCGTCGCCGCGCCGGACGGTCACGTCGTAGAGGCCGTTGCGCCCGTAGCGGGCCCGTTCCACCGCCTCGGCGACGAGGGTGTCGCCGAGGCGGGTGGACGCGAGGAACCGGATGTCGGCGCGGGCGGCGACGGCGGGCAGGTCGTATCCGTTGCACGCCATGGCGAATGCCGTGTCGGCGAGGGTGAAGACGAAACCGCCGTGGGTGATGCCGTGCCCGTTGACCATCGTCTCACCGACGACCATCGACGCGACCGCGTGGCCGGGGCTGAGTTCGAGGATCTGGATGCCCAGCGCCTGTGATGCGGTGTCGGCCTCGAACATCTCCCGTGCGATACGGCACTCTGCGGACGCGTCGACAGTCATGGTTCTCCTACTGGTTGTAGACGGATTCTTCTTCTTGGACGTACATGGTGACACCGCCGGTGGCGAAGTTGCGGACGTCCTTTCCGGCCTGCTTCATCTCCTCGGACTGCAGCCCGGACTTCATGGTGTCGGCGTCGGGGAAGTACAGGCTCGCGACGGCGTAGTACGGCGGCGTTCCACCGTCGAGTGCGCTGCACTTGCCCCAGGTGAAGTCGGACAGGCCGGGGACCTTCCGTGCCAGCGGCACGTGGGTGTCGCGGTAGTAGGCGTCGAACGCCTCGGTGTCATCGGGCTGGCCGTAACAGACGGCGACCTTGAAACTCATGCGTTGTCTCCTTTGGCGACGAGGGTGAGGACGTCGTACGTGGCGACGGGATCGCCGTCCTGGTTGACCACGACTGCGTCCCAGCGCACCTCACCGTAGTCCGCGCTGCTGCGCGGGGTGATGAGCTTGGCGGTGAGGGTGACGGTGAGGCTGTCGTCGGCCTTCACCGGGGTGAGGAACCGCAGGTTGTCGACGCCGAAGTTGGCGAGCACCGGACCGGGTGCGGGGTCGACGAACAGGCCGGCCGCGAGCGAGACCACCAGGTATCCGTGCGCGACGATGCCACCGAACAGCGGGTTGGCGGCGGCCGCCTCGGGGTCGGTGTGGGCGTAGAACGTGTCGCCGGTGAACTCGGCGAAGTGGTCGATGTCCGCGAGCGTCACCTGACGCGGTCCGCCGACGATGGTGTCGCCGATCCGCAACTCGGCGAGGTTCTTCCGGAACGGGTGGACGCCGTCGTCGTGGCGCTGCGCCCCGGTGACCCACTTGTTCCCGACCGCGGTCAGGATGTCGGGGGTGGCCTGGACCGCGGTGCGCTGCATGTGGTGCAGGATGCCGCGGATGCCGCCGAGTTCCTCACCGCCGCCCGCGCGTCCGGGTCCGCCGTGCACGAGGACGGGCAGCGGTGAACCGTGGCCGGTGGATTCCTTCGCGTCGTCGCGGTTGAGGACGAGGACGCGGCCGTGGAACGGGGCCAGACCGAGGACGACGGCGCGGGCGAGTGCGGGATCGCGGGTGACGAGGGAGGCGACGAGGCTGCCCTTGCCGCGGGCGGCGAGTTCGATCACCTCGTCGGTGCCGTCGTATCCGATCACGGTGCTGACGGGGCCGAAGGCCTCGATGTCGTGGGGTTCGGTGGCATCCTTGTCGTCGGAGCGCAGCAGGATCGGCGGCAGGAACGCACCGGTGGCCTTGTCGGCGCCGACGACCTCGAAGTTGTCGGGGTCGCCGACGACGATCTTCGCCGACTTGGTGAGTCCGCGAAGCGATTTCAGCACCTCGTCGCGCTGTTCGAGGCTGGCGAGCGCACCCATCGTCACGCCATCGGCGTCGGGGGCGCCGACGACGACGCGCGACAGCCGGGTTTCGACGGCGGCGATGACGTCGTCCATCATCGCGGTGGGCACGAAGGCGCGGCGGATGGCGGTGCACTTCTGACCGGCCTTCACCGTCATCTCGGTGACGAGTTGCTTGACGTAGAGGTCGAATTCGTCGCTGCCGGGTTCGACGTCGGAGCCGAGGATGGACGCGTTGAGCGAGTCGGCCTCGGCGTTGAAGTGCACGCCCTCGCCGACGACGTTCGGATGCGCCCGCAGGGTGGCGGCGGTGTCGGCGGAGCCGGTGAACGCCACGGAGTCCTGCCCGCCGAGGTGGTCGAGCAGCCCGCGGGCACTGCCGGACAGCAACTGGACCGACCCCTCGGGGAGCAGCCCGGACTCGATGATGCGACGGAACACGAGTTCGGCGAGGTACGCCGACTGGCTCGCGGGCTTCACGATCGATGGGACGCCGGCGATGAACGCAGGCGCGAGCTTCTCCAGGAAGCCCCATACGGGAAAGTTGAACGCGTTGATCTGGACGGCCACGCCGCGGCGGGACGTGTAGACGTGCTGGCCGAGGAAGGTGCCCCTCTTGCCCAGCTGCTCGAGCGCGCCGTCGAGGTAGACGGTGTCGTTGGGCAGTTCGCGCCGGGCCTTGCTCGCGTAGCTGAGGAGGGTGCCGAAGCCGCCGTCGATGTCGACGCCGGAGTCACGCGTGGTGGCGCCGGTCGACGTGGACAGGGCGTAGAACTCGTCCTTGCCGGCCATGAGCGTCAGCGCGAGCGCCTTGAGCGCGGCGGCGCGCTCGTGGAAGGTCAGCTTCGCCAGCGCCGGTCCGCCCACCTCGCGGGCGTAGGTCACCATCTCGCCGAGGTCGAGTCCGGTCGCGGAGATCCGCGCCACCTCGGAGCCGTCGACGGCGCTCAGCAGCGGCGTTCCCTCGTCGGACGCGGTGTACCAGCGTCCGGCAGCGTAGCTTTCCAGTAACTTGCTCACGACAACTCCATTTCACCGTACGTTCGGTCGGTTAACAGAATCGTCGTAGTAGTCGCTGGTTGTCAAGGTCGGAATGGAGAAACCCGGCCTCGACCTCCCCTTGCGTACCGACCGAAGATTCGGTTATTAATAGACGGTACCCCCGTGAAGGAGAAGACTGTGGCCGAAGTGTTTCTGGTGGACGGAGCCCGTACCCCGCAGGGTCGGTACGGCGGAGCGCTCGCAGGAGTGCGCCCCGACGACCTCGCGGGTCTCGTCGTGGCCGAGGCCGCCCGCCGGGCCGGCATCCCGGGCGAGGCCGTCGACGAGGTGATCCTCGGCGCCGCCAACCAGGCCGGTGAGGACAACCGTGACGTCGCCCGCATGGCCGTACTGCTCGCGGGGCTGCCCGACAGCGTGCCCGGCTACACCGTGAACCGGCTGTGCGCGAGCGGTCTGACCGCGGTCGCATCCGCCGCGCACACCATCCGCAGCGGCGAGGCCGACATCGTGATCGCCGGCGGCGTCGAGTCGATGACCCGCGCGCCGTGGGTGATGGCGAAGCCCGGAACCCCGTGGGCGCGCCCGGGGGAGGTGGCCGACACCTCGCTCGGGTGGCGCTTCACCAACCCGCGGTTCACCGCCGCCGACCGCGACGTTCCGGCCGGCGCCGGACCCGACGTGCGCAAGGTGACGCTGTCGATGGGCGAGACGGCCGAGGAGGTCGCCGCGCTCGAGGGCATCACCCGCGCCGAGAGCGACGCGTTCGCGCTGCGCAGCCAGGAACGGGCGATCGCGGCGATCGACGCGGGCCGCTTCGAGCGTGAGATCGTCGCCGTGCCGCTGAAGGACGGGGAGCTGACCGCCGACGAGACCCCGCGTCGGGGAACCACTCTGGAGAAGCTGGGCAAGCTGAAGCCGGTGTTCCGCGCCGGCGGCATCGTGACCGCCGGTTCGTCCTCGTCGCTGTCGGACGGTGCCGCGGCCCTGGTCGTCGCGAGCGAGGCGGCGGTGGAGCGGTACGGATTGACCGTGCGCGGCCGCATCGTCACCAGCGCCAGCGCGGGCATCGCCCCGAACGTCATGGGCCTGGGCCCGGTCCCGGCCACCCGCAAGGCGCTGGCCCGGGCCAACTGGTCCGTCTCCGACCTCGGCGCCGCCGAACTCAACGAGGCCTTCGCCGCGCAGTCGCTCGGCGTCATCCGGCAGCTCAAACTCGACGAGTCGATCGTCAACGCGGACGGCGGCGCTATCGCCCTCGGCCATCCGCTGGGCTGCTCGGGTGCGCGGATCCTGCTGACGCTGCTCGGCCGGATGGAACGCGAAGGCGCCCGCCGCGGGCTGGCCACGCTGTGCGTGGGTGTCGGCCAGGGCGTCGCGATGCTGATCGAGGCGCCGTGAACACCCTGAAGATCGAGGACCGCGACGACCGGATGGTCGTCACCCTGCACCGGCCCGCGCAGCGCAACGCGATCAACGCGGAGATGATCGCCGAACTGCACGAGGTGTGCGCGGCGCTCGAGGCCACGCCCAAGCCGCTGCTGCTGACCGGTGAGGGCGAGCACTTCGCGGGCGGCGCCGACATCGGCGAACTGCGCGAGCGCGGCCGCGACGAGGCGTTCGCCGGCATCAACCGCACCCTGTTCGACCGCATCGCGAAGCTGCCGCTGCCCACCGTCGCCGCGGTGAGCGGGTACGCGCTCGGCGGCGGCGCCGAACTGTCCTACGCCTGCGACCTGCGCATCGCCACCGAAACCGCGGTGTTCGGGAACCCCGAGCCGGGCCTGGGCATCATGGCGGCGGCGGGCGCGAGCTACCGGCTGCCGGACCTCGTCGGCACGTCCGTCGCCAAGCAGGTGCTGCTCGGCGGGCGGAACCTCGACGCCGCCACGGCACTGCGCTGCGGGCTCGTGATGAACGTCGTCGCCCCCGGCGAGCACGTCGCCGCGGCCCACAAGGTGATCGACCGCATCACCCGCTCGGCGCCGCTGGCGCTGAAGCTGACCAAGATCATCGTCGACGCCCCGGGCTCGCACCCGTTCGCCGACGACATCGCCCAGGCGGTGCTGTTCGAGAGCAGTGACAAACACGACCGCATGACTGCCTTTCTGGAGAAGAAGAAATGACGAGCACAGCACCGAAGAACGTCGGGGTCGTCGGCGGCGGCCGGATGGGCGCGGGCATCGCGCAGGTCTTCGCCACCCTCGGATCCACCGTCACCATCGCGGAGAGCGGCGACCGGGAGGCGGCCCGGCAGCGGGTGTCCGACGGACTCGACCGGGCGCACGAACGCGGCAAGCTCGGCGACGCCGACCCCGCGACCATCCTCGGCCGGGTGTCGACGGTGGACGCGCCTGATGCGCTGCCGTCGGACCTCGACCTCGTCGTCGAGGCCGTCCCGGAACTGGTCGACCTGAAGCTGGCGGTGCTGTCGGTGGTCGAGAAGACCGTGTCGCCGGCCACCGTGATAGCTACCAACACCAGCTCGATCTCCATCGCCGAGCTCGGTGCCGCGCTCAGCGACCCGGCCCGGCTGATCGGGATGCACTTCTTCAACCCGGTCCCGGCGTCGACGCTCGTCGAGATCGTGCGCGCCCCCGCCACCGACACCGCGGTGGTCGAGAAGGTACGCGAGTGGGTGTCCCTGCTCGGCAAGACCGAGGTGCTGGTCAACGACTCCCCGGGTTTCGCGACCAGCCGGCTCGGGGTGTGTCTCGGGCTCGAGGCCATCCGGATGCTCGAGGAGGGCGTCGCGGACGCCGAATCGATCGACCGGGCCATGGAACTGGGCTACCGGCACCCGATGGGTCCGTTGCGGTCCACCGACCTGGTCGGACTGGACGTCCGGCTCGCGATCGCCGAGCACCTCGCGAAGACGCTCGGCGACCGGTTCGCGCCGCCCGCGCTGCTGCGGGAGAAGGTCGCGAACGGCGAACTCGGCCGCAAGAGCGGCCAAGGCTTCTACACCTGGTCCTGAGCGGCCACGCACACCACAACCAGCAGGAGGCACATTCTCATGAGCACTGACGACGTGGTCGGACTTTCCGTGGACGCGGGACTGGCCACCCTCACCCTGAGCCGTGCGGGCGCGTCCAACGCCCTCGACCGGGCGGTGAAGGAACAACTGCTGGCCGCGGTGGAGAAGGTGGCCGCCGACGACGCCGTGCGTGCCGTGCTGCTGCGGGCGGAGGGGAAGAACTTCTGCGTCGGCCAGGACCTCGCCGAGCACGTGGCCGGGCTCGAGGCCGACCCTGCACACGCGATGGACACCGTCGCCGAGCACTACAACCCGCTGCTGCGCGCTCTGGCCGGGATCCGCGTGCCGGTGATCGTCGCGATCAACGGGGCGTGCGTCGGGGCGGGTCTCGGCATCGCCCTGGCCGGGGACATTCGGATCGCCGGCGAGGGCGCGAAGTTCGCGACCGCGTTCACCGGGATCGCCCTGGCCGGCGATTCCGGGCTGAGTCACACGCTCGTCGAGGCGCTGGGCGCGAGCCGCGCGACGGGTCTGATGATGCTCGGCGACCGGTTCACGGCCGCGCAGGCGCTCGACTGGGGCATGGTGCACCGGGTGGTGCCCGACGCCGAACTCGGGGAGGCGGCCGCCGCGCTGGGACGACAGCTCGCGGACGGACCCACCGCTGCCTATGCGCAGGTCAAGGCGTTGGTCTCGGCCGCGTCCACCGGGCTGTCCGACGCGCTCGAGCGCGAGCGGGTGGCGGCGGAGGAGCTGGGGCGGTCGCGCGACCACCGGGCCGCCGTCGACGCGTTCCTGGCCAAGCGCACGCCCACCTTCGAAGGGCGCTGATCCGCCCTCCGCACTTGTGCCGCGTGCCACAACCATGCATACTTGGACCAACCGATCATTCGGTAATAGAGGTAGGACATATGACCACGTCACACGCTTCGGATGACCTCCAAACATTGTTCGATGACACCATTGCCGCCGAACAGAGGGTCGAGCCCCGGGACTGGATGCCCGACGGCTACCGCAAGACGCTGATCCGGCAGATCGCGCAGCACGCGCACTCGGAGATCATCGGTATGCAGCCGGAAGGAAACTGGCTCACCCGCGCGCCGTCGCTGCGTCGCAAGGCGATCCTCATGGCGAAGGTGCAGGACGAGGCCGGGCACGGCCTGTACCTGTACTCGGCCGCCGAGACGCTCGGCGCCGACCGCGCCGACCTCACCGAGAAGCTGATCGAAGGCCGGCAGAAGTACTCCTCGATCTTCAACTACCCGACGCTCACCTACGCCGACGTCGGAGTCATCGGCTGGCTCGTCGACGGCGCCGCGATCTGCAACCAGGTGCCGTTGTGCCGCAGCTCCTTCGGGCCCTACGCGCGGGCGATGATCCGGGTGTGCAAGGAGGAGTCGTTCCACCAGCGCCAGGGTTTCGAGCTGCTGATGACGATGATGCGCGGCACCGACGCCCAGCGCGAGATGGTGCAGGAGTCGGTGAACCGCTGGTGGTGGCCGGCGCTGATGATGTTCGGACCGCCGGACGACCAGTCGCCGAACTCCGAGCAGTCGATGAAGTGGGGCATCAAGCGGCACACCAACGACGAACTCCGTCAGCGGTTCGTCGACATGTCCATCCCGCAGGCCGAGGTCCTCGGCGTGACGTTCCCGGATCCCGACCTGAAGTGGAACGCCGAGCGCGGCGCCCACGATTTCGGTGAGCCCGACTGGAGCGAATTCATGCAGGTGATCAAGGGCAATGGCGCGTCGAGCGTCGAGCGCGTCGCCAACCGGCGCGCGGCACACGAGAACGGGGCGTGGGTGCGGGAGGCCGCGACGGCCTTCGCCCGCCGCGAGAGCAACAAGGAGAACGCACGATGAGCACGGACGACACCGCGGTGCGCGCGGACTGGCCACTGTACGAGGTGTTCCTGCGGGGCAAGCGGGGACTCAACCACGTCCACGTCGGATCCCTGCACGCCGCCGACGACGAGATGGCCGTCCGGCACGCCCGCGACGTCTACACCCGCCGCAACGAGGGTGTGAGCATCTGGGTGGTGCGCTCGTCCGCGATCGTGGCGTCGAGCCCGTCCGAGAAGGACCCCTTCTTCGCGCCCAGCGGCGACAAGGTGTACCGGCACCCCACGTTCTACGAGATCCCCGACAACGTTCCCCACATGTGATCCGGCCCAAACCTTTTCGCAGGACGACGAGACTTCCGAGGATGTACCGATGACCGACCACGACAATGCCTACGAAGGCCTCGTCGACGAAGACAGCCACGGCCAGTGGGCGTTCGGCACCAGCTTCGACGACCCCCTGGCCGGCGTCGACACCACGGTTCCGGGTGACGTCGACCTCGGCGCCCTGGCCGCCTACTGCCTGATGCTCGGCGACGACGCGCTGATCAGTTCGCAGCGTCTCGCCGAATGGAGCACCCGCGCACCGGAACTCGAGGAGGAGGTGGCGCTCGCGAACGTCGGACTCGACCTGCTCGGGCAGGCGCGACTGCTGCTCGCCCGCGCCGCGGCCGCCGACGAGTCCGTGGTGCCTCACATCTCGGACACGAGCCCGATTCCCGCCGAGGACGCGCTCGCGTTCTTCCGCGACGAGAACCAGTTCCGCAACACCCGGCTGGCCGAACTCGGCAACGGCGACTTCGCGCAGTCGATCACCCGGCTGCTGGTGTTCTCCACGTGGCGGCTGGCCCTGTTCGACCGGTTGCGCACCTCCCGTGACCCGGTGCTCGCGGCCGTCGCGGTGAAGGGCGTCAAGGAACTGACGTACCACCGCGACTACGCCGCCCGGTGGGCGGTCACCCTCGGGTGCGGAACGGCGGAGTCGAAGTCCCGGATGGAGACTGCGCTGACCCACGTGTGGCCGTACGTCGAGGAACTGTTCACCCCGACCGCCGAGGAACTCGCGCTCGCTGCGGTCGGTGTCGGTGTCGACCCGCGGGACGTGCGCGCCGAGTTCGACGGCGTGCTCGAGCAGGTGCTGAAGGCGGCGGAACTGACCGCCCCCACCGGCCGGACCGTCGGCACCGTCGGTGGCCGGGCCGGACGTCAGGGGCTGCACACCGAGGCCCTCGGACTCTTGCTCGCCGAGATGCAGAGCGTCGCGCGGGCTCATCCGGAAGGAGTGTGGTGACATGACCACCGCAGTGCGCAGCGACGCCCGCCGCCTCGCCGAGGCCGTGCTGGACCCCGAGATGCCGATGCTCACGCTCGCCGACCTGGGCGTGCTGCGCGATGTCGAGGAGAACGCCGACGGGTCGGTGGTCGTGACGATCACCCCCACCTACTCCGGGTGCCCCGCGATGGCCACCATGCGCGACGACATCCAACACAAACTTCAGGACGCCGGCTACCCGGCTGTCGAGGTCAAGACCGTCCTGTCGCCGCCGTGGAGCACCGACTGGATCAGCGAGAACGGGCTACGCAAACTTCGGGAGAGCGGCTACTCGACCCCCGGGCCCGCCCCGCTGCGCACGTCCGGTCCCGTTCCGCTGACGCTGACCGTCCGGCCGCGGGCGGTCACGTGCCCGGTGTGCCAGTCGGCGAACACCCGTCTCGACTCGGAATTCGGGCCCACCCTCTGCAAGGCGCTGTACCGGTGCCTCGACTGCCTCGAACCCTTCGATCACGTGAAGGAAATCTGATCATGACCACAGCGGTCTCCCCGAAACCCGGTGCGGCGTCACGCAACAGGGCGTTCCACACTCTCACCGTCGCCGATGTCGAATCCCTGTGCGACGACGCGGTCGCGGTCACGTTCGACGTCCCGGCCGAACTCGCCGACGAATTCGCGTTCGGCCCCGGACAGTCGCTCACGTTGCGGCGCACCGTCGACGGCGTCGAACACCGCCGCTCCTACTCCATCTGCGCGCCGGCCGGATCCGCGCCGCGGGTGGGGGTGCGGGAGGTGTCCGACGGGCTGTTCTCCACCTGGCTCGTGAACCAGGTGCGCCCCGGCGACCGGATCGACGTGCAGGGCCCGAGCGGAACGTTCGTCGCCGACCCCGTCGCCGGTGGCCGCCACGTGCTGATCGCCGCCGGGTCGGGCATCACGCCGATGCTGTCGATCGCCGCGTCCGTCCTCGCCAACCCCGAGGCCGAAGTCGTTCTGCTGTACGGCAATCGGCGAACCCGGTCGGTGATGTTCGCCGAGGAGATCGCCGACCTCAAGGACATGTACGGGTCGCGATTCGACGTCATCCACGTGCTCTCCCGCGAGCCGCGTGAGGTCGAACTTTTCACCGGCCGCCTCGACGCCGACCGGTTGCGGGCCATTTTCACGTCGATCGTGCCGCTCGCCGACATCGACCACTTCTGGCTGTGCGGACCGTTCGGCATGGTCACCGACGCCGAAACGGTTCTCGGTGAACTGCAGATCGACAAGAAGCGCGTCCATCACGAGCTGTTCTTCGTCGACGACGTCCCCCCGCCGATGGAAACGCACCGCGAACCCGGCGTCACCGGGCCGAGCAGCGAGGTCACCCTGGTCCTCGACGGCCGCTCGACCACCGCGACGCTGCCGCGGGACGAGTCGATCCTCGACGCCGCCGAGAAGTACCGCTCCGACCTCCCGTTCGCCTGCAAGGGCGGCGTCTGCGGCACCTGCCGCGCCAAGATCACCTGCGGTGACGTGGACATGCGCCGCAACTATGCGCTCGAGGACTACGAGGTCGACTCCGGCTTCGTGCTGACGTGCCAGACCTTCCCGGTCAGCGACACCGTGACCGTCGATTTCGACGCCTGACCATACCCAGCCCGCCCACCCCGGAGACTAGAATGACCAGTATCGCCACCCCCTCGCAGGACATCGAGTTCGCCACGCGCGACCGGATCTCGACGCTGCAACTCGAACGCCTGCAGTGGTCACTTCTCCACGCGTACACCAATGTTCCGCATTACCGGAAGGCGTTCGACGACGCCGGTGTGCACCCGAGCGATCTGAAGGACCTGTCGGATCTGGCGAAGTTCCCGTTCACTGCGAAGGCGGACCTGAGGGCCAACTACCCGTTCGGGATGTTCGCGGTGCCGCAGGAGAAGGTCTCGCGCATCCACGCCTCGTCGGGGACCACCGGGCGCCCGACGGTGGTCGGGTACACGGCGAACGACATCAGCAACTGGGCCGACCTGATCGCGCGGAGTCTGCGGGCGGGCGGGGTGAAGCCGACGGACAAGGTGCACGTCGCGTACGGGTACGGCCTGTTCACCGGTGGCCTCGGCGCGCACTACGGTGCGGAACGGCTCGGCTGCACGGTGATCCCGATGTCGGGTGGCATGACCGACCGGCAGATCCAGCTGATCGAGGACTTCGAGCCGGACGCGATCATGGTGACGCCGTCGTACATGCTCACGATTGTCGACGCGATGGTCAAGAAGGGCATCGATCCGTCGACGACGTCGCTGCGGACCGGTGTGTTCGGCGCAGAACCGTGGACGGAGGAGATGCGCACCGAACTCGAGAAGCAGTTGAACATGGACGCCGTCGACATCTACGGACTGTCCGAGGTGATGGGTCCGGGCGTGGCGATGGAATGCGTCGAGACGAAGGACGGCCTGCACATCTGGGAGGACCACTTCTACCCGGAGATCATCGACCCGGTCACCGGGGAGGTGCTACCCGACGGCGCGGAGGGCGAACTCGTCTTCACCTCGCTCACCAAGGAAGCGATGCCGATCATCCGGTACCGCACCCGCGACCTGACCCGGTTGCTGCCGGGGACGGCGCGGTCGGTGCGGCGGATGCAGAAGGTCACCGGGCGCACCGACGACATGATCATCCTGCGCGGAGTGAATCTGTTCCCCACCCAGATCGAGGAACTGATCCTCACCGTGTCGGCGCTGGCCCCGCAGTTCCAGTGCATCCTCGACCGTCCCGGTAGGATGGACGAACTGACCGTACGAGTCGAAGCCCGTCCCGACGCGTCCGCCACCGACCATCCGCGTGCCGCCGCCGAACTCCAGAAGCTGGTCAAGAACCGCATCGGAGTCAGCGTGAAGGTGGATGTGGTGGCGCCCGGCGCACTGGAGCGTTCGATCGGCAAGGCACGGCGACTGATCGACAACCGCTCTGTGAGGTGATCGAAGGTGCGTCCCGGTGGTGAACACGCGCGTCCCGACGACGGGCAGTTCGAACACTGGCGGCAGGCCGTCTCCACGGCCTTCGTCCCGCTCGCCGTGGTGTCCACGGCCGAGGACGGGGCGGCGAGGTTCACCGGAACCCTACGCACCACCGCGCTGGGCGGGTTGCAGCTCAGCGAGGTCGGGGGACGTGCGGTAGACGTGCGGCGCACCCGCACGTCGATCAAGCGGTCCGACCCCGGTCTCGTGAAGGTGGGCCTGCAGTTGTCGGGTCGCGGCGTCATCGTCCAGGACGATCGGGAGGCCGTCCTCGGCCCCGGCGACTTCGCCGTCTACGACACCAGCAAACCGTACGATCTGCACTTCGCCGACGACTTCAGCATGTTCGTGCTGATGTTTCCCCGCGAACTGCTGCGCATCGCCTCACGCGAACTCGGCACCGTGTCGGCGCGCCGCATCCCCGGCAGCACCGGCATGGGTGCGCTCGTCTCACCGTTCCTGAAAAATCTCCACCACTCCGTCGTGACCGGCACGATGCCGACGACCCCCCTCGTCGAGGACGCGGTGGTCGACCTGCTCAGCGCGGCCGTGCAATCGGAGGCGCCCGCCGACGCCGCGGCGCCCGGCGCGACGCTGCTGCTGCGCGTGAAGTCGTTCATCGACGCACGCCTCCACGACCCCGCGCTCGACACCACCACCGTCGCGTCCCACCACCACGTGTCGACGCGGCACCTGCAGAAGATGTTCGAGGCAGACGGACACACGGTCGCCGGGTGGATCCGGCACCGCAGGCTCGAACTGTGCCGGCGGGACCTGAGAGACGACCGATTCCGGGCCGAGAGCATCGGAACCATCTGCGCCCGTCACGGACTCGTCAACTCGTCACACTTCTCCCGGCTCTTCAAGGACACGTACGGGGTGTCGCCGCGCGCCTTCCGCGAACAGGAACCGCTGTCGGTCAGCGTGTAACGCGGGCAGAATAGGCCGCACCCCACGTGAGTGGGAAAGTGTGCTCCGGCACGCTTTCCCACTCACGTGGGGTGGGTCTTTTTCGGGGCGGCTACCGCCTGTGAGCGGTGTCAGAGCACGGATTCCAGCCACACCGCGATCTCGAACAGGCGCTGCTCGGCGCCGGGACGTCCGATCAGCTGCAACCCGAGGGGAAGCCCTGTGTTGTCGCGCTTTCCGGGGATGGTGACCACCGGCAGACCCATTGCCTGCCACGGTCGGCTCAGCACGGGCGTACCCGTCGCGTCGTGACCACGGGGAGCGGCGCCGAGTGCGGCGGGTCCGAGGATGGCCTCGTCTTCGTCCAGCGCCGCGAGCAGCAACTGCCGCATTTCGGCTATTCCGGCCAGGGCGGCTTGGTACTCCGCGCCGGCGGTCTGTGCCCCCGTCGCGAACAGCTCGGCGAGGGGTGTGCTGATCTCCTCGGGCCGCGCCGCCTCGGCCGCGCGTTCCCGGGCGGCCTCGTACGCCATCACCGTGTGATGGTGTTCCGTCAGCGCGACGATGGTCGGGGCGGCATCAAGTTCCCGGCACTGCACGCCTGCCGCCGCGGCAGAGTCGGCGGTCTCCACGAGTGCCGCGGTCATCTCCGGGGACACCTCGCCGAGTTCGACGCCACTCCACAGGCGAAGCCGGCCCGGTGCGGAAGGCACGAGCGCGGGCGCACGGGTGCCGTCGCGCAGCGCCGTCCACGCGAAGTGGAGGTCGGACACGGTGCGCGCCAACAGGCCCAGCGAGTCGAGACTGGGGCTCAACCCGGTGATGCCGTCGGTCGAGAACTCGCCGCGCGCGGTCACGAATCCGGCGACCCCGCAGAACGATGCCGGCCGGGTCAGCGACCCCGCGGTCTGGGTTCCGAACGCCAGCGGCACCATGCCCGCGGCGACTGCGGCCGCCGAGCCGCTCGACGACCCACCGGGCGTGTGCTCGACGGCGCGGGGATTGCGGGTCGGACCGGGCCGGAAGTACCCGAATTCGGTAGTCACCGTCTTGCCGACCGGGAGTGCCCCGAGGGCCCGCGACCGTGCCACACAGTCCGCGTCCGTCGTCGCCGGTGCCGTACTGCGCAGGTCGCTGCCGCAGCGCGTCGGCATCCCGGCGACGTCGATGAGGTCCTTGACGCCGACGGGAACGCCCCAGAGCGCGCCGCCGGGGCCGCCCTCCTGGATGCGGGCTGCCGCAGACCGTACCGCGTCGGGATCGAGGTGAGCCCAGGCGTGGATCGTCGGATCCAGGTCCGTGATCCGCGCGAGTGCCGCCTCCGCCACGTCGATCGGCGTCGTCGAACCGGCCGACAGCTGCTCGGCAAGGTCCCGCAGTGGTGACCGTAGTTCCGTCTTCATCGCGTCACCGCCATCGTGTCGTCGCTGGTCGACTCGACCTGTCCGGTGAGCGCTCGGGTGCGCATCACGGTGAAGAGGCGATCGGCTCGTGCCTTCGTCTCCCCGGACGGCGCCGACAACAGCGCGACGACGACGGACACCGCCAGCGACAGGGGTGCCACCGCGAGTGCCGGGTTGGAGAACCCGAGAACGGAGTCCGGCCCCTGCACCACCGGGCTGAGCAGGATCACGGTGACCGACAGCACCAGACCGACCACGATGCCGGAGATGACCGCACGCGCCGTCATGCGCTTCCAGTACATGGTCAGCAGCAGGGCAGGCAGGTTCGCGCACGCCGCGATGGACATGCCCAGCGACGCGAGGAACGCGACGTTCTGCTTCTGCGCCGCGAAGGCGATGGCGACGCCGATGACGCAGGTCGCCACGGTCGCGACGCGGGCCGCGCGGTGCTGAGCCTTCGCCGACACCGTCCCGTTCCGGATCACCTGCCCGTAGAGGTCGTGCGCGATCGCACCCGAGGTGGCGATCACCAGCCCGGACAGTGCGGCCAGGATCGTCACGAACGCGACGGCCGCGACGAACGCCAGGAGCACACCGCCACCGACGGTTTCGGCGAGCTGCGCGACCGCGAGGTTGCCGCCCCGATTCTCGGATTTGATCACGTCGATGCCGACGAGCTTCGCGGCGCCGTATCCGAGCACGGGAACCAGGAGGTAGAAGGCGAAGAAGATCCAGATGGCCGTGTACGCCGACGTCCGCGCCTGCTTCGCGTCCGGAACGGTGAGGAACCGGATCATCACGTGCGGAAGGCCGAGCACGCCCAGGACGAGTCCGACGGTCTGCGACAGCTGGTCGAACGACGCTGCGCCCGAGGTGCGCTGCGGTGCGACGAAGGACTGGCCGAACTCCGCCAGGGCGGTGCTGAACGGCCCGAACGGGTTGAAGTCGAATCGCACCAACACGAGAACGAACAGCACCACGGCGCACACCATCAGGAGACCGGTCTTGATGATCTGGATCCAGCTGGTGGCGAGCATCCCACCCACGAGTGTGTACGCGGTGGTGAGCGTTCCGATGATCAGGACGGCCACGGCGTAGTCGAGGTCGAACAGCAGCGACACGAGAAGTGCGGCCCCGACCAGTTGCGACACGAGATAGACCACGCTGATCACGACGGTGCTGATCGCCATCATCGACCGCACGTCCTTGCCGGGGAACCGGGTGGCCAGGACATCCGCCAGCGTGAACCGGCCGAGGTTGCGCAGGGGTTCCGCGATCAGCAGCATCGCGAGCACGAACGCGACCGGCACGAAGACCGCGAGGTAGAAGCCGTTGAAACCGGTGAGCGCGATCGCGCCGGTGACACCGAGAAACGAGGCGGCCGAGATGAAGTCGCCCGCGATCGCGACGCCGTTCTGCCGACCGGTGAGACTTCCGCCCGCGACGTAGTGATCGGCGGCGGACTTGTTTCGCCGCGATGCCCACGCGGTGATCATCAGGGTGACCGCGACAAGTGCGGCGAAGAGTGACGCTGAGACGAGGTTCATGTGTTATCCCTCCGCCCGGACAGCGATGCGCGAGTCGAGGTCGGCGGCCCGCGTCATGTAGTACCGGGCCACGACGATGGCGACGGCGAATTGCGCGACCGCGTAGAGCCACGCCACCGTCACACCGCTGAAGACGACACCGTCGAGAGCCGAGGTGAATCCGCCGAGGACCGGCAGCGGCAGGAACAGTGCGAGCACCAGGGCGCTGAGCCGGAAGGCGAGGGCGGCACGGGTATCGGCGAGCATTCGTAGCTCAGAGTCGGGCGCGTGGGGGTCGGGCGGCGACGAGGTGACCATGTCTATTTTCCTCCGGCTGGGACGGGAACGAGGGCGGGCGTGACGGTGATCGGATCGGACCATTCGTCGTAGAACAGCCAGTCGGGTGACTCGACGGGGACCGACAACCGATGGAATTTGCGCTGGAAGTAGACGAGGCTGTCGCCCTGGTCGCGGGTCTGCACGCGATCCAGTTCGACGAACATCACCGAATGCGATCCGACGGTCTTGCTGCATGCGATCCGGCCGGCGAGCACGACGTGGGCGGCGCGCAGAATCGGCACTCCGTCGCCGGTGTCGTCCTCCCAGATGTCCCAGGCGAAGCGGTCCGCCATTGCGACTTTCGTCGCCCCCGCGAAGTGCATGGCCAGTTCCTCGTCGTCGCCGGAGAGCACGTTGATGCACACCCTGCCGTTCTCCCGGAACACGTTGTGCATCGCGCTGTTCCGATTGACGCAGACGAGCGCGGTGGGCGGGGAGTCGGACACCGAGCAGACGGCGGTCACCGTCATCCCGCAGCGTCCGGCCACCCCGTCGGTGGTCACGATGTTGACCGCGGCCGGCAGATTCGCCATCGCCGCGCGGAAGGCCAATTGCATGGCAGAGAGTTCGGGCATTTTCAGCCTCCATGAGTCGGAACAGGAAGTGTGTCTTCGCAGTGCGTCCGTCTTCCCCCGAGAAGAATATGACGCACGTCATGCGCTGGAACAGTGGCGGCGACGCTACTTTCTCGCAGTAAGTCGCCTATCCGCGTAGGGGATTTCTTCAGTTGCCTATCGCTTCCGACACCGTCGGTGTTCACTGGACGGAAGAAGCAGGCAGTCGTCTCGAGGCAGGATGCAATGGAGCAGCAGGAAACGCGGGTCTACATCGTCGACGACGATCAGGAGTTGTGCGCATCGCTTGCGTGGCTTCTCGATTCGGTCGACATCAAGGCGGAGTCCTACTTCTCGGTGCACTCGTTCCTGGAGGGCTACCGGCGCGACGTCCCGGCCTGCCTCGTCCTGGACGTCCGGATGCCGGAGGTCGGGGGATTCCAACTCCAGGAGGTGCTCCTCGCCGACGAATCACCGATACCGATCATCTTCGTGTCGGCGCACGGCGACATCAAGATGTCGGTGCGGGCGCTGCAGCGGGGCGCGCTCACGTTCATCGAGAAGCCCTACGATCCGCAGCACATGCTCGACGTCATCCAGGACGCGCTCCGGGTCGCGCGCCAGCGATTCGGCGAAACCCGCACGAGAACCGAATTGCAGGCCCGGATCGACGCACTCACAGCACGGGAACGCGAAATTCTGGCGCTCGTACTCGACGGATTGCCGAGCAAGAACATCGCCAAGGAGCTGGGCATCAGCGTGAAAACGGTCGACGTGCATCGCACCCGAATCAAGGAGAAGACCGGGGCCGACAGCATCGCCGTCCTGGTGCGCGACATCTTGCAGGCCGGAATTGCCATTCCACGATAGCTTCTCGTCGTCAAGTGACGGGAAAGACACTCACGGAAGTTCGACGACGAGACGCCCGGATCGAGCGCGCGACACACACGCCGCGATTCTGTCGCCGGCCTTCCGTTCGCTCTTGGTGAGGCAGTTGTCCCGATGGTCCGGCTCGCCCTCCAGCACATCGAGGACGCAGGTGCCGCAGATGCCCTCCCTGCAGGACGTGTCGATCTCGATGTCGTTCTCCTCGAGTACCTCGGCGATCGACTTCCCGGCCGGCACGTCGAACACCTCGCCCGTGTCGAGTTCCAGTTCGAACGCCGTGTCTTCCCCGGTCGAGACGGGCGCCGCGGCCTCGAAATGCTCGAAGTGCACCGAGTCCTCGCCGACCGCCGCTTCCGCCAACTCGCGGACCCGGGCCATGAAACCCTCGGGGCCGCAAGTGTAGACGTGCGTCGCGGCGGAGGCGTCCGCCAGGATCTTCTCCAGGGCCGAGAACTGGTCGTCGCGCGTCAGACCGAAATGCAGGTGCACGGCACGGCGGAAGTCCGAGGCCTCCAGCAGTTCGACGAACGCCGCCTGCTCCCTGGTTCGGGCGAAGTAGTGCAGGTCGAACGGACGTCCGTCCCGGTGTAGTGCGAACGCCAGGCTCAGCATCGGGGTGAGGCCGATGCCCGCGGCGACCAGGATGTGCCGATCCGCGTCCTCGGCGACGTCGAGCAGCGTGCGCGGCCGGCTGATCCGCAACTCGCTGCCGAGCGACACCCGGTCGTGCAGCGCCGCCGAGCCACCGCGCGGGCCGGTCTCGCGTTTGACTGCGACAACGTAGGATTCGGGTTCGTGCGGCGGGCTGCACAGTGAGTATTGCGCGAGGACGTCCGTCGGTCCGAGGATGTCGATGTGGGCGCCCGCCGGATAGGGGTCGAACGGGGAACCGTCCGTGCGAACCAGCCGGAAGGACTTGATATCCGGTGCTTCGTCGACGATGTCCGCGACGGTGACAGTGAACATGCTCATGGTGATCCTTCTCCTCGCGCGGACGGGTTACCGCATATACAGGCCGCCGTTGACGTCCCAGCAGGCGCCCGTGACCGAGGCGGCCGTCGGCGACGCGAGCAGGGCAACCGTCTCGGCGATGAAGTCGGGTGAGCCCAGAGTGCCCACCGGAATCGTGGTGACAATCGCGGCCAGTTTGTCCGCGGGCACCGTCTCCCGCACCACCGGGAGGTCCAGCGGACCGGGGGAGACGGCGTTGACCGTGACACCGGACGGCGCGAGTTCGCGTGCGAACACCTTGGTCAGCGTGCCGACGCCGCCCTTCGCTGCCGCGTAGTGTGCGCCGGTCGCGGTGCCGCCGTTCTGGCCGGCGAGCGACGCGACGTTGACGATTCGCCCGTAGCCGCGTTCGGCGAAATGGCTGCCGAACACCTGACAACCGAGGAACGCCCCGTTGAGGTTGATCTCGACGATATCCGAGAATTCCTCGGGTGCAATGTCCATCAGCGACCCGGTCTGCGACCGGCCCGCGTTGTTGACGAGAACGTCCGCCCCGCCCCAGAGGCCGACGACCAGGTCGCGCACGGACTCGAAGTCGGCCTTCTTCCGGACGTCGAGGGCTGCGGCCACGGCGGTGGTCCCGGAGGCATCGAGTTCTGCGGCAGTCTCTTTCGCCGCGGCCTCGTCGAGGTCCGCGACCACCACTCGATATCCGCGGTCATGCAACTGCCGGGCGATGACGGCGCCGAGGCCGCGTCCGGCGCCCGTGACTACTGCGACGTGATCCATGTCGAACTCCAATTCTGGGTGGGAAGGTCAGAGGAGGTAGCCGGAGGCGTTGACCGCACCCTGCGAGTTGACGAGCCGGATCACCTTCAGGTCGAGTCGCGGCCCGGATTCGGTGTAGCGAATGCGGTGGGTGACGTCGGCGGCGAGGGTCTGCTGTTCGTCGCGCTTGAATCCGACGAGGATCTGCGCGGACCGCAGCGTGACCGAGTCGTCGGTCCGTTCCTCGACCGTGAAGCGCGACAGCGTGCGGACGGTGCGGGCCGCGGCCAGCGCCGACATGGAGTAGCCGGACGTCAACCGTTCGATGCGCATGCGGCGCATGCGGGTGTCGTCGTTGACCATGTTCAGGGAACCGTCGAAGTCGTCGGTGTCCGGATCGATGGGAATGACGTACCGGCCGCTGTCGGTCCACAGGGCGTCCCAGCTCTGGTAGTCCTTGGCATCGAGGAGTGCCGCTTCCTGCCAGACGAGTTCGATCGCCTGGAGCACCCGTGTGTCGGACAACTGGGCGGACATGAGATCAGTGCTCATCGTTCATCATCTTCTTCCACATTGCGTATGCCTCGCGCATGCCGGTCTCGTCGGTGACGTGCGACGTGCGGTGTCCGTTACTGTCGAGCCCTTCGCGGTTCAGGCCGCGGTTCACCATGATCGGCATTCCCGGGGCGCCGCGGGATCCGCGCTGGACCCGGTCCCAGGCCTCGGAGTCGTCGGGGCTGCCGAACCCGAACGGGCCCTGGAAGTGTTCGTGGATCCGGAGGCGTTCCCGGTTGACGATCTCCGGCCCGCCGTCCATGCCGAGGGCGATGTGCCGGATCTCGGTCTCGTCGACGGAGATGGGCCGCAGGACGCGGAAGAACGACATCGACATCGCGACGTTGGGGAAGATGTTGAGGTTGAAGCCGGCTCCGTGCATCGAGCGGACGATGCGGCGGACCTGGTCGGCGGGCATCGTCTTCGACAGTTCCTCGACGATGTGGTCGAACCGCGCCTGAATCTTCTCACTGCCGTCGTCGTGATCCAGGTCGACGTGTTCGGGGACCATGATCGCGACGCTGTGGCCGTTGCCGAGCGCATGCGTCACGGCGTTGTCGTCGGTCATGAAGGAGAGCATGTCCGCCGTCTCGGCGTCCACGGACGACATCCACGACCGGTGCACGATGGGAAAGTGGTAGCCGTCGGTGGTGTTCTCCAGCTGGATCTTCCAGTTGCCGCGGAACCGGAAGCAGTGTTCGCCCTGGGTCTTGATCGGGTAGCCGGCACCCTGCTTCATGAACAGGTCGATCCACACCTTCGCGTCGCCGAGGAACTCGTCGAGGGGCTCGACGTCGGGGTTGAAGCTGGCGAAGATCATCCCGGCGTACGACTCCACCCGCAGGCTCTGCAGCGGCAGGTCCTTCTTGTCGAGGTCCTCGTCGTAGCCGTCGGGGTAGGGGATCCCGCGGAGCCGACCGTCGAGAGCGTACGACCAGCTGTGATACGGGCAGGTGAACCCGTTGGCCTTGCCCTTGGGAACCTCGCACACGCTGGCTCCGCGGTGCCGGCACCGGTTGAGCAGGACGTTGAAGTTCCCCTTGCGGTCGCGGTTGACGATCACCGGCTGCCGGCCGATGGTCGCCTGCTTGAAGCTGCCCGCCTCCGGGATCTCGCTCTCGTGCGCCACCCACACCCAGGTGCGGTAGAAGATCTTCTCGAGCTCGACCTCGAAGATCTCCGGGTCGGTGTACAGCGACCCGGCGACCCGGTCGTCGTCGGCGAGATCCGCGAACCGGGTGTCGGTCGCGGTGGGGTCCAGTGAAGTGGTCATCACGTTCTCTCTCAATTCGATTCGAGCAGTCGCGTCGCCTCGTCGAGGCGGGTCACGAACAGCTTCTCGGTCGTGAAGTGCTTGATTCGGGCGGTGCCGCCCCGGACTTCACAGTCGGCGGCGACACGGGCGACGAGCAGTTCGGCCGATCCGTCGTCGTAGCGCGACAGCTGCTGCATGATCCATCGCCCCCGCGCCGTGGCGTCGTCGACGTCGATCTGCTCGCTTCCGAGGAGGTGCACGTTGCTGTGGAAATGCGTGCTCGGGGGGAGATATTCGGCGAGCATCCCGACCACCGCGCGGCGGCCTTCCCGCTTACCGAACTTGCCGGAGTAGGCGGCGCCGATTCCCTCCCAGACCGCGTCGTGGGTGAAGAGGGACGCGAGCTCCTCGAGAGAAAAGTTCACGGACGGAACGTCGCACAATTCCATGTACCGGCACATCACGCGGTGCACGGCCTCGCGCTTCTCGATGCGCTCGATCGCTTCCGCGGAGTCCATTCCTGTCACACGTCCAGATCGACGTCGTCACGGACCGTGAGCGCACGGCCGATGCGGGCCTCGATCTTCGCGTACCGCCACAGCGTGTACTCGCCCACCGTGGTGGTGCGGAAGAGGTTGCAGACGGACTTGACCGTCTCCTGGGTGTCCACGTCCGCGAGGATGTAGCACGTCCACGGCCAGCCTTCCGACGGCCCGACCATGTGGCTGTCGTCGTCGATGTCCCCGATCACCCGGACGCCGGGTGTGTCGGCCACCGCGTCCATCATCCCGGAGAAGGCCTTCCACACCAGTCCGCCCTGACCGGTAGGCAGGTCGAAGAAGTTCTGGTTGATGCCGATGCAGAACAGGACCCGCAACGGCGCGGTCTGGGTGTCGGTCATGATCGTCTCCTCGAGTCGAAGTGGGGTGGTCAGATGAAGCCGGGGAAGGGCGGGATGTTCATGAGCACGGCGCCGGCGCTGTCGTAGATGCCGTCCCCGAGGAATGCGTGCTGCGGCGGAACCAGGGCCTCGCGCATGTAGCGCTGCATCGCGTTGCCGTCGTAGATCGCGCCGGTGCCCGACAGTTGGAAGGCGGTGTGCACGGCGGACGCTCCCGCCTTGGCCACGTGCGTCGAGGACAGCCGGAGCAGCGCCGCGAGCTTGTCCGGGACCGGATCGCCGGCGACCACCGTGGCGTACGCCTCGTCGGTGACCTCGTAGAAGAAGGCGCGCGCCGAGCGCAGCGTCGCCTCCGCCTTCGCCAGGTCGATGCGGTAGTAGGCCCGGTCGGCGAGTTTGGGAGCCCCGGTGATTCCCGTTCGACCCGCGCCGACCTCCAGCGCGTGGTCCAGGGCGGCACGTCCCACGCCGAGATTGACGACGGCCAGCACCTGCGCGGCGTAGGCGATGGACGGATAGCGGTACAGGGGTTCGTCGACGGTCGGGGTTCCGCCCCGGATGAAGGTCCAGTCCTCGGGGACGACGACCCCGTCGACCTTCAGTTCGTGGCTTCCGGTTCCGGACAGTCCGACGACGTCCCAGTTCTCGACGATCTCGACGTCCTCCGGCCACAGGAGCGCGGTGCGCGGTTTTCCCGCGGTGGAGTCGCCGCCGCGGATTCCGACGCCGAGGATGTCGGCGCCCTTGCAGCCGCTGGCGAATTTCCACTGACCGGTGATCTTCAGACCGCCCGGCACCTGCTCGGCGGGCTGGACCGGGAACAATCCGCCGGCGAACACGAGGTCGGGGCTGTCCTTGTACAACTCCGCCTGCGTCGCGAGCGGCAGCGCGGCCAGATAGACGAGGGCGGAGCCGAAGCTCGCGACCCACCCGGCGGACGCATCCACCGCGGAGATCCGTTCGATCATCCGTAGGAATTCGCTCGGTGGCAGTGCGTCGCCGCCGAACTGGCGGGGTGTCGCCGCGCGGTAGATGCCGATCGCCTTGAATTCGTCGATCATGTCGCGGGGCACGAACTTCTGTGTGGCGAATTCCTCGCGCCGCACAGCGACGTGTTCGAGGACGTCCTCGAACGACAGCGTCCCGTTCGAGGCGTTGTCCGTCGTTTCGAGGGGCGGTGCGGTGGTGGTCATCGAATACTCCGATCGACGCGAAGTAGAAGGGGTGAGGCGTGTTTCGTGTGAGTTCCACGCTATTGAGCGGGCCCGTGTCGCTCAATCGGTGCTTCCCCCCGCGGCCGTGCAGAGATGTCGCGCCGGACTGAAGGAATTCCCTATCGCATTCGGCGTCGGATCGCTCAGTAGACTCGGATCGAGCCGAAGGAGGCTGCCGTGTCCGATCTCGCGCCGTCCGACTACGAGCGACTCGTCGAGTCTCTTCGTTACTGCGTCCTGGTCCACGACGCGGCGTCCAAGGACATCCTCTGGGCCAACCGGGCCGCGTCGGAACTGCTCGAGTTCACGGTCGAGGAACTCAAACCCCTCAAGGCCCCGGACATGAGTTCACGCGCGAAACGCTACCGGCGATCGGTGGGACGGCGATGGCTCCAGGAGGCGGTCGACCGGGGAGTCGCCGTCACGGAATGGGCGTATCGCGCGAAGAGCGGCAGAGAAGTCCTGACCGAAGCGATCGCCGTACGGGTCGAATTGAACGACCGGACCGTGGTCATGGTGCAGTTCCGCGACATCGAGCAGGAAGCGTCGATGCGCCGCGACCTCACCCGCACCGAGGCCGACCTCACCCGGACGGAGGCCCGGCTGTCGGCCTTCCTGCGGAACATGGCCGAGGGAATTCTCGTGCTCGACGACGACAGCCGGATCACCTATGCGAGCGAGGCGGCGTCGCAGCTCCTCGAGATCCCGGTGGCTTCGCTTGTCGGCGAACGGTTCACGGAGTTCTGCAGGGCCGGGCAGTCGCGGGAGAGTGTGCGGCGCGCTCTCGAGCTGACGACCGTCGACGGCGGTTCGCAGGGTCTGCGGTACGAGGTCGAACTGCCGTCCGAGCAGCGCCGTTGGCATGCGGGCAGCTGTCAGCACATTGCCATCGAGAACGACCTGAGTGGCCACCTGCTGCTCTTCCACGACGTGACCGAACACGTGCGCACCGAACAAGAGCACGAACGGGACTCGCAGTACCTCAACTATCTGGCCCGCTACAACGCGATGGGCGACATGGCCATGGCCATCGCGCACGAGTTGGCCCAGCCCCTCGCGGCCGCCACCAATTTCATCGCGGGAACGCAGAGCCGCCTCGGTGACGGGCAGAGCGGTCGCGACGAGGTGAGCTGGGGTCTCGGCGAGGCGCGCAAGCAGATCGACCGGGCCAATCAAATCGTCCGGAGCCTGCGCGAATACGTGACGCAACTCGAGGAGTCCCAGCAGATCGTCGACCTCAACGACATCGTGGACGAATGCGCCTATTTCATCGACATCCGCGCGCGGCAGAAGGGGGTTCGCGTCGAGTACCTCCGCGCGCACGGCGCGGTCGACGTCGTGTGCGAACGTGTGCTCACCGGGCAGGTCATCCTCAACCTGTGTTTCAACGCGATCGACGAAATGGCCGAATGGCCGGAGGCCGATCGTGTCGTGACCGTCCGGACCGAGGCCACGGAGTCAGCGGGCGTCGTGAGCGTCGAGGACCACGGCAAGGGCCTCTCGCACATTCCGGACGGGCGAATCTTCGACGGCGCGTTCACATCCAAGTCCACGGGCCACGGTATCGGGCTGGCGCTGAGCCATCGCATCATCACCCGTCAGGGCGGCACACTCGACGCGCGGGAGAACGACCCGCACGGGGCCGTCTTCACGTTCACGGTGCCGATCGACCCGAACCGCTGAGCGGACCGGTGGCCCTGCGGGTAAAGGTTTCTCGCCTTCCGCCGGGCACCACCCGGTTCTAGCGTGGTACGAAAGATCGCCGCGGCCCCGGAGGTATCTCGTGGACTACTCGCATCACCATCGGACATTCCTGACCTGTTACGCCGACACCCACCGCTACGGGTGGCACCACGTCGACCTCTTCGTCCACGACGAGCACGGAAACGAGGTGAACTGGGTGCACTGGCAGGTGCGGGACGACGGACCGGCCGGCGCCGACGCCGCCACCGCGCGCGTCGAGCCGAACCTGCGGCGGACCACCGACTGGAAACGCGGAATCAGCGCCGACGGCAGCGAATACTGGATCGCGGAGGCTGCCTGGGCGCAGTGATGTGCTTCGCCGCCGGCGCGGCCAGGACGGCGAACGGCCGGTTCACCGAGAAGTGGTGAACCGGCCGTTCGGAGTTCGTAGGTCTCCGGACTACGCGACACCCTCGGTGACGCGCTCGAACACGACCTTCCCGCCCAGCACGGTGGTGACCACCTGCATGCCCGGGATGTCGTGCGGGTCGATGGTTTCGAGGTCGCCGTCGAGGATGCACAAATCGGCCACCTTGCCGGGCTCGAGTGATCCCTTCCAGTCCTCGGCGAAGTCCTGCCAGGCCGCGTTGGCGGTGTAGGTGCGGACGGCGTCCGCGAGTCCGATGCGCTGGTCGGGGCCGCTCACCGCGCCGCTGGCCTTGCTCTCGCGCAGGATCATCGTCGAGATGCCCTGGCGCCAGTCGGGCGGTGTGACCGGTGCGTCGGAACTGCTCATCAAGTGCACTCCGGATTCGACGGCACTGCGGTACGGCCATTCGTAGGCGGCCCGTTCGGTTCCGACCACTCCGACCTCGAGGTCGGCGATCGTCCACTTGATCGTCGGGTTCATATTGACGCCGATGCCGTTCTCGGCCAGGCGCTTCAGGGTGGCTTCGCTGATGAAGTCGCCGTGGATGAGGTAGTGCCGGGCGTCCGCGCGGGGGTGTGCGTTCTGTGCGGCGATGATCGCGTCGGCGACGGTGTCGATGGCACGATCACCGGTGACGTGTACACCGATCTGGTAGCCGGCCTCGTGGCCGATGCGGACCATCTCGGTCACCTCGTACACCTGGCGTTCGTCGGTGTCGCCGCCGACGCAGAGGGAGCCGCAGCCGCCGCCGACGTACTCCTCGTGCATCCAGGCGGTCTTGCTGGGCGGGATCCCGTCGGCGAACACCTTCACTCCGAGTACCCGGAACATCCGCGGATCGGTGGTCTCCGGAACGTCGATCTCGGCGAGGTTCCGTCCGAAATCCTCCGCCGACCCGGACATTCCGGTGGGCAGGAGGAGCAGGTTGACCCGGGCGCCGAGTTCTCCGCGGCGGGCGAGGTCGGCATACACCTCGAGGCCTTCGGCGCCCATCGCGCCGCCCGCGAGGGCCTCGCCGCCGGGTCCGATCGCGGGGTCGGTGAAGCTGGTGATGCCCTCGCTCTGCAGGATCGAGATGGCCGAACGCAGCGCCTCTTCCCGGCGCTCCCGGGTGAGGGCGGGGAGCACACGCTGCACGAGGGCCTGCGCACCCTCCATGACGATCCCGGTCAGCAGGCCGTCGTCGCCGACGGGCATGAGACTGCCGGGCGGCAGCGGGGTCGTCTCGTCCACACCGGCGAGCGCGAGCGCCGCGCTGTTCACCCAGGACGTGTGCCGGGAGAAGTCCTGCAGGAACACGGGGTTGTTCGGCGACACGTCGTCGAGGTCCTGGCGGGTCGGCGTCCGCGTGGTGTCTCCGCGGCATTCGTCGAGATAGCCGTCGTCCCAGCCGGTCCCGATGATCCACTGACTGTCCGGGGCGGCCGCAGCGGCCTCCCGCACGAGTTCGCGGACGTCGGCGATCGACCGGACCGTCGGGAACGAGACGTCGAGCGACAGCGGCGGCGTGTCGAGTCCGAACGCGATGGCATGCAGATGCGAATCGTTGATTCCCGGGAGGACGGTCTTCCCACCGAGGTCCGTGACCACGGTGTCCGGTCCGATCAGGGCGTCGATCTCGGCGTCGGTGCCCACCGCCTGGACCAGTCCGTCACGGACCGCGAGGGCGGTGGCGATCGTGAAGTCGTCGTCGACGGTGAAGACCTTGCCGTGGGTGTAGACGGCATCGGCGTAACTCATCGGTTCCTCCAGGGTGCTGTCGGTGGGAGGGCGGTCAGACGGCCATCGGGGCCATGCCCAGGATCATCAGTGCGGATCCCGCCGCCGCGGTGGTGACGCCGGAACGGCGCTCGGGACGAGGGGTGGAGCGGAACAGGTGCAGAGCGATCAGGGCCCAGCAGGCGAGGATGACGACGGGCAACCAGCCCGTCGACAGTCCGGCGCCGCCGTGATGGTGGCCCTGGGGCACCGATGCCGGTGTTGCCGGCATCGGTGCCGCCGTCGGAGCGAGCAGCAGCAGTACTCCCATGGCCGTGAGATCCACCGCGCAGGGAATGGCGGTCCGTCGGTGCATCGTCTCGCCGGTGACGAACAGGGCGAGGGCGACGAGGAGTCCGCCCTCCAGCAGATGAATCCAGTCGGGCACACCGGGAATCATCATGGCCACCATGGACGCCGCCATCGCGCCGTGCGCGATCCGGACCCTGCAGTCCGTTCCGTGGGACCGCCACATCGGCATGACGGCCCCGACGGCTCCGACGAACATCGCCGCGTGCACGGCCGGGATCTCGAACATCGTCGGACTCAGATCGTGGGGGTGAGTTCGCGATGCTGCTCGACGTCCGCCCGGCTCTGCCGGGTGAACCGGGCGACGACCAGTCCGGCCGCGAAGAACAGGGCGATGACGACCAGCAGGATGTTCGCGAGCAGTTCCGACCCGCCGATCAGCGTGGTGAAGTTGTCGAGCACCAACCCGGTGACGGCCACCAGGCCAATGCAACCGAGTACCGGGGCGATGCGGGTGTGCCAGAGCCGGGTATCGAGCCGGGTGCGGGCGAAGAACACGATGATCGCGACGCTGGTGAGCACCATCAGGACCAGGATGCTCACGGTGGCCAGACCCGCCATCCAGGTGAACAGTTCCAGCACCGGATCCGCGCCGACCACTGCGAACACCCCCACGACCACGATCGCGGAGATCGTCTGGGCGATCGAGCCGACGTGCGGGGAACCGTGCTTGGTGTGCGTCCGGGACAGGGCCCGCGGCGCCGCGCCCTTGCGGGCCAGGGCGAACACGTACCGGGAGATGGCGTTGTGGAAGGCCAGCAGCGCGGCGAACAGGCTCGTGACGAGCATGATGGCCATGACGTCGGCGGCGGGACCGCCGAGGAAGTGCGCGGCCGCGGCGAACGTCAGCCCGGCGGGGTCTGCAGCGGCCGCGGCGGAGACATCGTCGCTGCCGAACGCGAGGACGACGGCCCAGCTGGCGAGGGCGTAGACCAGTCCGATGACGATGACGGCGGCGTACGTCGCGATCGGGATCGTGCGCCGGGGGTTGCGGGCCTCCTCACCGTAGATCGCGGTCGCCTCGAATCCGATGAAAGATGCGATCGCGAACATCAGTGCGACACCGGGTGATCCGCTGAAGAACGACGTCGGGGTGAACGACGCGAAGTCGATACCGGCGGAGCCACCCTTCACGAGCACGCCGAACGACAGCGCGAGGATGATGCCGATCTCGAGTACGAGGAGAACCCCGAGGACCTTCGCGCCGAGGTCGATGCTGCGATAGCCGAGTACGGCCACGAGTGCGATGAGCACCAGTGCCCAGAACCACCAGGGCAGGTCGGGTCCGCCGTACTGGACGACCAGCCCTTTAATGGTCGAGGCGGCCAGTCCGTAGACGGCGGCCTGGATCGCGGTGTACGTCAGGAGTGCGAGGCCGGCGGCGCCGAGCCCGCAGGATTCCCCGAGGCCCTTGGCGACGTAGGCGTAGAACGCGCCGGTGTCGACCATGTGGCTGCTCATCGCCGCGTATCCGACGCTGAAGACGAGCAGGACCAGTGCGGCAATGAGATACGCGGTGGGGGCGCCTGCGCCGTTGCCGATCGCGATCATGACGGGCAGGGCGCCGCCGATCGCGGTCAGTGGTGCGGCGGCGGCGATGACGAGGAAGACGATCCCGACGACGCCGATGGATCCACGTAACTTACCGGCCCCGCCGGTGGTGGTGTCAGACATGGGATCCCCCGTCGGAGTGGCAGCTGCTGCCGGTGGAGCAATGCTTCGATGCGGTGCGGGGGACGTCGAGGGCGGGGTTGCGGTCGAAGAAGCCGTTGGGCTTCAACATGAATCCGGTGTAGTCGACGGGCATGATCGGCCAGTCCTCCGGGCGCGGGAAGTGTGTGAGTCCGAACGTGTGCCACACGACGACGTCCTCGTTCTCGAGATCGCGGTCGCCGGCGACGAAGCTCGGCAGACCGGCGCCGCCGGAATGCTGGTTCACGAAATCGCCTGCCGCGTACCGTTCGGCGGCGTCGAACTGCGTCACCCACAGGTGCTTGGTGGCGAACGTCGCCCGCGCCGCGATCGACGAATCGTCGTCGGCGAGCAGGATCGGCTGCCCCTCTGGATGCAGTGCGTACGCCACCGGCTTGCCCAGCCGGTTCAGCCGGTTCGGGTTGCTGATGTGCCACACGCGTCCGACGCTGTTGTCCGCGAGTCGCTGCGCCTCCGATTCCTTCGTCAGGGGAGTGCGCTCGAACGTGAAGGCATTGCCGTGCAGGTTGCCGGGCCCCATCTTCACCCGCTTGGTCTGCACCTCCTCCACCGAGTTGCGGTCGCCGTCGATCATCATGTCGAGGCGGGCGCTGAACAGGTGCTGGTGGTACGGGGCGCCGAGGCCGGGGGCGATCTCCGAGGCGTACGGGTAGTCGCCGCCCGGGTGACCGGACGTGAAGACGATGCCGGTGGCCTTCACCTCGAACTCGATGGTGCCGTCGAGGTACAGGTACCAGAAGAAACCGTAGTCGTAGTTGCCGATCGTGGTGAAGAAGGAGATGACGAGGCGGCGCTGGCGGCGGGTCTCGGCGGAGCCGGCCCACAGGTCGGTGTGCTTCCACAGCACGCCGAAGTCCTCCTCGTGCATGCACACCGCGTTCTTCAGCGTCTTGGGGCTGCCGAACTCGTCGGCGATGACGGCGTCGAAGTAGGTGATGTCACCGACGCAGTCGCAGCCGAGTTCGAGGGCGTTGGCGTAACGGCCCACCATGTACTCGCCTGTGTCGAAGTAGTTCTGCCACGACCGCACCGGAGACGGGTCGCCGTAGGGCACCACCATCTCGGCGATGGACGCGCGGTGGATGATGGGGCGGACCCGGTCGCCGTCGGCGAATCCGAGCTGATGGAGGACGAGTCCCTCGCGGGCGTCGAAGCCGACGCGGAACGACCACTTCTCCCAGTCGACGCGGTTGCCGTCGACGACGAAGCTGGGGCCCTCGGGCTGGGTGATCTCGATGGGCTTCTGGGTGGTGCGCAGGGGGCCGGTGACGGCGAGGTCGTCGAAGTTGCCGGATTCCTCGGGAATCGGGACGGCGCCGAGGTCGAGGACATCGGTGACGGTCCGGTTCATGACGTCGACGAATCCGACGAGCCCGTCGATCGGGTGGGCCCAGGCGTGGTCCTTGGGGTGGTCCTGGCGGAACGCGAGCCCCCGGAGGATCCGCTTGCCCGTCTCACCCGGGTAGTCGAAGACGCCGGCCGAGAGTGGGGCGACCCGGACGTCGGCGACGTCGAGTCCGCGGGCGGCGAGCGCGGCGAGCCAGCGGTCGTCGCCGGACAGCACCTGCTCGACGAGTTCGAACTCCTCGTCCAGGACCGGCATCTGACCGTCGCGGGTGGCGTCGAGGGTCACCGAGCTGATCACGGAACGCTGGGTCACGGACACGACGACGTCCACCGCGTTGGGCGACGAAATGTCGTGCAGTAGAACGCGGAACCGGCGATCGGTCTCGGGTGCCTCGCCCGTGTACAGCGTCGACTTGTCCGGTTCCTCGAGACCGACGTAGACGAATCGCGTCTGCTCGGTCAGCGCGTCGGCGGCCTCGAGGATCTCGCGGAGGGATGCGATTTCTTCGACGGTCGGCAGCGACAGCGGGTGGTCGATACGCGCGGGGGAAAGGGTGGGCATGTCGCGTCCTTTGGTTCTACGGGTGTTGAATAAAAAGCTTAGTGACGTACGTTACAGCCGAGGTGCCCTCGTGTAAACAGTGAATTTCGAAACCGGACAAACTGACCGTTCGGTCAAAGACGGCGTTCTATCAGAATCCGGGACAACGGTTTTGGTGGAGCCGGAGGCTCAGAGTGCGGCGAGAAACTGCTCGAGCATTTCGAGCTGACGCGTCGCCGACGTCTCACCCGGTGTGAGGACACCGAGAATCTGCATGCCCATCATCATGTTCAGGAGTTGCTCCACCACGATGGTGACGTCGATGTCGCCCACGGTGCCCTCCGTGCGAGCCTGCTCGAGGAAGACGGCCATCTGCTCGCGCCAGCTGTCCATCGTCCGGCGGTTGGTCGCGGCCATCTGCTCGTCGTACATCGCCCGCGGCCACAACGAGGCGGCGATCCTGGCCTCGAGGAGTTGCTCCTCGTTGATCGGCATCACTTCGCGGCAGAGAATCCGCAGCGCGTCGAGCCCGGTCGCGTCGCCGACCGCCGCCGCGATACGGCGATCGGTGGCCTCGGAGATGTGCTCGTACGACGTCCGGAGAATCTCGTCCTTGCCGGCGAAGTAGTGGCTCAGGGCGCCGTTGGTGTACCCGGCCTCGGTCGCGATGTCGCGCATGTTGGCCGCGTCGATACCGCGCGCGGCGATCAGCCGCCAGGCAGCGGCGGTGATGCTTCGCCGACGTTCGTCGTGATCCACGAGCTTAGGCACGACGCGTACCTGCCCCACCAGCGATCATGCGACCACGGTATCAATGCGCTCCGTCGAGATTGAGAACGACCACGCCCGACACGACGAGACCGAGTCCGAACACCTTCGTCGCGGTGAGCGGCTCGCCGAGGAACGCGGCCCCGATCGCGACGATCGCCGCCGTCCCGAGCCCCGACCACAGGGCGTAGGCGATGCCGACCGGCACCGTCTTGACCGCCTGCGACAGGAACACGAACGCCAGGACGTACCCGGAGAGGCACCCGACCGTCGGCCAGAGCCTGCTGAAGCCCTCGGTGGACTTCAGCAGGCTCGTTCCGATGACCTCGGCGAAGATCGCGGCAAGCAGGAACACGTACGGCATGGTGACAGGGAACCATGCCGTGCCGTCATCTACGAATACATGATGACGCCGCGGACGTTCTCGGCGTTCCGCATGGCCTCGTAGCCGTCGTTGATCTGATCGAGTGTGTACGTCCTCGTGATCATCTCGTCGAGCTTCAGCTGACCCTCCATGTACAGGCGGAGCAGATGCGGGATGTCGAACCGGATGTTCGCGTTGCCGAACCAGGCACCCTTGAGGGTCTTGCGCATCGCCGTCAGATCGAACAGATTCAGATCGACGTCGTTCTGCGTGACGTCGCCGACCGACACGTGGACGCACGTGCCGCCCTTGGCCACCAGGCTCATCGCGGGCGCGATGATGCGGCCGCTCGCGTTCGCGACGGTGATGAGCACCTTGTCGGCGAGTTGGCCCCACGTCAGATCCTGGAGGAGGGGGAGCGCCTCGTCGATACTCGCCGCCGTGTGGGTCGCGCCGAAGATCTTGGCCTGCTCCCGCTTGAACTCCGACGGGTCGACGACCACGACGTGCCGGGCCCCGGCCAGCGCCGCGCCCTGCACCGCCCCGCATCCGACGCCGCCCATGCCGATCACGACGACGGTCTCACCGGCCTGGACACCGGCCGCGTACACGGACGATCCCCAGCCGGTGGTGACACCGCAGCCGACCAGCGCGGCCTTGTCGAGCGGGATGTCCTTCGTGATCTTGACGCACGACGCCTCGTTGACCACCGTGTACGGCGAGAACGTCCCGATCAGGCACTGGATGGCGGCGTCCTTCCCGCGCACGTGATGCCGCGCCGTGCCGTCCGAGATCTGCCACCCCTCGAGCAGGTGAGCTCCCAGATCGCAGATGCTGGACTGCCCGGTCGCGCACTGCCGGCACCGGCCGCACGCGGGGATGAATCCGAGCGCGACGTGATCGCCCTTCTCCACGCTGGTGACACCCGGCCCGACCTCGAGCACGACTCCCGCGCCCTCGTGACCGCCGATGAACGGGTAGTACTCGAGCGGAAGGCTGCCGTCCCGGACGTGCTCGTCCGAATGACACATGCCCGACGCCGCCAACTGCAGCAGCACCTCCCCGTGCTTCGGCGGATCGAGTTCCAGTTCTTCGATCTGCCACGGCTGACCGGGCTCCCACAACACAGCGGCCTGAGTCTTCATGTCTTCTGCTCCTGTCCGGTGACGTCGATGCTGTACGGGATCAGAGGATGATCGTGACGACCTTCTCCTCGGTGTTGGCTTCGATTCCGGCCCAGCCGAGTTCGCGGCCGGTGCCGCTCGTCTTCATGCCGCCCCAGGGCAGGGCGGGGTCGATCGGAGCCCAGCCGTTCACACCGACGGCGCCCGCGCGGACCTTCCCGGCGAGGGTGTGGGCGTGCGAGATGTCGCGGGTCCAGATGGTGGCGGCCAGGCCGTAGTCGGTGGCGTTGGCGATCGCGATCGCCTCGTCGGTGGTGTCGAACGGGATGACGGTGCCGACGGGGCCGAAGATCTCTTCCTGCGCGATCTTCATGTCGTTGGTGGCATCGGCGAAGATGGTCGGCTGGACGAAGAACCCGTCCCGGTCGGGGCGGCCGCCGCCGGCGGCGACGCGTGCGCCCTCACTGCGTCCGGCCTCGATGTAGCCGAGGACGGTATCGCGCTGCTTCGCGTTGACGAGGGCGCCCATGGTGGTGGCCGGATCGAGCGGGTCGCCGAGGACCTGAGCGGACGCGGCGGCGGCGAGACCGTCGACGACCTGCGAGTACAGCGACCGGTGCACCAGGATGCGGGTGCCCGCGGCGCAGACCTCGCCCTGGTTGAAGAACAGTCCCATCGCGGTGCCGTTGATGGCGGCCTCGAGGTCGGCGTCGGGGAGGATAATCTGCGGGGACTTGCCGCCGAGTTCGAGGGTGGTGCGCTTGAACGTGTCGGCGGCGCGCTTGGCGATGATCCGGCCGACGCGGGGGCTGCCGGTGAAGCTGATCTTGTCGATGTCGGGGTGGCCGGCGAGCGCGTCGCCCGCGACCTCACCGAGTCCGGGCACGATGTTGACGGTGCCCGCGGGCAGTCCGGCCTCTTTCAGGAGCGTCGCGAGGTGCAGGATCGACAGCGGTGCATCCTCCGGCGGCTTCACCACCAGGGTGTTCCCCGCGGCCAGGGCGGGGGCGATCTTCCATGCCGAGATCATCAGCGGGGTGTTCCACGGGACGATCGCGCCGATCACGCCGACCGGTTCGCGGACGGTGTACGAGTGGGTGGGCTGACCGAAGTAGCCGGCGGTCGGGATGGTCTGGCCGGTGATCTTGTCGGCCCAGCCGGCGAAGTGGCGGAACGTGCCCGCGGCCATCGGGATGTCGAGCATGGTGGGCTGGCCGACGGGCTTGCCGACGTCGAGGGCCTCGAGCCGGGCCAGGAGCGCGCCGTCGCGTTCGATGAGGTCGGCGATCTTGTTCAGGATGCGTCCGCGGGCGGCGCCGGGCAGCGAGCCCCATTCACCGTTCAGCTGGGTGCGGGCGGCTCGGACCGCGTCGTCGATGTCCTGGGCGGTGCCCGAGGCGATCTGCGCGAGGGGCCGGCCGGTGGCCGGGCTCAGATCCGTGAACGTTCCGCCGTCCGAGGCCGGACGCCACTGCCCGCCGATGAACAGCTCGGTCGCGGTGGCGTCGGGAAGCCCTGTGGCACTGACGTTCTCGTGTACTGCGGTCATGGCGTCAACTCTCCCGGTGATGTTGTGATGGCTGTCACAAGCATGGGGGCGTGGGGGCGGCGTCGTCTTGCACGAGCGCGCACGCTTGTTGCTCGTATGCGCACCGATTTGCCGCCCGGGCCGTCGAGTCGCAGTTTCCTGACAGTAAACAGCGCTGTTACGATGCGGACGTGACGACTCGACCCGAGACCGGGATCCACCGCGACACGGGAGACCCCGCGCCCGTCGATCGGGAGGTGCCGTCCGATACGCCGACCGGCCCCGATCTGGAGAAGGTCATCGCCCGGCAGGTCCGGTCGCTCCGCAAGGCCAGCGGTCTGTCCGTGGGCGACATGGCGGCCAAGGTCGGTATCTCGAAGGCCATGTTGTCGAAGATCGAGAACTCGCAGACCTCGTGCAGCCTGTCGACGCTGGCGCGGCTCGCGGCGGGCCTCGACGTGCCCGTGACCTCCCTTTTCCGGGGTGCCGACACCGCACGCGACGCCGTGTACGTGGAGGCGGGCCACGGTGCGGTCATCGTCGGGCGCGGCACCCGGGTGGGGCACCACTACGAACTCCTCGGCGCACTGCGCGGGCAGCACAAGCGGCTCGAACCCGTGCTGGTCACGCTCACCGACTCCAGTGAGACGTTTCCGCTGTTCCAGCACGCCGGCACCGAACTGCTGTACATGCTCGAGGGCGTCATGGTCTACGGGCACGGCGAAGCCGAGTACACACTGCGGCCGGGTGATTCACTGCTCCTCGACGGCGAAGGCCTCCACGGTCCCAACGACCTCGTGCGGTTGCCCATCCGGTTCCTCGCCGTCACGGCGTACCCGGACCATCACGAGGACTGACTCCGCCCACCGCGATTTCGTCCTTCCTCCATGCCGTGTGCCGGGCGTAGAGTGGCGGGTGGTTCGAAAGGTCGTGGTAGCAATGTTGGCGACAGTTCAGATAGCGTCCGGCGGAAAAGCGGCGCTGCCCTTCGATCCCGCCGAGCCGGTCCACCTGGCCACCGCGGGCGCGATCGGTCTCTACTATTTCGATTACGGCACCGATGCGCGAATGAATACGGATGATCTCGGCGACTTCTACGTTGTTCAGATCCCGCTGTCGGGAACGGCCCGGATTACCTCTGGCGCAGAGGAGTTCGACTCGACCATGACGGTTGCGTCGATTCTGTCCCCGGGGCGCCCCGCGAGCATGGAGTGGCACGAGGGGCAATCTCAGCTGATCGTCCGACTGGCGCGCCGAACCCTCGAGGAACAGTTGCAGGAGATTCTCGGGAGTCCACTCGATCAACCCCTTCGATTCGAGCAGCAGATGGAACTCGCAAGCCCCGCTGTGCGCGGGTGGCGTGAGGCGGTGGAACTGCTCGAACACAAAGTCGCGAATCATGCAGCCATCACCGCCGATTCGGCCGCGATGGCGGAATTCGACCGAATCGTGTTGAGTCAGTTCTTGTCCGCCCAGCCGAGCAACTACAGCGACAGGCTACGTAGTCTGGCTCAGAGTCTGACGTAGTCGGCGACGCCCCCGCCCACGGAGTCCGCGGGCGGGGGCGTCGATGTCCGTTGGTGCTCAGGCCTTCGCGGGATCTCCCGCCGCTCCGGCCGCGATCGCTTCTGCCCCGAGCACCGCGTCGGATCCGTGCTTGGATGCGCCGGTGAGTCCGACGGCGTCGAGCACGTACGCCGTCTCGCCGTGGACGGACACGTCGAGGCCGTCGTATTCGCTTTCCTGGTCGGCCCGGATGCCCATGAACTTCTTCAGCGCCGCGGCGATGACCAGGGTGACGACGAAGCAGTACGCGAGAACGGCTGCCACCGCGACACATTGGCGCCACAAGACGTCGAATCCGCCGCCGTAGAGGAGCCCCGCGGCGCCGTTGGGAGCGGCCGGATCTGCGAGGAATCCGATCAGTACGGTGCCGAGGATGCCGCCGACCAGGTGCACGCCGACGACGTCGAGCGCGTCGTCGTAGCCGAGCCGGTACTTCCAGGAGACCGCGAAGCAGCAGACCGCGCCCGCGGCGCCCCCGACGACCAGTGCGCCGAGGGGTGAGACGGCACCGCAAGCGGGTGTGATGGCGACCAGCGCCGCGATGAGACCCGACGCGGCGCCCAGCGACGTGGCGTGGCCTTCACGCAGTTTCTCGACCACCAGCCAGGCGCAGATGCCGGCGCACGCCGCGGCGACGGTGTTGAGGATGACGACGGACGCGCTGTTGCCGGCGGACAGCGCCGAGCCGCCGTTGAACCCGAACCAGCCGAAGAGCAGGATGCCGGCCCCGAGCATCGTCAGGGGGAGGCTGTGCGGGCGCGGCGCGACGGGGAACGTCTTGCGGGCGCCGAGAACCAGGACGACGGCGAGCGCGGCGACGCCGGCGTTGATGTGCACCGCCGTGCCGCCCGCGAAGTCGATGGCACCGAGGGTGTTGGCGATCCATCCGCCGACCACCGAGCCGTCCTCGGAGTCGAATGCGAACACCCAGTGGGCGACGGGGAAGTAGACGAACGTCGCCCACAGTCCGGCGAACAGCATCCACGCACCGAACTTCATCCGGTCGGCCAGCGCACCCGAGATGAGTGCGACGGTGATGCCGGCGAACAACAGCTGGAATCCGGAGACCAGCGCGGGCGGCAGTCCGGGTTCGGCCGGGGCCTCCAGCAGCGAGCTGGAGCCGAAGAACTCGAGCGGGTCGCCCAGGATGCCGAGGCCGCCGAGGGAATTGCCGAGCACGGCCGAGTAACCGAACACGATCCACAGCACCCCGACGACGGCGAACGCGCCGAACGTCATCATGGCCATGTTGAGCGTGTTGCGCACGCTGACCATCCCGCCGTAGAACATGGCCAGGCCCGGCACCATGAGGCTCACCGCCGTGAATGCCGCCAGAATCCAGGCGGTGTCGGCCGCAGCGACTGCTTCGTTCATAGTCGTCCACCTTGATCGAGGATGGCGGGGCACTCGCAGTGTCCGCCAATGGGAATCAGTGTCTATCGACAGTGAACCAAAGTGGAGATTTCGATAATAGTGCGCTGCGTGACGAATGCGTTACGGATCGGTGCCCGCGGGTTGTGTCCTTGAGGAATGAACACCGTATCGTGACAGTTGACAAATTTGGCTGAGGGAAAGGCTGTGAACACAGTGCGTGAGGCCCGGATCATCCGTCGTGCAGATCGCCGCGCCACCCGGTGGGCCAACGGTGCGGGGACGACCGCGGAGATCGCCACCGGTGCCGCCACCCGGTGGCGGGTCAGCGTCGCGACACTCGACGGGAGTTCGGCCTTCTCCTCGTTCCCCGGGGTGGACCGCATCTTCACGGTGATCGGCGACCATCCGGTCTCGCTCGACTTCGGCGGCGCGCCGACCGTGATTCCGCGCCTCCGCCCGACGCCGTTCGCGGGTGAGACCGGCCCTACGTGTGCGGCCGCCGGGCCGACCGAGGCGTTCAACGTCATGATCGATCGGTCCACGACCGCCGCCTCGGTGGACATCGTCGACGTCGGGATCGCCCACGAGGTGGCCGCCGAGGATCGAGTGGCCGTCCTCGTCCTGGTTCTGGACGGACGGCTGACGACGGACCTCGGGCCCGTCGGACCCGGCGACTGCCTCCTCGTCGAGCGGGGGGCGGTGCACCTGTCGGGACCGGCGTCGGTCGTGGTCGCGGAGATCTCCCCCAGGTGAGTGGCAAAGGGTGCCGGGGCACACATTGCCACTCACCTGCGGGTGTCGTGGTCCGCGGGCAGTGGCGATGCGAAGATGGTGTGCGTGGACCCCGACACCGTCACCCGACCTGCCCCGGCGCACGGCAGTAAACGACAGGCCCTGATCGACGCCACGATCACGCTGGTCGCACGGGGCGGTCTCCGCAATTTCACCTATCGCGCAGTCGCCCGCGAAGCAGGTGTCGCGCACGGTCTCGTCGCCCATCATTTCGGCAGCCGAGACGCCCTCATCGAAGAGGCGCTGCGGTACACGCTCGACTCGAGCGCAGAAGTGCTCACCGACGTGACCGAGGGATCCAGCCTGGACGACTTCGTCAGTCACCTCGCCGAACTGGTCTCGCGTGAACCCGATCTGCAAGCCTTCCAATACGAGTTGATCCTGGAGTCCCGGCGCAACCCGGAACTCGCGCCGCTCGTGGAGAACCTCTACGCGGCCTATCGCGACGCCACCGCAGACGCTCTCGAACGGGTCGGTATCACCCGGGACGATGCCTTGACCCATCTGGTGTTCGCCGCCCTCGACGGTTTGGTGTTTCAGCAATTGACCATGGGGAACTCCGCGCGGACCGAGGCCTCACTCGCGAAACTGCGGCAGTTCCTCGCATCGGCGCGCTGACGCCTCGGTCCCGGAGGTGTCCCGCCACGTCAGGGGCGCTCGGTCCTGAATCTTTCTGCGGTAGAAGAAGAGTGCGACGCCGACGAGCAGAAGCGCGACACCCAGCAGAACTTCCTTCGGTCCACCGGCATGACTGAGGCCGGGGTTGAGGACTCCGACGACGAGCATGACGGTGTTGAGCACCGCGACCACTGCGGCAACCGGGATCCAGCCCTTCGAGAGCCGGATCGGACGCGGCCAGTGCGGGCGGTCCTTGCGGAGGAGCAGAAACCCGATCACGGCGAGGGTGATCGCCAGGATGTACCCGAGATTGCTGGCGATGAGGATGGCGACGGGGTTGCCGATGAACACCAGGATCAGCAGGTTGACGGTCATGGTGATCCACAGCGCGCGGCTGGGGACTCCATTGCGGTTGAGCTGATCGAGCTGGGTCACGGACATGCCCTCGGAGGCGATGCCGAACAGGGCACGACCGGCGTCCGCGGACGAGGAGATCATACTGAGGAACAGTGCGCCGCAGAGGATGGCGGTGATGATCCCGGACAGGCCGCCGGAGATCTCCCCGATGCTGGCGACACCGTACGTGATCGGGTTCTCCGCGATGACGGCCTCGCCGAGCTGGCCGGTGGTCGCGATCGGGACGACGGTGTAGACGCCGACCATGAACAGTGCGATCGACGTGAGGGCGCGGGAGGTGTCACGGCTGGTGTCCTTGTATTCGGGTGCGAAAACGGCGCACAGTTCACTGCCGTAGATCGCCCACGCCGACACGTACAGCCACACCACGAACGTCTTCCAGCCGCCGTCCACATGGGACGTGAGGTTCACGGCGTGCCATTCGCCGGAGACGAACGGGCCGACCGCCAGCGCGGCGAGCACGACGATGAACGCGGCACCGATCACCTGGTTGAACTTCACCGCGACCGTGATCCCGGCGACGTTCAGTGCCGTGCACAGCACGATCGTGACCGCGGAAATGACATGGGGGAGACCGAAATCGACCCCGGCGAGCGAGAACAGGGTCCAGGTGGCGTCCGGGAACCACTGCGCCTGGACGAGAGACCCGATCGTGAGTCCGACGAGGGAGAGCACCAGTGACCACCCGCACCAGTAGCCGAACGCGGCGAGGGGTCCGAGTGGGGCGAAGTACCGTTTCCAGGCCTCGGTCGCGAAGGTCGCGACGCCGCCGGCCTTGTCCGGGAACATCGCCGCCATCTCCGAGAACAAGGTGTTCTGCAGAAGTGCGACGACGGACAGGACCACACAGATCACCGCCGCGGGGATTGCTCCGATCGATCCGATGACGTACCCCACCGAGACGAAGAGCCCCGAGGCGATCGGCAGCGCGAGCATGAACCCGTGATACCACCGCAAAGTTTTGTGTAGTTGATGATCCGGCGCCGGCGAAGCTGTCTCGTTCATGACTGTTCTCTCCTCGGGCGGGGTGATCAGGCGATCGGGCTGACGGCGGACTCGGGGAACTCGGTGACCTCGATCTCGACGTCCTCGAGGAGGGCGAACATCTTCAGGAACTCGGGGAGATTCGCGGCGTCCGCATTCGCGGCGTCCGCCGCTTCCCGGGTTTCGTAGATCCACAGGTCGACCCACGTTCCGTCCGACCGCTGCCCACAGAACGGCACGGCAAGCAATTTCGGGTGGGCGGCCTTCACCTCGGTGATGGCGGCCTTGCGGAGGCGGCAGTATTCCTCCGCATCCGACGTCAAGGTGAAGGTAACGAGCTCGGCGCAATACGACATTGTGATGGTTCCTTCGGTTTCGGTGGGGTGGGTGATCAGCGGAGCGACTGCAGAATTCGGGCCGCGGCCGTCTTGCCGCTCTCGATGGCGCCGTCGATGAACCCGGCCCATCCCTCGGCGTAGTCGCTGCCGGCGAGGCGGACATGCCCGTGCGGTTCCGACGCCGCGTTCTGCACCGCGACGAGTTGGTTGGGTCGCAGCATGGCCCAGGTCTGCTGCGACAGGTCGTCGGCAACCCAGTCGTGACCGTCGACCGCGACCGCCTCGATGTCGGGAATCCATTCGCGCAGAGCGGATTCGACGGCGTCTCGATCCGTGATGTCGATGCGCGTCGCGTCGCGGCCGAAGGCGACGATGAGGCTGTCCCCGTCGATGTCGTACTCGTACTGGAAGAAGTTCAGCGCGCACGAGCTGGGACCCAGACCGGCAACCTTGCCGACGTCACCCCGAACGCGCACCCACACCTTGCAGCCGGTCGACGCCTGACCCTCGTCGGCGACCGAGCGGATGTCGGCGGGAAGCGCAGGTGCGAAGTCGATCGTGTTCAGGACGTTCAGTGGGAGGGTGACGACCACCTCCCGGGCGGTGAACGTCCGGCCGTCGGTGAGGGTGACGGTGGCGCCGTCCGCATCCTGCTCGATCCGCTGCACGCGCGCGCCGAGGCGGACATCCGCGGAGGACTGAGCGGCGATGGCGTCGAGCAGGGCCTTGGTGCCGCCGGCCAGCTTGAAGGTGGCGCAGGCTTCGAACAGGAGATGCCAGTTGCCGCCCGTCAGCGCACACCACCGCAGGCCCTGCGTGTAGGCGGATACCTCGGGCCTGCCGCTGAAGTTCAGCGCCCACATGCCCTCGACCAGGGCATGCTGCTCATCGTCCAAATTCAGCTCTGCGATCTTCTCCGCGACCGTGATGTGGTCGAGCGCTTTCAGTTCGTCGCTCACCGGTCGGAAGTGGAAAGGGTTGGGCAGCAACCTCGCTGATCCGTCGAGTACCGAGGTCATCCCGGTGTCGAGGAGGTCGAACATGACGTCGGGTGACCCGTGGCGGATCTCGTCGCCGACCTTCCACAGCGCGTGTTCGGCGACGGGACTGCTGATCAGGGGCAGATCGTACCGGCCGATCTCCGCCCAGACGTGCGGCTGCGTCCAGTGCACCCACGTGCCGCCGAAGTCCAGAGATTTTCCCAGGCCACTCTCGCGTGTCCACGTCCGTCCACCGAGGCGGTCGCGCGCTTCGAGGAGGATCACCGCGGCGCCCTGCTGGGTGAGTTCCCGCGCCGCGGTGACGCCCGCGAACCCTCCGCCGACGACGATGACGTCGGTGTCGTACTGAGTCATGGCTTCCGCCCTTTCGAATTTTTTCGGGAGATGTCGGCCAGGCCGAGGCAACCGTGGCTCGGAAAGATCCCGAGGGGCTGTGCTCCACGTCACCTGTACGGATGCACAGTAATGGCCTTGATTCGGTTTGTATAGACCCATTTTGTCTACTCTAATTAAACAAGAAATATCTAAAGTGGATTATGCAGATAGGACGCGTGTGTTCTCGTGTATTGGTTCGAGGTTCGCTTGACCATCTGGACAACATCGTGATTGCGAGCTAGATTCTTCGCATGTCGGACGTCCTGACCACGCGAAGCGGCGGCAGGCAATCCACGAACACAGGTGAGTGGCAAAGCGTGCGGGGGCACGCCTTGCCACTCACCTGGGGGGGGATCGTGGTGTTCGGGGACTTCGACGGCCACGCTTAGTTGTTGCTGCGTCGGGTGATGCACGGTGCATCACCATGCTGTTCGTCCGCAGGTTGCTGTTCGTCGTCGTAAGGGGGGCCGCGGGCGCCGATTCGGTCCGCCAACACCTGCTGGTCACCGAACCCCCATGCAGGTGAGTGGCAAAGCGTGCCGGGGCGCACATCGCCACTCACCTGGGGATTACCTCGCTGTCGACAGGATCCGGCGCAGGCGCTCGATGGCGCGCTCTGTCGCGGGACGGTCCTTGGCGATGAGTTGGTGCATGATGAATCCCTCGATCGCGGAGTAGACCAGCAGGGTCAGGTCGTCGTCGGCGGTGATGCCCAACCGGGTCAGGGCCTGGGACGTCGCCTCGATGTACGTGGCGTACAACAGTTTCACGTGTGGGTCGAGGCGCGGGGTCCGCCGGGATTCGAGCATCAGTTCGTACTGGAACACCTGGAGGTCGGGGTCGCGGGCGACGAGGTCGGTGAGGTGCTCGACGAAGTTGTCGAGTGAGGATCCGGCGGCGAGGTCGGCGAAGACGCCGGCGCTCTTGTCCAGCGCGTAGCGGAGCGCGGCGTCGACGAGGGCGTCCGTCGACCCGACGCTGCGCAGCACGGCCTCCTCGGAAAGGCCGGCCTCGCGGGCGACGGCCCGGACCGTCAGACCGCGCAACCCGTCGCGGGCGATCACGGCGACCGTTGCGCGGACGAGGTCGTGGCCCTGGTCGGTCGGGGGAACCGCACGCCGTGGCCGCCTGTCGGCGACTGTCACGGCTCGACCTTCCCGTGGGCCGCGAGCCATCTCATCCCGGGCTCCCGTGTGCGGCTGATGCCCTTGTATTCGGCCATGTCGACCGGCAGGTCCTCGAGGACCTTGTACAGCCGATCACCCCACTCCGGAACGGACGCGACATCCCGGAGCGACAGCAGGTACGACCGGATCAGGAACATGACGGCGCCGGTGTGGGGGAGCCGGATCAGATGCTGTACTTCGGTTCTCAGGAACAGCCGGTCGCCGACGTCGTCGAGGGGGCCCTCGGCGAGGGTGCGCCGGTCCTTCCCCCACCGAGGATAGGTTTCGGTGGAGGTGTCGAGTTTGCCGTCGACGGTCAGCGTCCAGTTGGTGCGCCGGTAACTCTGGCCGGGTTCGAGGCGCATCAGGAAGTTGTGTGCGCGCGTGATGATCTTCTCGCTGTGGATGCGCGGGACTGGGCCGTGGATCTCGAGGAAGCTCATGCCCACGTCGAACCCGAAGGACCAGTCGGCCGCGAACGTCACCAGCCCGGCGTCGCCCCACAGTTCGCCCTCGCGCTGATCGAGCAGCACGACGTCTTCCTGGATCTGGCCGCAGATGTAGACCAACGGCGGTGCCGGCAATGTGGCGGGGTCACCGAAAGTGAAGCTGTGCTCGATGTCGAGGAGGTCGTTCTTCCAGAACCAGGTGTCACCGCGGTGTTCGAGAGTCATGGTGCCGGGGTATTCGGCGGCGAGGGTGCACATCAGTGTGAGCATCGCGTCCCAGGCGGCCGGGACCATGTGCGGCAGGCACTGGTGCCGCGACGGGTCCGCGGCCAGGATCCGTTCGCGCTCGGCCAGTTCCCGCCTGTAATGGGAGTCGATGGCGATACGCGTGGCACCCCAGCTACCGGCGACGGTGTCGGTGGGGTTGCCTGCCGGTTCGACGTTGGTGCTGTAGCGGTACTGGTCCTTGGGAAAGGGGAACGGGAAGCGCGCGATGTGATTGGCGCGTGAGTCGGTCGATGTCACAGGTCCAGCTCCAATCGGTCTCCGACGGCCCGCGAGACGCACGGCATGATCGAGTCTCCGGACGCCTTCTCGTCCTCGGTGAGGAACATGTCGCGGTGTTCGATCCGGCCACCGCGCACCGACAGCCGGCATTCGCCGCACACCCCTTGGCGGCACAGGTTCGGAACGTTGATTCCCTTGTCCAGCAACGCCTCGAGCAGACTGGTTCCCGACGGGACCGGGATGATCATGCCGGTGCGTCCGAGCGTCGCGGCGAACGGGGCGCCGTCGGGGAGTGGACCCGACCCGAACGCCTCCGAATGGACCCGGCCCGGGGGCCAACCGCAGTCGCGGGTCCAGTCCGCCACCGCGGCGATCATCGGCGCCGGACCGCAGGTGTAGACGTGGGCGCCGAGTGGTTGGTCCGCCAGTGTGGGAACCAGGGTCTCGCGCAGTGCGTCGGGCGTCGAGACGGTGACGAGGCGGTCGCCGCACAGCGCCGCCAGTTCGTCGACGTGCGCCCCCTGCCGGTCGCGGAAGGAATAGAACACCTCGAACGAGCGCCCCCATTCGAGGGCGGCCCGGACGTGCGACAGGATCGGGGTGACACCGATTCCGCCCGCGACCAGCAGGTGGTGCCGGGCAGTGAGCACCGGCGCGAACGCGCTGCGCGGGCGGCTGACGCGGACGGTCTGCCCCGGCTGGAGGTCGTGGATCCAGCGTGAACCGCCATGCCCGTTCTCGTCGAGCCGGACCGAGATCGCATAGTGGTCCGGCTCGATCGACGGCCCCGTCAGCGAGTAGGAATTGCGTCTGCCCTCGGCCCAGTCGACAGCGAGGTGACTGCCCGGGGTGAACGACGGCAGCGCGCGGCCGTCCGGGTCCGCGAGGGCGACGTGGCGGATGCCCGCGCACAGTGTCCGCGCCTCGCGGACCGTGAGGGCCAGGCCACTGCTGACACCCTCGCCCGCAACCGTTTCGAGCGTCAGGGTCATGGAAGTTCCTCCGCGTCGGCTCGGTATCCCAGGTACGCGCTGTGGCGTCGGGAGAAGTGGTAGTAGACAGTGAGTTCCTCGGAACACCCCGCGCACGGCGTCGTCCCTCCGACGGCGACCGGAACCTTCGACGACGTCGTGTGGCAGTGCGCGCAGAACACGTCGCGCACCGGGGCATCGGGGGCACCGATCACGGCGGCGATCTCCGCGGGCAGTGCGCCCCCGGAGATCAGGCGGGAGCGTACGGCCGCCACCGTCCGCTCCGAACCCGCGACGACGAATCGCCATCCGATGCGCGCCTCGCGCAACAGGTCGGCGAGCCCGGACCCCTCCGCGTTGTCCACGGTCACCGTGCGAGTCGGTACCGGGGCGACCCGCTCGGACAGCTCACTCAGCGCCCGGGCGCTGACCGAGCTGTCCGAGACGAGCAGCGCATAGCAGGTGACGCGAGCACCGGCCGCGAGGTCGTCGACGGCCTGATATTCGGACCGCCACCGGGGGACGCTCGTCGACCTCATCGAGACCGCCATCGCAGATCAGGGTGCGAAGGAGCGGTGGCCGACGAAGTAGGCCAGCGCGCGGTCGGGGGTGGTGAAGCGGATACGCGACCCCTTGGGGAAGAAGATCGCATCCTTCGCCTTCGCCACCTCCACCTGGCCGGTGTCGAGGTTCTCGAGGGTGAACTCCCCTTCGAGGACGACCTTCATCTCGTCGTATGCGTAGTAGTAGTCGAGCGGGGCGTCGGTGCGCCGGAGTTCGAAGTAGCCGGCGGACATCTCCGATCCGTCCGGGTTGGAGAAGACGTCGTCGATGTATCCCTCGGTGCCCGGGTACTCCGAGACCGGCATTTGCGGCAGGTTCTCGTGGAATCCGGCGGTGACGCGGAACGCGGCGACGGTGGGCTTGTCGGTCGTGGTCATGGGTTCTCCCTGGAGACGCGGTGATGAGCGTCGGAGTGTGAATGAGTGGACCCCGTGTTGTGAAACCTGAGGTAGCAACAGGAAACCACAACCCGTATTTCCGCGACGTAAATCAATCGGTCGGTCCGGTAAATACGCAGATCACAGTGCCGATAGAGGCCGAAATGACCATCGTCCATCGTGGATTGGTGATGCATCAACAACATTGCCGTAACGCGTTGGACATAGTAGAACTGTTTCATAGTGAACAACAGCGATTCATGAGGTGAAACGAACCGCTACTCAAGCCGCCAGCGCCCGAACATCCGGCCGAATGAAGGAAGCAACGTGACCCAGACAGCAAAGTTCGTGATCGTCGGTGGGGGACTCGAAGGTCTCGCCATCGCGTGGTCGCTCGCGGACCGCGGAGAGACCGACGTCCTGGTCCTCGAGCGTGGCACCTTGTGCTCGGGCATGACCGGCAAGTCCAGCGGCGTGGTCCGGTGCCACTACGGCACTCCGTCGCTGGCGGCGATGTCGTGGTACGGCGTCGACATCTTCACCCGCGCCACCGAGATCTTCGGCGACGACATGGCGTTCCGTCAGTGCGGGTACGTCGTCGGCGTCGGTGAGAACAACATCGACCCGCTGAAGGCGAACGTCGCGATGATGCAGAGTCTCGGCATCGACGTCGACTACATCGGCCACGACAAGATGGCCGAACTGTGGCCGGGCCTGCACCTCGACGACTTCGCTGCTTTCGCGTACGAACCCCTCGGCGGCCGCGGTGAGGCGTACATGGCCGGCATGGCGTTCGGTGCGTCCGCCCGCAAGCTGGGGGTGAAGATCCGCCAGAGCACGCCGGTGACGTCGCTGCTGCAGAGCGCGGACGGCCGCGTATACGGGGTGACCCTGGAGAACGGCGACGAGGTGCACGCCGAGCACGTGATCCTCGCGACCGGACCGTGGGCACCCGAACTCGGTGCCGGTGTCGGTGTCGACATCCCGGTGAAAGCGCAACGGGCGCAGCTCGTCCTGATCGACCAGGGAGTTCCCACCCCGGAGGTGCCGGTGCTGTCGGACCTCGCCGGACTGCAGTACATCTGCCGCGAACCTAACGGCGAACTGCTCGTCGGCAACAGCGACCACGCCGCCCCCGAATACATCGATCCCGACAAGTACAGCAACCGCGCGGACGACAGCACCATCGAGAAGAACATCGGCAAGCTCGGCAACCGCCTGCCCGACATGCCCGACCCGCGGATCACCTCGAGCTACGTCGGCGCGTACGACGTCACCCCCGACTACAACCCGATCATCGGACCGGCCCCGGTCGACGGTCTGTTCCTGGCCACCGGGTTCTCCGGTCACGGGTTCAAGATCTCCCCGGCGGTCGGGCGTCTGGTCGCCGACATGCTGCTGGACGACGGCACGACCACCCTCCCCAACGTGGAACCGTCGGACTTCCGCTACTCGCGCTTCGGAGAGGGCGACCTCCTCTTCAGCCTGCACCCCTACGAGGGCGCCGGCGAAATGCGCTGACCCGCACACCACCTCACCCGCCGACCACCAGTTCAGGAGCTCACCATGGCTGTCGACACAGCTGACGCGTTCACCGCGCAGAACATCGTGACATCCCCACCGCAGACCTTGTCCGAGGTGGCCCGGGCCACCGAAACCACCTTCATCCTCGCCCTGTTCGTGACGCTGTCGGGCAAGCCGTGCGCGAAACTCGTCCCGATCGAGGCCGTCGAGCAGCTGCAGGACGACGGCGTCGGCTTCGCCGGCTACGCGGCGGGACACATGGGTCAGGAGCCAAAGGACTCCGATCTCGTTGCCGTGCCCGATGTCTCGTCGTTCACCCCGATCCCGTTCGTGAAGCCCGGGCTCGCGATCGTGCACTGTGATCCGCACGTGGAGGGGAAGCCCTGGCCGTATGCGCCGCGGGTGATCCTGAAGGAGACGCTGAAGAAGGCGTCCGATCTCGGACTCTCCGTCAATGTCGGCGCGGAGATCGAGTACTTCCTCGTCCACCGCGCCGGAGACGGCGACCTCACCACCGCCGACACCGCCGACGTCAGCAGGCAGCCGTGTTACGACGCCCGCGATGTCACCCGGATGTACGACCACCTGACCGAGGTGTCCGCGGCGATGAACGCGCTCGGGTGGGGCAACTACGCCAACGACCACGAGGACGGCAACGGGCAGTTCGAGCAGAACTTCGATTATGCCGACGCGATGACCACCGCCGACCGGGTGATCACTGCCCGGTACCTGTTGTCGGTGATCGCCGAGAAGCGCGGGATGAAGGCCACGTTCATGCCCAAGCCCTTCTCCGACCGCACCGGGTCGGGCATGCACCTGCACCTGTCGTTGTGGAACGAGGACGGTTCGGTGTTCCCGGACGGCGACGACCCCAAGGGGCTGGGACTGTCGACGACCGCGTACGCGTTCATCGCGGGAATCCTCGAGCACGCCTGCGCGCTGCAGGGTGTCATCGCCCCGACCGTCAACTCCTACAAGCGAACCGGTGCCACCTCGACGAGCAGCGGCGCCACCTGGTCGCCGCGATACGCCACCTACGGTGGCAACGACCGCACCCACTATCTGCGGGTGCCGGACAAGAACCGGGTGGAACTGCGCGGCGGAGACGGCTCCGCCAACCCCTACCTCGCCGCGGCCACCGCCATCGCCGCCGGGCTGGACGGCATCGCCCGGAATCTGGACCCCGGCACCCCCGGATCCGGTGACAGTCCCAGCGACATGCTGCCGATGACGCTGCTGCACGCGATGGACGCACTGGAATCCGATCCCATCGTGACGGGCGCCCTCGACGTCGCGGGCCCCGGCGTCGCCGAGTACTTCGCGAAACTCAAGCGCGAGGAGTTCTTCGCCTGGCACAACACCGTCTCCCCCTGGGAGCTCGACCACTACCTGACAGCGTTCTGACAGACCTCCCGAAAGGAGACATCCATGTGTGGAATCGTCGGACTTCACCTGCGTGAGCCGTCCCTCTACCCACAACTCGGCGCCCTGCTCACCGACATGCTCGGGCAGATGTGCGACCGCGGACCCGATTCCGCAGGCATGGCAATCTACGGTGACACGACGTGGTCCCCGGTCGGCGAGTCCACGGTCTCGCTGCTCGACTGCCCCATTCCCGCAGCGGAACTCGCCGCGACGCTGTCCGCGTCGCTCGACACCACCGTCACCGGCATCGATCTTTCTCCGACGACGATCCTGCACGGCGTCGTCGGCGCCACAGACCTCGCCGCGGCCGTCCGCAGCGTGGTGCCGTCGGCGCGGGTCATCGGATTCGGCGACGACCTGACCGTCCTCAAGGGCGTCGGAAACCCCATCGACCTGGCACACCGGTTCGGTCTGCCGTCGGCGAGCGGCTGGCAGGGTGTCGCCCACACCCGGATGGCCACCGAGTCCGCCGTGACCGCCGAGGGGTCGCACCCGTTCTCCGTCGGCCCCGACCAGTGCCTGGTGCACAACGGGTCGTTCTCGAACCACATGACCATCAAGCACCAACTCGAGCGCGACGGCGTCGTGTTCGACAGCGCCAACGACACCGAGGTCGGGGCACGGTTCGTCGCCAGGCAACTCGCCGAGGGCGTCGACCTGGAGAAGGCGCTGCTGATGCTCAACGAGACGTTCGACGGTTTCTACACCCTCCTCGTCTCGACCGCGGACTCGTTCGCCGTGGTCCGGGACGCCATCTCCTGCAAGCCCGCCGTCATCGCCGAGACCGACCAGTGGGTCGCGATGGCCTCCGAATACCGCGCCCTGGCGAACCTGCCCGGCGTCGACAACGCCCGAATCTTCGAGCCCGAACCGGAAGAGGTGTACGTATGGCACCGGTAGCCACCACCGAAGCAACTGTCCTGGACCTCGCGACGTCGAGCACCCGGGCCGTCAACGAGCGGCTCACCTCGCCCGAGGCGCCGAAGACGGTCACCGTCACCGGTCCCCAGGGTGCGCACGCGCTCGCCTGCGGCCTCGACTCCGACGTCGACGTCACCATCGAGGGGCACGTCGGCTATTACTGCGCCGGCATGAACCAGCAGGCCACGGTGACCGTCACCGGCAATGCCGGCGTCGGTGTCGCCGAGAACATGATGTCGGGGACGGTGCACGTCAAGGGCGATGCGTCCCAGTCCGCCGGTGCCACCGCCCACGGCGGACTCCTCGTCATCGACGGCAACGCCGCCGCCCGGTGCGGGATCTCGATGAAGGGCGTCGACATCGTCGTCGGCGGCAACATCGGGCACATGTCCGCGTTCATGGGCCAGGCCGGACGTCTCGTCGTCCTCGGTGACGCCGGTGAGGCTCTCGGCGACTCGCTGTACGAGGCCCGGATCTACGTCCGCGGCACCGTCGCCTCCCTCGGCGCCGACTGCATCAAGAAGGACATGCGCGAGGAGCACCTGACCGAACTGCGGGAACTGCTCGACGCCGCCGGTTTCGACGCCGACCCGTCCGAGTTCACCCGCTACGGCTCCGCCCGCCAGCTCTACAACTTCCACGTCGACAACGCCAGCGCGTACTAGGAGAACCGTCATGAACACCCCGAACCCGGCCCTGCGCGAATCGGCGACGTTCGACCGCGGCGTCATCTCCGAGATCCAGCGGGCCGCCGAGACCGGCATCTACGACATTCGCGGGTGGGGCGCCAAGCGCAAGCTGCCCCACTTCGACGACCTGCTGTTCCTCGGGGCCTCGATGTCGCGGTACCCGCTCGAGGGCTACCGCGAGAAGTGCGACACCGACGTCGTGCTCGGTGACCGGAACGCCAAGTTCCCGCTGCACCTCGACATCCCGATCACCATCGCAGGAATGAGTTTCGGGGCGCTGTCCGGGCAGGCGAAGGAGGCCCTCGGCCGCGGCGCCAGCGAGGTCGGCACGTCCACCACCACCGGTGACGGCGGCATGACCCCGGAGGAGCGCGGGCAGTCGAAGAACCTCGTCTACCAATACCTTCCGTCGCGGTACGGGATGAACCCCGACGACCTCCGCAAGGCAGACGCCATCGAGATCGTCCTCGGCCAGGGTGCCAAGCCCGGCGGCGGCGGAATGCTGCTGGGACAGAAGATCACCGAACGCGTCGCCGGAATGCGCACCCTGCCGATGGGGGTCGACCAGCGGTCCGCATGCAGGCACCCCGACTGGACCGGACCCGACGACCTCGCCATCAAGATCATCGAACTGCGCGAGATCACCAACTGGGAGAAGCCGATCTACATCAAGGTCGGCGCCACCCGCACCTACTACGACGTCAAGCTCGCCGTGAAGGCCGGTGCCGACGTCGTCGTGGTCGACGGCATGCAGGGTGGCACCGCCGCCACCCAGGACGTGTTCATCGAGCACGTCGGCATCCCCACCCTCGCCGCGATCCCGCAGGCGGTCCAGGCGCTGCAGGAGCTGGGCGTGCACCGGAAGGTGCAGCTCATCGTGTCGGGTGGCATCCGCAGCGGCGCGGACGTCGCCAAGGCGATGGCCCTCGGGGCGGACGCCGTCGCGATCGGCACCGCCGCCCTGATCGCGTTGGGCGACAACAGTCCCCGCTACGCGAAGCAGTACGAGGAACTCGGCTCCGCGGCCGGGTTCTACGACGACTTCCAGGCCGGCAAGGATCCCGCAGGCATCACGACGCAGGACCCGGAGCTGTCGAAGAACCTCGACCCCGTCGAGGCCGGCCGGCGCCTCGCCAACTACCTGCGGGTGCTCACCATGGAGGCGCAGACCCTCGCCCGCGCCTGCGGCAAGTCACACCTGCGCAACCTCGAACCCGAGGACCTCGTCGCCCTCACCGTCGAGGCATCCGCCATGGCCCGCGTGCCACTCGCCGGAACCACCTGGATTCCGGGCGCCCTGTAGGCGGCTCCGCCGCCCGTGCGCCTTTTTGGTAGCTGGAACAACCAGAAAGGCGCACGGGTGCGAAGCGCCTGTCAGCCCGAACTATGAATAGAGGACCGAGAACATGACATCCTTCGATTCGCTGTGGGCCAGCATCCTCGATGTGGGACAGCACAAGTCGACACGGGGATACCGCCGATTCGCGTGGAACGACGCCGACATGACGCTGCGCGAATGGTTCGGCGACTGCGCCCGGCAGCGGGGGATGAGCGTCGAGGAAGACCGCAACGGCAACCTGTGGGCGTGGTGGATGCCCGACGGCTGGGACGGTGACCCCCGCGACGCGTTCGTCACCGGCTCGCACCTCGATTCGGTACCCGACGGCGGCGCCTACGACGGACCGCTGGGGGTGGTGTCCGCGTTCGCCGCCGTCGACCTGGTCCGTGAGCGGGGGATCGTGCCGACGCGCCCGGTGGCGGTCGCCGCGTTCTCCGATGAGGAGGGCGCCCGGTTCGGCGTCGCCTGCGTCGGGTCGCAACTCTCGACCGGTGCGGTGGCACCCGCACGGGCACTGGCGCTGCGGGACAACGACGGCATCAGCCTCGGCGAGGCTCTGATATCAGTAGGCCGGGACCCGGGGCATCTCGGCGAGGACCCCGACCTCGTCGATCGCGTCGGGGTGTACGTCGAACTGCACGTCGAGCAGGGGCGGGCCCTCGACCTCATCGACAGTCCCATCGCCGTCGCCTCGTCGATCTGGCCACACGGCCGATGGCAGTTCGTGTTCTCCGGGGAGGCGAACCATGCCGGCGCCACCCGACTCGTCGACCGCCGCGACCCGATGCTCGCGTTCGCGTCGTCCGTGCACACCGCCCGGACCGCCGCGACGCTGCACGAGGCGGTCGCGACGTTCGGCAAGGTGCGGGTACTTCCCAACGGCGCCAACGCGATTCCATCGGAAGTGCGGGCCTGGCTCGACGCCCGCGCCGCCGACGAGGACACACTGACCAGGCTGGTGCAGCAGATCACCGCCGAGGCGCAGGCCTACGCGGCCGCCGACGGCGTCGGTCTCGAGGTCGATGCCGAATCGGTCACACCGATCGTCGAGTTCCCGCACGACACCCGGGAACGGTTGCGCCGCTCCCTCGCCCACCTCGGGGACATCCCCGTCCTCCCCACCGCCGCCGGACACGACGCCGGCATCCTGTCGGCGAAGGTGCCCACCGCGATGATGTTCGTCCGCAACCCCACCGGTGTGTCCCACTCGCCCGACGAGTTCGCCGAACCGGACGACTGCAACCGCGGCGCCGAAGCCCTGGCCGACGTGATGGCCGACTGGATCACCGCCACGTGAGTGGCAAAGTGTGTCGGGGCACGCTTTGCCACTCACCTCAGGGGCGCCATTCCTCGAGCTGCTCGACGGCGGTGTTCGCGACGGCGACAGCCTCGTCGCGGTTGACCCGCGACAGCAGGAGCGCGCTGACGGACAGTGACGTCAGAAGCCGGGTCCGGTGCTGGAGGGTGGCGGCGGAGGCGTCCGGGTCGTGGGCCCGGAGTGCGTGGGTGAGTGCCGCGGACAGTTCACATTGGTACGCGTCGACCACGGACCGTTGCGCGTCGTCGTGTGCCGCGAAGCCGGCGGCGCTGTTGAGGAGGAGGCATCCGCGGCCGGGGGCGTCGTCGGGGAGGGCGGCGAGGGCGTCCGCGAGGCTGCGGTAGTAGCGCTCGGCTGCGTCGGGGCGGGTGGGTTCGTCGGTCAGGACGCGGAGGCGGGGGCGCACCACGTGGTCGAGGTAGTCGTGCACGGCGGCGTCGTACAGTCCGCGTTTGCTGGTGAACGCGTGGTACAGACTCGACCGATTCAATCCCGTGACGCGTTCGAGTTCGCGTATCGATGTGGCTTCGAAGCCCTTGTCCCAGAACAGGTCGCGGGCATGGCCGATCACCTCGGCCGTGTCGAAATCCTGCGTGCGCGGCATGACGGTCCTCACTCATGGTTGTGAAACGATCATTTCAGTATATATTGAAATGGTCAGTTCAGAACGAGGAGGAGTTTCGTATGGTTGCCGCAGGTCTTGTTCTTGCCGCACTCGCCAGTGCGCTCCACGTCTACATCTTCGTGCTCGAGTCCGTCCTCTGGACCGCTCCGCGCACCCGCGCGACGTTCGGGACGAGCGCCGAAGAGGCAGGCGCCACCAAGGAACTTGCCTTCAACCAGGGCTTCTACAACCTCTTCCTGGCGATCGTGACCGCGGTCGGCATCGTGGCCGTGATCATCGGCGCGACCGCTGTCGGTGCGGCACTGATCTTCGCCGGCGCGGGGTCCATGCTGCTCGCCGCGCTGGTCCTCCTGCTGTCCTCGCCTGACAAGGCCCGGGCGGCGATCACCCAGGGGACGCTGCCGCTGCTCACCGTCATCCTCCTCGCGCTCGGACTGGCGCTGTGACCGCAGAAGTATCGAAAGGAACACCGTGACCTCCAGCACCCAGATCCAGCTGATCAACCGCCCGGTGGGCTGGCCCACCCAGGACGATTTCCGCACCGTCACCGTCGAATTGCCCGATCTCGGGCCCGATCAGGTGCGCGTGGCCAACGAGTTCACGTCCGTCGACCCCTACATGCGCGGTCGGATGAACGACGTGAAGTCGTACATCCCGCCTTTCGTGCTGGGCGAGACCATGACCGGTGGCGCAGTCGGTCGCGTCGTCGAATCCACCGCCGCCACCCACCCGGTCGGCTCGGTCGTGGTCCACGACCTCGGGTGGCGCGACGTCGCGCAGGGTGACGCCGCCGCGTTCCGGGTCGTCGATGAGATCCCGGGCGTCTCGATCTCGGCGTACCTGGGCATCCTCGGACTGACGGGGCTCACGGCGTACGTCGGTCTGCTGCACATCGCCCACCTGAAGCCCGGTGACTCGGTCTTCATCTCCGGCGCCGCGGGTGCGGTGGGCACCGCTGCCGGGCAGATCGCCCGGCTCGAGGGAGCCTCCCGCGTCATCGGATCCGCCGGGTCCGCGGAGAAGGTCGCGCTGCTGACCGACCGTTACGGATACGACGCCGCGTTCGACTACAAGCAGGCACCCGTGCGCGAGCAACTCCGCGGACTTGCCGGCGACGGCATCGACGTCTACTTCGACAACGTCGGCGGCGACCACCTCGAGGCGGCACTCGACGTCCTGCGCACCGGCGGCCGGGCCGCGCTGTGCGGGGCCATCTCCGCGTACAACGCCACCGAGCGCACGCCGGGCCCCGACAACCTGGTGAACATCATCAGCCGGGGGCTCACCCTGCAGGGCTTCACCCTCGGCAACTACACCCACCTGTTCCCCGAATTCGCCGCCAAGATGGGACCGTGGCTCGCGTCCGGCGACGTCGTCCACGACGAGACCGTCGTCGACGGCATCGAGAACTCGGTCGACGCGTTCCTGCAACTCATGCACGGCGCCAACGTCGGCAAGATGCTGGTGAAGGTGGCGTAGCCACCTGTGCGCCTTTTTGGTAGCTGGAGCAACCACAAAGGCGCACAGGCGCGTCAGCGCCTCACTGACGCATAGCGTTCCCGGACGCCGGGTGCGGGGTCGGCCTCGAAACGCCGGGTGGACGTCTGACTCCACCGGGGCGGTTCTGGGGTGCCGGCCAGGGTCCACGCAGCCTGCCTGCAGGCGCCGATCGCGACGTACTCCGCCGGTTGCGGCACGAGGACCGGGGCGCCGAAGATCGCGGGCGCGAGTTCGCACAGGGCCCGGGAGCGGGCGCCGCCGCCGACGAGGAGTATGCGCCGCACCGACACGCCCTGGGCGACGAGGTGGTCGATGCCGTCGGCCAGACCGCACAGCAGCCCCTCGACCGCAGCCCGGGCGAGGTGGGCAGGGGTCGAATTGGCCAGCCGCAGTCCGGCGATGGTGCCGGTGGCGTTCGGGCGGTTGGGGGTGCGCTCGCCTTCCAGGTACGGCACCATCACCAGGCCGTCGCTGCCGGACGGCGCGGACAGCGCCAGCCGCGACAACTCGTCGTGATCGACGCCCAGCAGTGAGGCGGTCGCGTCGAGTACCCGGGCCGCGTTGAGCGTGCACACGAGGGGCAGCTGGCGGCCGGTGGCGTCGGCGAAGCCGGCGACGAATCCGCCCGGGTCGTTCGCCGGTGTCATGGACACCGCGGACACGACCCCCGACGTTCCCACGGAGACGACGACATCGCCTTCCTGCGCGTCGAGTGCCAGTGCGGCAGCGGCATTGTCGCCGGTTCCGGGACCGACGACCGCGCCCCACCGGGTTTCGCCGATCCGCTCGGCCGGCGCGGCGACGCGCGGCACGGCGGGGGCGCGCCCGCGCAGCGCCAGCGACAGCAGGTCGGGACGGTAGGTATCGGTTGCGGCGGAATAGTATCCGGTGCCGCTGGCGTCGCCGCGGTCGGTGACCAGTGCGTCGAGATCGGTGCTGCCGGTGAGTTGCCGGCCGAGCCAGTCGTGGGGCAGGCACACTGCGGAGGTCCGGTCGGCGTTCGCCGGTTCGGCATCGGCCAGCCAGCGCAGCTTGCTGACGGTGATCGCGGCCAGGGGGACCACACCCACGGCGTCCGCCCACGAGTCCGGACCGCCGAGGTCGTCGACCAACTGCGCGGCCGCGTCGGCGGAGCGAGTGTCGTTCCACAACAACGCCGGACGCACCACGGACCCGGTGTCGTCGAGGCAGACCATGCCGTGCTGCTGCGCCCCCACCGACACCGCCGCGACGTCGTCCAGGCCGCCGGCCGCGGCGACGGCGCCGTCGAGGGCGGTTGCCCACGCCTGTGGGTCGACCTCGGTGCCGTCCGGGTGCGACGCCCGGCCCTCGCGGACGAGTTCGCCGGTGTCGGCGTCGCAGACGATCACCTTGCACGCCTGGGTCGACGAGTCGATGCCGGCGACGAGAGTCATTGCCGGACCCCGGCTGCGCGGTCGAGCACGTCGCGGGTGGGGAGGTCGGCGCCGGCCCGTGCGACCGTGAGTCCCGACGTGAGCACGGCGTTGTCGAGTACGTTCCGTAGCTCGTCCGGTTCGATCGCGTGCAGCGCCGCCCGGCTCTCGGCGCCGAGGAAGCCGTGCGCCCAGAACCCGTCGAGGAGTCCGGCCATGAATGCGTCACCCGCGCCGACGGTGTCGACCACCTCGACCGGCCGGGCCGCGACCTCGACGAGTCCGGCGGCGCAGACCGCGAACGCGCCCTCGGCGCCCCGCGTCACCGCGACCATCGCCGGTCCACGGGACAGCCAGTCGCGGGCGATGTCGACGGGATCCCGGTCGCCGTCGTACCAGCGGAGGTCCTCGTCGCTGACCTTGACGATGTCCGACATCGCCACCAGGTGTTCGATCCGCCGCCGGGCGCGTTCCCGGTCCGTGATCAGGACGGGTCGCACGTTGGGGTCGTAGCTGAGGGTCGCCGAGGATCGACGGCGGTCGAGCATGTCGGCGACCACGTCACATCCCGGTTCCATCACGGCAGCAATGGAACCGGTGTGGACCAGCGTCGGGGACGACGCGCCGCTGGGGGAGGGAAGATCCCATTCGATGTCGAACTCGTAGGTGGCGGCGCCCGCGGAATCGAGGGTGGCGTGGGCCGTCGCCGTCCGCTCGGCGGTGACGCTGCCGGATGCGAGGCTCACTCCGGACTCCTCGAGGTGCCGGAGGATCGACCTGCCCCGCGTGTCGTCGCCGATCCGGGTGACGAACTCGACCGGGCGGCCGAGCCGACCGAGACCGACCGCGACGTTGAGGGGACTACCGCCGACGTATTCGGTGGTGGCGCCGCCGCTCGCCGTGACGATGTCGATGAGGGCTTCACCGATGACCAGACTCATGACTGCACCTTCTCACGCAGAGCCTCGAGTGTCTTCCGTGCGCCGACGCCGTGCAGCGAGTCGAGCGCCCAGAGATACGCGGTGACGAAGCGGGGGTTCTCGGCCAGATCGCCGAAGACCGACCGGTTCTCGATGAATGCGGTGCGGTTCTCGCGCTGGCTGCGTGCGATCGGCACGAGCGAATCCTTCAACTGGTCGACGACGTCGATGGGCTCGCCGTCCTCGTCGACTCCCTCGGCATACCGGGCCCAGCTGGCCACGATCGCGGCCGACAGCCGGATGGGCCGGTCGGCGATCAGGTTCTCGCGGATCACCGGCAGCAGCCATTTCGGGATGCGGTCGGACGATTCGGCGCACAGGCGGGCGACGGTGTCGCGGATCTCGGGGTTGGAGAAGCGTTCGATGAGGGTGCGCTTGTAGTCGTCGAGGTCGACGCCCGGCACCGGCCGCAACGTGGGGGTGGCCTCGTCGTCCATGTACGCCAGCAGGAAGTCGGCGAACAGCGGGTCTTGCGCGACGTCGTGCACGAGCCGGTATCCCGACAGGTAGCCGAAGTAGCAGAGGCCCTGGTGGCTCGCGTTGAGCAGGCGCAGTTTCATCAGCTCGTACGGTGCGACGTCGTCGACCACCTGGACGCCCACCTCCTCGAACGCGGGACGGCCGAGCGGGAACGCGTCCTCGAGCACCCACGAGGTGAACGGTTCGGCGGCGACGGGCCACCGGTCGTCGATGCCGAACCGCGACGACAGCGCGTCCGTCACCTCGGGTGTGGTGACGGGTGTGATGCGGTCGACCATCGAGTTGGGGAACGACGTCTCGGCGCGCATCCACGCGGCGAGCTCCGGGTCCTTCAACTCCGCGTACGCCAGGAACATCCGCTGCGCCACGTCGCCGTTGCCCTGAATGTTGTCGCAGGACATGATCGTCGGCGACGGTAACCCGCGTGCCCGGCGCCGGGCCAGGGCCTCGACGACGAGTCCGAACGTGGTCCGCGGAGAGGCGCCGTCGGCGAGATCGTGCACGACGTCCGGGTTCTCGGCGTCGAACTCGCCCGTGTCGTGGGTGAAGTTGTAGCCGCCCTCGGTGATGGTCAGCGAGACGATCTTCGTGGTCTCCGCGGCGATCTTCTCGATGACCGCTTCTGGGTCGTCGGGGGCGAAGAGATAGTCGACGATCGACCCGATGACGCTGACGTCCCAGGTGCCGTCGGAATGCCGCAGCGCAAGGGTGTACAGGCCGTCCTGCGCGTCCAGGACGTCCTTCATGCGCCGGTCCCCGGGCAGGACCCCGACACCGCAGATCCCCCAGTCGCGGGCCTCCCCGCGTCGCAACAGCCGGTCGACGTACATCGCCTGATGCGCGCGGTGAAATCCGCCGACACCGAAATGCACTATCCCGACGGTGATGTCGCGTCGATCGTAATTCGGCACCTGCACGGTGTCGTCGAACTGCTGCAGTGCCTGCGCGCTCAGTTGCATCGGTCTCTCCTCATTCCTGGACGCGCACGACGGCCTTGAGGCTGCCCGGCGTCCGGTCTGCGTTCAGTGCGTGCTCCGCCTCGGCGAGCGGAAATCTTCCGGTGACCATCGCATCGAGGTCGACCCGCCCCGACCGTGCGAGCGCTATGGCAGTCGGCCAGGTGTTGGCGTAGCGGAACACCCCGGTCAGCAACAACTCTCGGTTCTGGATGGTCTGGACGGGGAGGGTCATCTCGGCGGCGCCCATACCCACGAGCACCACGGATCCCGCGGGCCGGACGGCCCGGATCCCGGCCAGGACGGCGGCGGGAGCGCCGGACGCGTCGACGAACGCGTCCACGTGAAGTCCCGCGACGTCCTGCTCACGCGGGTCGAGCACCGCGGTGGCCCCGAATTTCGTTGCGACGTCGCGCCGCCGCGGATCGAGGTCCGAAACGAAGACCTCGGTGGCACCGAACGCGAGCGCGGTCTGCACCGTCGCGATTCCGATCGGTCCCGCGCCGGCGATCAGGACGCGGGAACCGGCCGTCACGCCGGCCTTGCGGGTGGTGGCGATCGCGACGGACAGCGGTTCGCACAGCGCGGCCGCGTCCTCGGACATCTCGTCCGGGATCGGGTGGGCGAACGCCGAGCCGATGGTCACGTACTCGGCGAGCGCCCCGTCGATCGGCGGGGTGGCATAGAACTGCATGTGCGGGCACAGGTTGTAGAGGCCCCGACGCGATTCGTCGGAGTCCGGGTCGGGACGCTGCGGTTCGATGGAGACGCGCTGCCCGATTCGCTGCGCATCGATTCCGGGGCCGACGCCGACGACGGTGCCCGACGCCTCGTGGCCCAGCACGATCGGCTGATCGACCACGAAGTCCCCGATCCGGCCCTCGCGGTAGTAGTGCGTGTCCGATCCGCAGACGCCCACCGACGCCACCCGGATCAGGACGTCCCCGGGTCCGGGGGTGGGGACGGGGCGTTCCCTGATCTCGATCGCACCCGGTTCGACGAGCACGCTGGCACGCATCGTCCTGGGGATATCCGAAGGGAGTGTTGTGTGGGTCACACTTCGATGCTAGCGTATTGAGCAGATGAACGCATAGTGATCATTTGCTCACGGTTTCCCGAGGCTCCGGAAGACAACCGACGGGCTCGGGATCATGGCGAGGAGAACCAGTGACGTCCCCCAATCCGACGGCCCCGACGCCGTCCCTCATCGCGGCGCCACCGCCGTCCACGACGGAGGATCTGCGCCTCGCGTTGCGCGCGGCAACGCTGTATTACCTGGACGGAATGACCCAGGCCGAGGTCGCCACGCGTCTCGGTGTCTCCCGCCCGACGGCGGGCAGGCTGGTGGCACGCGCCCGCGCCCAGGGCCTGGTGCGCATCGAGGTGCAGGCCCCCGCGCATCTGCGCGACGCGCTGCGCTCGGACGAGGAGCGTGCCCTCGAGGAGAAGTACGGGCTCGTCGAGGCGGTGGTGGTCGCCGACTCCGTCGACGCCGCGGGATCGATCGACGACCACAACAGCTTCGCCGGGGTCGGACGTGCCGCAGCCTCCCTGCTGGTCCGCCGGATCCGCGAGGGCGACACCCTCGGCTTCACGTGGGGGCCCGAAACGGTCGCCGTCGCCCAGGGGTTGCCGTCCGGGGCGGCCACGTGCGCGTCCGTCGTCCAACTCGACGGCTCGGTAAGTGCCATCAACTACCAGACCGGAACCGAGTACGTCCTCGGGAGGTGCGCAGAACAACTGCAGGCCAACACTGTTCGTCTCCCCGTCCCGCTGTACGCCGACGCGTCGACCGTGGTATCCATGCGGGGCGACTCCGTCATCTCCAAGGCCCTCGAGGCCGGCCGGACAGCCGAGATGATGATGTTCGGCACGGGCGCCGTCTCCACGTCGACCACCCTGTTCGAGGGCAGCTTCATCGACACGGACATGCTGTCCGTGCTCACCGACCTCGGCGCGGTCGGCGAGGTCGGTGGCCGCTTCTATCGGCTCGACGGCACCGAGGTCGCCGGCCCACTCGACGAACGGGCCATGTCCGTTCCGCTCGACGACATCCGCGCGTGCGAGGGATCGATCCTCGTCACCGGTGGCGTCGCCAAACACCATGCGGCACTGGGTGCCCTCCACGGCGGACTGGCCAAGATGCTGGTCTGCGACATCGAATGCGCGCGTTGGCTGCTCGATCAGTAGCACCACGCAAGAGAGGTGAAGATCGGTGAAGATACACAGGAAACCGGCAACGATGCTGGTGGCGGGCGCGGGAGCGCTCTGCCTCACGCTCAGCGGATGCGCAGGCGCCGGATCGCTGGGAGCGTCGGATCAGACCATCACCATCGCGATGGTCTCCAATTCGCAGATGCAGGACGCCCGCAAGCTCGCCTCGCAGTTCGAGGAGGAGAACCCGGACATCGACCTGAAGTTCGTCACGTTGTCCGAGAACGAGGCTCGCGCGAAGATCACCGCGTCCACCGCTACCGGTGGCGGCGAATTCGACGTCGTGATGATCAGCAACTACGAGACCCCGCAGTGGGCCAAATACGGCTGGCTGAAGAATTTGTCGCAGTATGCGCAGGCCACCGAGGGTTACGACGAGGCCGACTTCATTCCGAGCCTGCGGGAGTCCCTGTCGTACGAGGGGAACATGTACTCGGTGCCGTTCTACGGTGAGTCCTCGTTCCTGATGTACCGCAAGGACCTGTTCGAGCAGGCCGGAATCACCCTGTCGGAGAAGCCGACCTGGGCCGAGGTCGCCGCTGCGGCGAAGCAGCTCGACAGCGACGACATGGCGGGAATCTGCCTCCGCGGCAAGCCGGGCTGGGGTGAACTCCTCGCCCCGCTGGACACCGTCATCAACACATTCGGCGGCCGGTGGTACGACGAGAACTGGAACGCCCAGCTCACCAGTCCCGAGGTGGAACGGGCCGTGCAGTTCTACGTCGACCTCGTGCGCGAGCACGGTGAACCCGGTGCCGCGACGAGCGGGTTCGGTGAATGCGCCACGCAGTTGTCCCAGGGCCATGTCGCCATGTGGTACGACTCGACGTCCGCCGTGTCCACGCTGGAGGATCCGACGTCGAGCGCCGTGGTCGGCAAGATCGGCTACGCGCCCGCCCCGATCGAGGTGAAGGACAACTCCGGCTGGCTGTACAGCTGGTCGCTCGGAATCCCCGAGAGCAGCGAGAACCCCGATGCGGCGTGGAAGTTCATCTCGTGGATGACCGACAAGCAATACATACGCACGGTCGGCGAGGACCTGGGCTGGGAGCGGGTGCCTCCGGGCAGCCGGTTGTCGACGTATGAGATTCCCGAGTACAAGGAAGCCTCCGCCGCCTACGGACCGCTCACGCTCGAGGCGATCGAGAACGCGACCCCGGATGCGCCCACCGTGCAACCGGTTCCGTACACCGGCGTGCAGTTCCTGGCGATCCCGGAGTTCCAGGACCTCGGAACCCGCGTCAGCCAGCAGATCAGCGCGGCGATCGCTGGACAGCAGACCGTGCCCGAGGCGCTCGCCCAGGCTCAGCAGTACGCCGAGGTGGTCGGCGCGACCTACAGGGAGGAAAAATGACAACCATCGCCGAGAAACCCACCGCGGGCGGCACTGCCGACCGGGTGCGGCAACTGCGGGAGGCCAAGGGCGACAGCGTCTCCCGCGCGGAGGGATGGCGTCGCCGGGGGCCGTTGCTGCCCGCCCTGATCTTCATGATCGTGGTGACCCAGATCCCGTTCCTGTTCACGCTGTACTACTCGACGCAGTCCTGGAACCTGGTGCGGCCGGGTTCGCAGGCCTTCGTCGGACTGCAGAACTACGTGGATGTGTTCAAGGACAGTCAGTTCCGTGAGGTCGCGGTCAACACCGTGATCCTGATCGTCGGAACCGTGCTGATCTCGGTGGTGCTGGGCCTGCTGCTCGCGCTGCTGCTCGACCGCGCCTTCCTGGGCCGCGGAATCGTCCGTACTCTCCTCATCACCCCGTTCCTCGTGACGCCCGTCGCCGGTGCGCTGCTCTGGAAGACGACGATGTTCGACCCGGTGTTCGGCATCGTCAACTTCGTGCTCTCCCCGTTCGGGGTGGGGCAGGTCGACTGGGTCAGCAAGTTCCCGCTCCCCGCGGTCATGGTGAACCTGGTGTGGCAGTGGACGCCGTTCATGATGCTGCTGATCCTGGCCGGCCTGCAGTCGATGCCGCGCGACATCCTCGAGGCGGCGCGGGTGGACGGCGCCAAGCCGTTTGCGATGTTCCGGGAACTGACGCTTCCGCATCTGCGCCGGTTCATCGAACTCGGTGCGGTGCTGGGCGCGATCTACCTGATCAACACGTTCGACGCCATCTACATGATGACCCAGGGCGGGCCCGGCACCGCCAGTGCCAACCTTCCCTTCTACATCTACCAGCGCGCATTCCTCGGTTTCGACATCGGCCAGGCCGCCGCGATGGGCGTCATCGTGGTGATCGCGACGATGATCGTCGCGACCCTGGCGTTGCGACTGATCTTCAAGAGCTTTACCGGTAACGAGGAGGCAGCGTGATGACTACCGACACTGCGGCGGCCCCGGTGGAGTCCACCCCCGCCGTCCCGGAGACGAAGCGGGCACGCAAACACCGCAAGTTCAGCCCGTGGAGTGTGGTGGCCTGGATCGTGGCGCTCGGGTTCTTCTTCCCGGTGGCCTGGATGGTGCTCACCGCGTTCAAGCAAGAGGGCGACGCCTACACGAGTCCGCCGAAACTGTTCTTCACCCCGACTCTCGACCAGTTCAAGGCCGTCCTCGACAGCGGAGTCGGCACGGCGCTGCTGAATTCGGCGTTCGCGACCGCCATGTCGACCATCCTCGTGTTGGTGCTCGGTGTGCCGGCGGCGTTCGCGCTGTCGCTGCGTCCGGTCCGGAAGACGAAGGACGCCCTGTTCTTCTTCATCAGCACGAAGATGCTCCCGATCGTGGCCGCGATCATCCCGCTGTACGTGATCGTCAACGACATCGGTCTGCTCGACAACATCTGGGCGCTGGTCATCCTGTACACGGCGATGAACGTCCCCATCGCCGTATGGATGATGCGGTCGTTCTTCCTCGAGGTGCCGGGCGAGTTGCTCGAGGCCGCGAGCATGGACGGCGCGAGCCTGTGGACGTCGGTGCGTGAGGTGATCCTCCCGCTCGTCTCACCCGGCATCGCTGCTACCGCGTTGATCTGCGTGATCTTCTCGTGGAACGAGTTCTTCTTCGCGGTCAACCTCACCGCCGTGCAGGCGCAGACGGTTCCGGTGTTCCTCGTCGGATTCATCACCGGTGAGGGGCTGTACTGGGCTCGGCTGTCCGCCGCCGCCACGCTGGCGGCACTCCCGGTCATCCTGGCCGGCTGGGTCGCACAGAACAAGCTGGTCCGCGGCCTGTCCTTCGGCGCGATCAAATGATCACCCCGGCAATCACTTCCCCCGACTTCGGCATCCACCAGAGGAGCAATCATGGCTGACATCGCGTACAAGGGCGCATCCTGCATCTACGAGAACGCCGACACGCTGGCGGTCGATTCGCTCGACCTGCAGATCGAGGACGGCGAGTTCATCGTCCTCGTCGGACCGTCGGGTTCCGGTAAGAGCACCGCCCTGCGGATGCTCGCCGGCCTCGAGGACATCGACGAGGGCACCATCACCATCAACGGCAAGGACATGGTGGGTGTGCCGTCGAAGGATCGCGACATCGCGATGGTGTTCCAGAACTACGCCCTCTACCCGAACAAGACTGTGGGCGAGAACATGGGTTTCGCGCTGAAAATGCGCGGAGTCGGTGTGGAGGAACGCAAGCGGAAGGTCGCCGAGGCCGCGAAACTGCTCGACCTCACCGACTACCTCGACCGCAAACCCGGCAAGCTGTCCGGCGGTCAGCGTCAGCGCGTGGCGATGGGCCGCGCGATCGTGCGCGAGCCGCAGGTGTTCTGCATGGACGAGCCGCTGTCGAACCTCGACGCGAAACTCCGCGTCCAGACCCGCACGCAGATCGCGGCGCTACAACGGCGGCTCGGCACCACCACCGTCTACGTCACCCACGACCAGGTCGAGGCCATGACCATGGGTGACCGGGTCGCCGTCCTCAAGAACGGCAAACTGCAGCAGTTCTCGGCACCCACCGAGCTGTACGACAAGCCGACCAACGCGTTCGTGGCCGGATTCATCGGCTCGCCCGCCATGAATCTGCTGACCATGCCGATCGTCAGCGACGGCGTGCGGCTCGGGAACTCGACCCTCCCACTCGAACGCGACCAGCTGTCGGCACTGAGCGCCGCCGGTCTGGAGACCGTGACGGTCGGTGTGCGCCCCGAGCAGCTGGAGTTGTCGACGACCGGGGAGGGCGGCATCGAGGTGATCGTCGACCTCGTCGAAGAACTCGGCAGTGAGTCCTACGTGCACACCCACATCGCCGGTGACGGCACCCAACTCGTCGCCCGATCGCTGACCCGCACCCCGGCGAGACTCGCCGACACCGTGTCATTGCGCAAGCGCGACGGGGCGGTGCACCTGTTCCACCCGGAGACGGGGGATCGAATCGGGGACTGAGTTCCGCGTTCCTGCCGGGCGTCGTGCGGTGATCCCGGCAGGAAGGTGTGGATCATGTCCGGATGGCGCCAGACAATTTTCGTCGCATGCTCACCTATCTATTGCCAAATAGTCATGTAGTAGAGTTTGCTGTATGTGTTGCCCGTCACAGCAAACGTAAGTGACTATCAGGCGACTGCGCTGAGCGCAGTGGCTCGAGCGAGCGAGGAGCGATTTAGTTGTCTGCTACAGTTTCCGACCCGATTCGCGGGACGTCGGAGCCAGATCGGTATTGGACGAGCACGAACCTCGGTGAAGCGTGCCCCGACGTCATGTCGCCGATGTGCTGGAGCATCTGGGGAGAGTCGGCGGAGTGGTCATGGCTCTACTCGATGTATGCGTTCGGGGTCATCCCGAAGAAAGCGGTCGTGGTTTCTCCCGACGTGAACGACCGCGGCCTCTCGTGCTTCTACGGGCGGCAGGCATTCAATGTCGACGCGATCAAAGAGACCATGGCGTCGCTGCCTGGTGTCAGTCCGGACGATTTCGAACGTGACCTCATGGGCAGCGTGCGGCCCGACGCCAAGAAAGTCGAAAGTTCGAATCGTCGGCTACCGATCGTGCTGGCCAAGGCACCGGGCACGGCGATGCGTACCGGTAAGCGGATCCGCAAGCTCCACGACCGGATGTATGCGAAGTGGCTGAAGGTCGTGTACGAACCTGATCTGGCGGCACAGGACCGTCCCGCGATCGAGCGGCTACTCGAGGCGCGGCAGGACTTTGTCGACGTTTTCTCGGTGCACTGCGTCGTGCGGTTTCTGTTTCAGGGCGGACAGAGTGGACTCGCTGCTGCGGCGGAGAAGGCGGGCGACGCGGCTCTCGCTGCCGATCTGCTCGCGGGGGTCGGTGGTGTTCTCGAGACGACCATGACCGACGAACTGTGGCGGTTGGGCCACCACGAGATCTCCGAGGACGAGTTCCTACGGAAGTGGGGCTACCACGGCCCGAACGAAGGGAATCCGTACACGACGTCGTGGCGTGAGGACCCCACTCCGATTCGCTATCTGGCCGCCGCTTCGGCGGCGCGGGAACGGCCCAATGACCGAGCAGCGCGCGCGCAGGACGCTGCCAAGGAGGCAGAGCGTCGACTCCTCGCCGGGACGCCCGCACTTCAGCGGCCGGCGATCCGGTGGCTCTTGAGGCGAATGCAGAACACCATCCGCACTCTGCAGATCGGCAAGGCGGGGTATCTGATGGCGCTCGACGAAGCTCGCGCGGCTGTGAAAGCTTTCGGTGCCGAGAAGGTTCAGCTCGGCCAGTTCGACGAACCGGACGACGCGTTCTTCTTGACGGTCGAGGAGTGTCAGCAATTGGCCGCGGGAGAACTTCCGAATGCCCGTGAGATCGTACGTGCACGACGGGCGACTCGGATCGAATACAAGAACATGGAAATGCCACTGTCTTTCGTGGGAATGCCGACGTTGACACCGAAGTCCGACTGGTCCTCTGCCGACATTCTGGAGGTGACCGGCTCAGCGAGTGGCGGCGGCATCGTGGAGGGTCGAGCTCGAATCGTCGTGGAGGCCGATGACGACATCGACCTCGATCCCGGTGACATTCTCGTCTGCCGGTTCACCGATCCTGGCTGGGCGCCGCTGATGGCACTTGCCGACGCTCTCGTGATCGATATCGGAACGTCCGCGAGCCACGGTGCGGTCGTCGCGCGTGAACTCGGCATCCCGTTCGTCATCGGAACCGGGAACGGCACCCGCGTCCTGCGCGAAGGAGACCGTATTCTCGTCGACGGCGGGGCAGGTGTGGTCAAGGTGCTCGAGCGTGCGACCGATCGCGAAGCTACCTCTGCCTGAGAATCATTGTGAACGAATGAATTCAGGTGGCTCCCGCATTGCGGGAGCCACCTGAATTCGTTCTGCGGATCAGCGAGGAGGGTGTCAGTTACTGCTTTGGGCGGCACGCAGGAAGCTGACGGTGGATTCGGTCAGTCCACCGTCGACATATACGACCTGGCCGGTGACGTAGCGCGCATCGCTTCCCAGGAAGAAGGGAACGGTGTCCGCGATGTCTTCCGGCGTGGCGCGGCGCCCGGCAGGAATCAAGGAGTTGAATCGCGCTTCGCGGTCCGCGTCGGCACTGAACGATGCGGTTGCCTCCGTTGCGACGCCGCCCGGCGCGACCGCATTCACGCGAATGTCTCTGTCTGCGAGTTCGACTGCAAGCAGTTTCGTCAGGGACACGACCGCTGCTTTCGACGGAGAGTAGGCGGCGGTGCCCGGTGTCACGACTTTGGCGGCGATCGACGCAATGTTGACGATGGCTGCCTGGTTCGATTCGGTCAATTGCGGCAGCACTGCTTGCGTCATGATCAACGTACCGAGAACGTTGACGTCCATTACTTTGCGGAACTGGTCGGGATCGACTGTTGCAATCGCCGCCGGCGGAAAGATTCCGGCATTGTTCACGAGCGCGTCGACGCGGGGGAGCGTGGCTGCGAAGGAACGCACAGCCTCGGCATCGGTGATGTCCAGAGCCGCACACCTGCCGCCGATCTCGTCGGCGATGCGCGAGGCCGACTCACCGTCGAGGTCGACGGCCACGACGTCGAATCCGGTTCGTGCCAGGCGTCGTGAGATCGCTGCACCGATCCCACGCCCGGCGCCGGTGACAACGGCGACCGGCAATTCTGGCTGTGTCATGAGGAACTCGCTTTCTGACGACGGGGTGCCGCCGTGGTGGGAATGAATTCAGAACTCTAAGCGGGACAGCGAAACCCAATCGTTCCAGGTCGTGAATCGGCGTGCGTGCATGCGCAGCGCAAGATCGGTTGCGATCGGCCCGAGCAGTACGCGCAATGGCGGCTTCTCGGAATCGACGATGCGCAACATCGCCTGCCCGGCAAGGCGCGGGTCTTCCGGAGTTTGCCCGCCGTAGGGTGCGGATCTGGCCGCACGGAGAGAATCGTAGGCGGAGATGGGCTCGGAACGTGTCGAGGAGGACCCTTCGGAGTCGGTATCGAATGCTCCTGGTTCGACCAGGGTGACCGAGATCCCGAACGGTCGTACCTCGACCGCGAGCGATTCGCTCATTCCCTCCAGTGCCCATTTCGACGCGTGATAGGCCGAGAGGTTCGGGAATGAAACGACGCCGCCGATGCTCGAAATCTGGATGATGTGTCCCGATCCTTGGTCACGCATGATCGGAAGCACAGCCTGGGTGACGCGGAGCGCTCCGAACAGGTTCACGTCGAGCTGACGCCGCAGTTCGTCGTCGGTGACCTCCTCGAATGCCCCTATATGCCCGTATCCGGCGTTGTTGACCACGATGTCGATGCCGCCGAGCTGCTCGTGGGCGATGCGCACGCCGGCACCGACCGCACACCGATCGGTTACATCGAACTCGAGCGGTATGAACTGATCACCGTGGCTGTCCTTCAGCATTTTCAGATCGTTCGCCCGGCGCGCGGAAGCGGCCACGCGGTCTCCACGTTCGAGGGCAGCCTCCGCGAACGCGCGGCCGAGACCACGCCCACTGCCGGTGATCAGCCAACGCTTACTCATCGTGGTGTGTTGACGACGTCCAGTCGCTGTAGTCCATGCAGAATGAAGCTGTTGTGGACCGGAGGCAGTTCGTCCGAAGCCAGTCGTAGGTTCGGGAACCGCTCCAGCATCATCTCGATTCCGATGCGCGCTTCGAGTCGTGCGACCGAAGCGCCCATGCAGACGTGTTCGCCTTTGCCGAAGGCAAGGTGGTTCAGGCCATTGGGGCCGTCGAGTTCGATGTCGTCGGGGGTGGTGATCGCTTCGGGGTCCCGGTTGCCGGATGCGAAGACTATCCAGAGCATCGACCCCTCGGGAATGGGCGTCCCGTTCAGTTCGGTGTCCTCGGTGGCGGTGCGGAACAAACCCTGTACCGGGGATTCGAGGCGTACCACTTCCTCCACGAGCTTGGGGATCAGCGATGCGTCGTTACGAATTCGGGTCATCAGTTCGTCGTCCGTGAGCAGACGCAACGTGATCGCCGTCAGGAGGTTGGTCGTGGTCTCGTTGCCACCGACGAGGAACACCGACAGCATGTGCAGCATCTCGTTCAACAGCAGTGGCTGTTCGCCATCGAGTCGCGCGGCCACGATGTCGGTGAGGAGGTCGTCGCGCGGCTCGGTCCGCCGCTCCTCGATCTGTTCGGTGAAGTAGTCGTAGAACTCGTCCACCGCGCCGAAGATTTGCTGGATCTGGTCGATGGACAGGTCCAACGCTCCGACGCCCCGTGTGAACGCGTCCGACCACCGCTTGAAGTCCGCCATCCGAGAGGGCGGGACGCCGAGCACGTTCGCAATGACCGTCATCGGCAGCGGCAGTGCGAAGTCGGCGACGAAGTCCATCGATCCGCGAGCCTCGAACTTGTCGAAAAGATCGCTCGCGATCTGGCGCACCTCCGGTTCCATCAATGCCACTCGCCGAGGGCTGAATCCCTGGCTGACCAACTTGCGCTGACGAACGTGCACCGGCGGGTCTGCATTGATCAACGTCGGCTTTCCGCTGACTTCCAACCGTCGGGCGGCCTGTCTCTTCAGTAGTTCGGGCGTGTCCGGGTCCTCGATGAGGCGCTGCGCGAGCGCGGTCACCGACGATGGGCCACTCTGACGAATCGAGGAGAACAGCTTCGGTTTGGTCAGGATCGCTGCGATGTCGGCGTAGCGGCTGACGACGTACGACTGCAGGCGCTCGGACCAGTAGACGGGAGCTTCCTGCCGCAACTGCTCGTACACCGGATACGGGCACCGTACGCGGTCCGGATCCAGCGTCATCAGTTCGGCGACAGCCGAATCGACCGACGATGCGTGAGCGGGGCATCCGGCGGGAATAGATGGCGAGCTCGAGTTCATGGCATTCCTACTTTCCCGGCAATGGGCGCCGGAGTCGATCCGGCGTCCCATGGACACAGGATCCAGCTGGCACAGAGAGATCGGTCAGGCCTTGCGGGCCTGTCGGGACGACATTCGCCCCATCCAGCCCAGTAACTGGCGATTGGCGTAACGCAGTTCACCGGAGTGCCACTCACCAGATTCGGAGAAGATGCCCTCTCGACCTGTTTCCGGGTCGTGGACCTTCACCAGACCGTCGTCGGTCGCGGTATATACCTGGTGAGTCATCGGGTCGACGAGCTTCTTCTCCTTCTTCGGTTCCGATGTCGGCGTCTGCTCCGGTTGGTTCATTTCGATCACGCTCTCGCTCATTCCTCGATGTAGGTGGACAGCGTCTGATGCATCTGACGAATGCGGCTCTCCTGGTACTGGGCAAGGGTGAGCCCCTTCTTCAGCGTGGCCTTCATGCCCCGCTGCACCCACACCATGTTGTCGATATCCTGATCGAACACCGGCCCGAGCAGCCCCAGCTCTGCCACATCGGTGAACTGCTCGTCATCGGATACCCACCGAACCGGTGCAGACGGGGGCACCGGCTGTCCCTGAGGAGGGTCGGCCATGATGAGCGTCTCGAAGATGCACGAGTCCGGATCGAAACCGTTCGGCCGCCACCGGTAGACGATGTTGCTCTTGAAACCGCCCCACGGGTGAAAATTGGGAAAGACGGTGTGCTGAACGGTATCGAGCAATTCGCTGTCCGAGTACTGAGAATAGTCACGCCCGGACACCTTGGTGAGCTGCTTGCGCATCTCCTCCGCGAGGACCGCACGGGCGGTCGAGCCCTCCGGAATCTCGGGTAGATCACCGTCCGACTGAAGATCACGGCCGGTGTCCGCGGAATAGAACGTCCTTGCAGCGTAGAAGGACTCGAGGACATCCTGCTCGTCGACGAAGTCGGCCACGTGCGGACTGGGTACACCCTGCACGTTGATCATGCGGTTCCAGTGCGGCTGGTCGCTGGTGGCGTCGTATTGCGAGTTCGAATCGCCGGTCCAGGTGAGAATCTGTGGATGCGTAGCAATCACATGGTATGTCTCCATGAATGCTTCCTGGGCGGCCTTCCAGTTGAGAGGCAGCTTTTTCGCCACGTGGACGGCCTTGTATCGTGTTTCGATGGGCCAAATCCACTGGTCGACGAAGTTGCCCAGGAAATCGCTCAACGACTCGGCATCCGGGTCGGGATTGATGAACACGAACCCACGCCAGGTGTCGACCTTCGCTTCTGGAAGCGTCAGATCTGCCGGGTCGACATGCGGAAAATCCCATGCACACGGCAGCGTCTTCATCGTGCCGTCCAGATTCCAGGTGAAACCGTGGAACGTGCAACGAAGTTCCGGTACGTTGCCCCCGCGCTCGCGGATCAACCGGGCCCGGTGAAGGCACGCGTTGACGTATGCGCGGATGCCGGTTTCCGTTCGAATGACGATGTAGGAACGGTCACCGATCTCGTAGACGATATGGTCGCCGACCTCGGGAATGTCCCCTTCCACGCATGCCATCTGCCATACGCGGTACCACATCTTCTCCATCTCCACGCGAGCGAACTCGGGGGAAATGTAGCGCTCGATGGGAAGGTCGGTGGAATCGAGCTGATCGTTGCGGTTGTAGCGCAACGATGCGGGGACGGGCTTGCTGTCCCGGTCCAGATAGTCCTGAGCGCTGGGACCCTCCGAGCGCGGGGCGCCGGCTACTGCGGTCACGTGTTCTCCTCTGGGCGTACTTGTGCTGCTGGGCGTGTGATCAAAATTACTCGCTTCTTAGACTATTAGTCAAGCGACCATCGGGTGAACAGTGCCGGGAATATGAGATCGGCGGATGGGCTATGTCAGAACCTCGACCGTTCCCGTCGCTCCATTGACTCGAATCTGTTGCCCGGTAGCGATCTTCTGCAACACATTGCGCACCGACATGACGCACGGAATACCGAGTTCGCGACTGATCACCGCGGCGTGGCTGCCCTCGGCGCCGACCTGACACACCACCGCGCCGGCGACCATCAACAGCGGTGTCCACGACGGATCGGTGACCGCGCATACCAGAATCTCCCCGGGATCGAGATCGTCGACCTCGGCCAGATCGACGACGACACGCGCTGGGCCCTCGGCGACACCGGGAGCCGCTCCGATCCCCGGCAGCACCGTGCCGGGTGCCGAACCGGTGGACGTCGAGACGTCGGCTCGTAGCGGCCAGGTGTCGATCGGGGGGATCGGTGTGCCGTTCATGACGATGGGAGGTGGTACGCGTCGACGAAGGTCGTCGAATTGGGCGACCCGATAGCGCAACTCGGCGGAAAGGTCCGCTTCGCCGGTGACAATTCGGTCCAACTCGGTGTCGAGTGCGTAGAAGATGTCGAGAGGCGAAGACAGTGCGTGCCGGGTCGCCAGGCGCTCGCCCAACTCGACGAGCGGGAGACGCACTTCGTGAACAGCGCGGACGAGTGCGTCCTTGATGGATTCGCGCATCCGGAAGAAGCGCTGACCGGACGAGATCGCTGCGGAGAGGGTTGCAACCGTGTCCGCATCGGAGGCCGCCAGCTGCGTCAACTCGGCAACCGCCTGCTCACGCGTACTGCTGCCACCCGAGGACCTCGACTCCGGTGATTGCGCGTCGTCCTGATGGCGGATGCGATCGATCATCTCGAGTACGGTTTCCGGCCGCATGTCCCAGGACTGGGAAGCGAGGTCGTACTCGTTGGGACTGCGATGACCGTAGTCGGTCAGGAAATCGTCGAACGAGATTCGGAACGCATCGAGATCGGGATCGGAGTCGGTCGCCATGCGCTTGGGCAGATCCGCCGGACCCGCATCGAAAGCTGCAGTGAGTGAAGGGGATCGAGACACCATCCGTGACAGTTCCCAGACACGCCGATTCGTCTCGGCCGACTCTACGTCCCCTAGTGACGTGAAGGCGGCGACCGCGGCATCCGGACGGCCCAGAGCCGTAGCGATCGCGTGAGTGACACCGGGCCCGACCGACGCGCTGATCGTGACCTGTATGTAGATGTCCCACGCGCGGCGCAGATAGATGGCACACGCCTGTCGCGCATGCGCGAGAAGTTCGAGGTCCGACAGGTCATGGAGCTGTGGCCGCGCCGACCGCCATCCCCGTGCCTCATTCGAGAAATCCTCTGCGTACGTGATTCGATCCTGGGTGAGCGCTGCGTTCATGGTGGCAGCGAGCGCCTCGGTTCGATCGTCGTCGGTGTCCCGCGGGTCGGCCACGTACCGGGGCACATCGGGGTCCGAGCCGAAGTAGGTACGGTCGATGTCGTCGGGCTGCGCGCCCGGTGCTCGGACGCCGAACACTCGTCCGACGCTGACCTGGTTGTAGAAGTAGCCGCCCCAGCAGCCGTACACCTCGGCAACAGGGTCGCGAAACTCTTCACGGCGGAACCCTCCGAGGTGGACCCAGGCATCGACCGTGCCGGGAATCGCACCTTGTTCCCACGCCAGTGTCCAGGTCAGCGGCGGGAAGGGGGTGGGCCCCACCTCGTCGGCGTTCGCCCGGGTGTACAGCGGAAAGCGTGTGCTCGAGGGGGTATCAGTGATCCACTGCTTCATGGTCGGGTTCCTTGTCCTGGTTCGAGTGCGGTGAGCGGGTAGGGGGAAATCTTGGTCCCGACGAGCTCGTCGGCGGCTGCGTACGGGTCGAGTCGCCCTTCGGCGACCGCGCGAGCCAGCTCGGCCAGCGCCTGGCTCTCGGTCGAGGCGCTCGAATATCGGCGACGGAGTTCGGCGAGTGCTATCTCGCGCACCGTCCCGGCGATCCGCGATGTGCGGCGGGCGGCGATCGCACCGGTGTGCGCGAGGTGAACGCGATGGCGTTCGATGTCGGCGGCGAGGCGTTCGGACCCCTCACCGTTGGACGAGTTGGTGGTGACGATTCCGGTAACCCAAGCGTCTGGGTCGTCGGCCATCGTCGAGATCGAGCGAAGTTCGGAGACCAGCCTCCCGGCGCCGGGCTGGTCGGATTTGTTGACGACGAAGATGTCGGCGATCTCGAGTATTCCGGCCTTGGTCGCTTGAACGCTGTCTCCCATTCCGGGCGCCATCACGACCAGGGTGGTATCCGCCGTCGTCGCGATTTCGACCTCGCTCTGGCCGACGCCGGCGGTCTCGATGACGACGATATCGAATCCTGCAGCGTCCAGAACGTGAATCGCTTGTCCCGCAACAGCAGACAATCCGCCCAGCTGTTTACGTGCCGCCATTGACCTGATGAAGACCCCGGGGTCGGAGAACTGCTGTTGCATCCGCAAGCTGTCGCCCAGCACCGCCCCACCGGAGAACGGGGACGACGGATCGATCGCGAGTACGGCCACCGTCTTGCCGACCTCGCGAAAGCGCGCGCAGAGAGTGCCGATGAGCGACGATTTCCCGGCACCGGGCGGCCCAGTCACGCCGAGAATATGTGCAGCTCCCTCGGGCCGCAAGGCACCGGCGGCAACGCGTCGACGTGCTTCGGTGGAGCCTGCGTCGATCAGAGACAGAACACGAGCCAAGTTGCGTCGGTCACCGTAGTGGAGTCGTCCGACCATTGCGTCGATTTCCGCGGATTCGAACGTCCTCAGCGAACGCTCGCTGGCCGGCATCAGAGCTTCCTCGCGCGCACACCGCGCTTCACGACGACCACGCCGTCACCTGATATACGCAGCTGACACGCAAGCCGGGTCCACCCGTCGACAGGCTTCTTCAGTGCCTGTATTCCCTCCTGTTCGAGGGATCCGATGGGCGCACACTGGTCGACGCCTTCGCGAAGCTCGACATAGCACGTGCGGCACGTTCCCTGGCCCCCGCAGATTGTCGGCCACTTGTACCCGCTGCGTTGTGCCGCAGCCATCAAGGACTCGCCGGGCCTCACCGCTATATCGTCGTCGACCGGAAGCACTCGTACGACATGACCCTGGGCCGAAGCTGCCTCGCTGCAAGCCCCCGAAATATGCGCGTCTACCATCAAATAAGTCTATCTCTGTATTGTCTAGAGATAAAGTACTTGTGGCATCGAAGTTGCAACACCCGTCGAACCCGCAGCGGTGCGCTCGCGACGACCGCGCCCTACCGTGTGTGATTGTTTTCGGTCTTGACCTGCAGAAAGTGAGAACCGATCCTAAGGTGTGCGCAACCGAGCGGTGGACCTAGACAGGCAATAGTCGAACGATGTAATGTCTATCGTGCGACTAATTTTGAACGCTCATGAACCGTAGGAAGGCACGCGAGTGACTCGAGTGGGTGCGAAAGCCACGGACGACCCCGGCGTTCGATGCATGCTGGCCATGCTCGGGGTGGACGTGCATTCCAAGGGGCTCCGAACTTTGGCCCGTCTGCTCCGGGATCGTGGCGTCGAGGTCATCTACCTCGGCGAACACAATACGGCGGCGGGTCTCGTACAAGCGGTGATCGCAGAAGACCCCGACGTGCTCGGGCTGAGCTTCAGCACGAGTACCTACGTTCATCAGATCACGGCGCTGATGGCAGAGATGGACCGAGTCGATGTTGCGGATGTTCCGGTGATGGTCGGCGGGTTGATCCATCCGGATGACGAAACCGCGCTGAAGGAGTTGGGTGTGGCCGCGATCTTCGGACCCGGATCGACGATCGACGCGATTGTCCAGTTTCTCGAAAGCTCCCGGTCATGACGGACACGGGTGCCGACGATTTCACCGCCGACCAAGCATCGGTCAAGCTGTCCCGCACGGCGACGTGGGGAGGGCTCGAGACAGAAGCCAGCTACGGTCCCGCGGAACCCTCGGACGAGTACGAATCGGATCTCGGCGACCCGGGAACCTTCCCGTATGCGCGTGGCGCCTACCCGGCGATGTATCGCAGCCGCATGTGGACATTGCGCAACATCGTCGGCTACGGAACTCCGGCCGACACCCGTGACGGGATAGAGAAGGCGCGAGCAGCGGGATCGCCGGGAATCGACGTCGTCGTGGACACACTCAGCCAGGAAGCCATCGATCCGGACCACCCGTCCTTTCGCTTCGAGGTGGGGATGGAGGGGTGCACCATTGCCTGCGTGTCGGATCTCGAGGAGCTCCTGAAGGACATCGACGTCACCGAGACCGACATCGCGTGGCACATGACGGTACTGCTGTACCCCATGCTCGCCGCTTACGCCCGACGTCGAGGTATCCCGCTGCAGAAGTTGCAGGGTTCGCACATGCCGGATCACCTGCAACTCAATCTCACCGGATACGGCGAGCGCATCATGCCCGCCCGGCTCGCTCAACGAGCGACGGTCGACTGTCTCGAATACGTGTCACGGCACAGCCCGCGGTGGGCCTGCGGATTCCCGCAGGCATACAACATGCGCGAGCGCGGCCTGACGCCGGCCGGTGAAATCGCGGTGGGCATGGCCATCGTCAACCGGACACTGTCGGATCTGGCCGAGCGAGGTGTATCTGCCGACGATGTCGCACCATGCCTGGCCTGGGTGTCCACGTCCGACATCGACCTCTTCGAGGAGGTCGCCAAATATCGTGCGTTGCGGCGTATCTGGGCGCGAACTCTATCTGGTCGTTTCGGCGCGAAAGATTCTCGCAGCCTTCGGTTGCGCATCGCATGCCACACGTCCGGGCGATCGCTGACCTTCCAGCAGCCCTACAACAACGTACCGCGTGCAACCATTCAGACACTGGCCGCGATCCTCGGTGGTGTGCAGTCGGTCGAAACATGTACCTACGACGAACCCATCTCGATCCCGACGCACGAAGCGCGGGAACTCGCGATCCGCACACAGCAGATACTCGCTCACGAGGTCGGTGCGGCACGAACCGCCGACCCGCTCGGTGGTAGCTGGTACGTCGAAGATCTGACCAACCGAGTCGAGAACGAGGCGTTGCAGTTGCTCGAGGAGATCGAACAGAAGGGGCTGCTCGAAGCGGCCGAGTCGGGCTGGCTCGAGTCCCTGATGGACGAGAACAACGAGCGTATCGAGCGAGAAATGGCCGAGCATCGTCGAGTTGTCGTGGGCGTCAATGCTTTCTCGAACGACAGCGGCTCGAGGCCACCGCGCTTCACCTTCGACACCAAGAACATCGCCGGTCACATCGCATCGTTCACCGCCCGAAAAGAAACACGAAACGTTCCGGCGCTGCACGAGGCACTCCGCGTCATCCGCGACACCGCGGCGCGGGGGGAGAACTGCATGGACGCCATGATCGACGCCTTCGTCCTCGATGCGACCAGCGCCGAGGTGTGGGGAACATTCCGCACCGCCATGGGATACGACTACGACCCTTTCGGGGTCCTGACATCCCCCCTCGAGACAAGGAATCCTGCATGAACGCGCCCGCACGTCCCCGTCTCACTCATTCCTGGTGGGAGAGGGACCCGTCGGTCGAGATCCTCGACGTGACCGCCGGCCAGGTTCTGCGAGACGCCGCCGCGGCAGTACCCGACAGCATTGCACTCGTGGACGGCACTCTCGGCGCCGAGCACAGGCGCACGTGGACCTACAGTCAGTTTCTCGAGGTGGCCGAAGGAGTCGCTGCGGTTCTCGGGTCCCGGTACCGGCCGGGGGAGCGGTTGGCGGTATGGGCCCCGAACATGCCCGAGTGGGAAATGGTGCAATTCGGCGCCGCGATGGCGGGCCTGGTGATCGTGGCGGTCAATCCTGCCTACACAGCCGCCGAACTGCAGTACGTGCTCGCACAGTCCGAGGCCGCCGGAATCGTAGTCGCGCGAGAGCACCGGGGAGTCGATCTCGTCGGAGTCGTCGACGGTATCCGGGATCAGCTACCGCATCTGCGCGAAGTGCTGACGACGGACCCGTCGTCGCAGCTGTGGCAGTTTCCGACGACTCGTGGCGACCTTCCGGACGTGGGTCCCGACGATCCGCTGATGATGCAGTACACGTCGGGCACTACCGGGAAACCGAAGGGTGTCGTCTTGACGCACCGCTCGCTGTGCAACAACTCGCGGTTGTTCGGACGCAGGCTGGCACTGCCCGAGCAGTCGGTGTGGCTCAACTGCATGCCGATGTTCCACATCGGCGGTTCGTCGTTCGGTGCAATCGGTTCGATGTGGAGTCGAGCCGCGCACATCGTCACCACATTCGATCCGGCGGGCATGCTGGATCTCATTGAAGAATTGGAGCCGGCATTCGTCCCGCTCGTTCCGACGATGGTCCTCGCAATGATGGAGCACCCCAGTTTCGCCGGCCGCGATCTCTCGTCGGTCGACGTCATCATGGCCGGCTCCACGACGGTGTCTCCCGAGATCGTCCGCCGCGTCGAAGCCGAGTTCGGTTGCGCGTTCGTACCGTGTTTCGGCCAGACCGAAGCCAGTGGCGTCATCGCTCAGGCGCACCGCTCGGACTCCGCGGAGGACAAGTCGGGACGTGCGGGGCAGGCTCTCGAACAGGTCGACCTCAAGGTGATCGATCCCGTGACCGCCGAGATCGTGCCGTGCGGTGAAGTCGGGCAGTTCTGTCTCCGTGGGTACACCACGATGCGGGAATACTTCGGCATGCCCGAGGAAACGAATGCGACGCTCGATTCCGACGGATGGTTGCATACCGGTGACCTCGGGTTCATGGATGATCGAGGTTATGTCCAGGTGGTCGGCCGGTTGAAGGACATGATCATTCGGGGTGGGGAGAATATTTACCCCCGCGAGATCGAGGACACGCTCGACAAGCATCCCGACATCAGCGAGGTGGCGGTGATCGGTGTCCCCGATGACTACTGGGGTGAACAGGTCGCCGCGGTCGTCCGACTCGCCCCGGGAGTCGAGGCCGCTCAGGCGCAGGAATGGGTCGACTACGCACGCGCGCATTTGGCGAGTGCCAAGGTCCCGAGACTGTGGTACGTGCTCGATCGAATGCCGACCAACCCGGGCGGCAAGATTCAGAAGTTCCGATTGCTCGACCTCATCAAGTCGGGTGCCGCGGCCGATGCGACACCCGAGCGGTTGAGCTCGCGATCGAAGAAGGGAAGTGAGTCATGACGCAGTCTCCCACCACGGAGCAGGTCGACGTCGGCAATCTGTCGATCGACGACTTACGCGAGATGTACAGGACGATGCGGCTCATCACCGTCACCGGAGAGCGTGCGGTGGTCGAGGTCAAGGCGGGTCGGCTGAAGTCGGCGTTCTACCCCGTCCGCGGGCTCGAAGGCTCCTGCGCTGCACTTGGTTCAGCGATGCAGCCCGACGATCAGATCGTCTCGACGTATCGCAGTCTCGGGGACGCCCTGGCGAAGAGATCGTCTCTGCGCCGAATCATCGCAGAAATCTACGGCAAGGCCGAAGGCACGTCCAAGGGTAAGGGCGGTGCGATGCACCTTCACGACCAGGAGGCGGGTTTCATCACCAGCACCGGTGTCGTCGGAGCCGGTCTGCCGATCGCTGTCGGATTGGCCCTCGCCGCGTCCGTACGCGAGGAGAAGCGTGCTGTGATTGCCACATTCGGCGATGGTTCGACGTCCATCGGCGCGTGGCACGAGGCGATGAACCTGGCCGGGCTGTGGAAGCTTCCCATCGTGTTCGTCTGCCAGAACAATCAGTGGGCGGAGCACACCCCCATCAGTGAGTACGCCGCGGTCACCGACCTCGAGTCGCGCGCTCGGGCCTACGGAATGACGACCGTCAAGGTCGACGGGTTCGACCCCGTGCGAACGGCTCAGGTGCTCTCGGCGGCGACTGCGCGTGCGCGTGGTGGAGAGGGGCCGTCGTTCGTCGAGGTCGTGACCTATCGATTGACCGGCCATTCCGGATCGTCCGACTATTCCTACATGCCCAAGGACCAACTCGCGGCGGCAACGGAACGCGACCCCGCACCCGCCTTCCGCAAATGGTTGCTGGATGCGGGGATCGTGGACGAGGCGACACTCGACGACATCGATCAGCAGGTGGCGGCGGAAGTGGACGACGCCTTCGAGTTCGCGCAGAGCGCCCCACAACCCAACGCGAGCGAGCGGTACACAGATGTGTTCGCAGACGAAAGGCAGGTACCGAAATCATGACCGCGACAGTGGAACCCGTGGTCGACACCTCGTCGACCAAGCGCATGACCATGGCGGTGGCGATGAACTCCGCGCTCGACCTTGCGATGGACCGTGATGATTCGGTCATCCTCCTGGGAGAGGACATCGCCGACCCTGCCGGTGGAGTCTTCAAGGTGACGAAGGGCCTGTCGACGAAGTACGGCACGGGTCGCGTCCGCGCGACACCGATATCCGAGACCGCGATCATAGGCGCCGCGGTCGGTGCCGCACTCGCGGGAATGCGGCCTGTCGCGGAGATCATGTTCATGGACTTCGTGACGGTCTGTTTGGACCAGATCACCAACCACGCCGCGAAACTTCGCTACATGTCGGGTGGTCACTCGTCGGTTCCGCTGACGATCCGAACGACGGTCGGAGAGCAACGCTTCGGCGCTCAGCACACGCAGTCGCTCGAAACCTGGTTCATGCACACACCTGGCATCAAGGTCGTGATGCCGTCGAACCCGATCGACGCGAAGGGTTTGCTGGCATCGTGCATCGCCGACGACGACCCGTGCCTCTACATCGAGAACATTTCCCTGGCCTACAGCCAGAAGGACGAAGTCCCGGTCGGTGAATACTTCACCCCGTTGGGTGAAGCCGCCGTGACCCGCGCCGGTCGTGATGTCACCGTGATCACCTACGGTCCGGCCGTGCACACCGCTGTCGCGGCCGCCGAAGTGCTGGCCGGCGAGGGAATCGAGGTCGAGATACTCGATCTCCGCACCCTCCTGCCCCTCGACATGGATACCGTTCTGGCATCGACTTCCCGAACGGGACGTGCGCTCATCGTGCATGACGCACATACATTCCTCGGTCCCGGTGCCGAAATTGCAGCACAGATCGCCAACGAGCTGTTCGGTGAGCTGAAAGCTCCTGTGCGCCGGCTCGGCGCCGGTTTCAGTCCGGCGCCGTACGCGCCCTCGGGCTTGGATTTCCACCCGACGGCCGACGGCGTCGCCGCTGCCATCCGCGATGTCGTCGACTACTGACCGATCACTCGAAACGAAGGACGAACGAACATGGCCAAGGGAATTCTTCTTGTCCTCAGCAACGCCGTCGAAGGCGGTGACGAGGCTGAATTCAACCGCTGGTACAACGAGGTGCATGCACCGGAAATCGTGCAGCGCGGCGCTGCGGTGTCGTTCCGTAGGTTCAAGACCTCGGGCGTTCCCCTGAGCAAAGGCATCCCGGAGCCCGGGCAGGATTACGCCTGCGTGTACGAGATCGAAGCAGGGACCGTCGAAGACGTCGAAGCGATTGCCGAACTGTTGGAGCAGACCAAGGATCAGTCGCAGGGCGTCAGTCCGGAGATGGACCGCACGTCGGTGCGTGCTGCGTTCATGGTCCCGGTGACGAGCTAGAAGGGCCGTAAAGCGGTGGAAATCGTTCTCATTCGCCACGGCGAACCCCAGCTGGAGTCTGCGATGCTCCACGACCCGGAGCTGACCTCGCTCGGGGTCGAGCAAGCCAGGCTGCTCGGTGCTCATCTCGTGGACGAGGACATTGCGGCGGTGTACACGTCACCGTTGCGAAGGGCGGCGCAAACCGCGGAGACGATCGGCTCGGTTCTGGGCCGCACCCCGGTCGTTCGGGACGACCTCGCGGAGTTCGACCGTGACGCACCCGAGTACCTCGATTTCACGAAACTGGCAGCGGACGGGGATCCGCGATACGCGGCGTTCACTCGTGGTGACCTGAGCCCCTGGGGCACGGATCTCGAGACCTTTCGACAGCGGATCACAAAAGAGTTCGATCGGATAGTGGGCGACCACCGCGGACAACGTGTCGCGGTGGTCGCCCACGGCGGCGTGGCGAACTGCTACCTGGGAACCATCCTCGGTGCCGGCCGGTTATCGATTCACAAGCCGGCCCACACCGGTTTCGCACGGGTGATGGCAGATTCGGCCGGTCGCCGCGAGCTGGTCAGCATGAACGAGACGTCGCACCTGCGCCCGCTCCGGTTGTCTGCACCGGGTCGCGCGGTGCTGCCCAACCACCGCTGAGTGCCTCTTCCCTGGATGCGGGGGAAACCGGGGGATAGACAGGTCTGTCGGGAAGTTCCTCGTGCGCGGCACCGATTGTTCATCAAAGTACTCTTGTATTCGAGTATCGGACGATGAAACATCAGAGGGGTTCGGTTGTTCGTCACCCCCGGGAGAGCTGAGATGCGCCTCACGCTTTGCGTCGGAGTTCGTCGCCTCGTCACGGACGTCCGGTCCGCGGTACGTGCGAGGCGCGCTGTGCGCAGACTGTTCTGCGGCTACTGTGGTCGAGACTTGTTCTGTGCGAGAAGGGTTGGCTGTCTGTACTGTTCCGACCAGTGCGCCGAGCGTGACTGGGCTCGCCGAACCATGACGGTCGGTCTCGTCATGTACTGAGATCGAGCCGAGGTGGTCCGTGCATCGTCGGCGGGGCCTGCTGTACGAACCACCGGTCTGCCCGGGGTCGATCAGTGTCCGATCGTGACGGCGCCTGCCGCTCCGTCCACCGTGATCACCGTTCCGTTCGTGATGCGCCGGAGGGCGTAGGTGCAGGACACCACGCACGAGATCCCCAGCTCACGACTGACGATCGCGGCGTGACTCATCGGCGCGCCGACATCCACGACGACGGCTGCCGACGAAACGCACAGCGGGGTCCACGACGGATCGGTGCCGGGGGCGACGAGGATCTCGCAGGGTTCCAGCTCATCGGCCTGGTCTGGATCGTGGATGACCCCGGACGGGCCCGGTTGCCGTGTCCGCGCAGGCAGACACGCCCTGCAGCACGGTGCCGTCGGTGTCGACGTCTCGCTCGCGCGAATCGCGCCGTTCCACGTGTTGGTGGCGGGGGCACCATCGTGTCCATTCGTGCTCGACGGTGTCGGATGGTCTGTGTGTAGGAACCCGGGTTCTCGACGAAGTCTTCGAATTCTTGCCGGGTGACGAGGGCGAAGTCTTTCCGGGCGGTGGACACCCCTGAGTGGATCCATTACTCTAATGATAGAACATCTATAGATGGATAATCGGTGTCCTGAGGTTGCCGGGCAAGCGCTCGGTCATACTTCTACACAACGTCGAGAGGGAGAATGCGGTGGAGTTGGTACTCGTCCGCCACGCCGAACCGGATCGGAAGGCGGAGGGGCCGGCGCGGGCGAACCCGGGGCTGAGCGATCGAGGGCGTGAACAGGCAACCCGGGTCGCCGACTATCTCGCCACAGAAGATGTCGCCGCGATCTATACATCCCCGCTCCTCCGTGCGACCGAGACGGCGGCCGTCATCGGAAGGGCGGTGGGCCTGACGCCGGTTGTGAGGTCGGACCTCGCCGAGTTCGATCGCGACGCCGCCGAGTATCTGCATTTCGAAGATCTTCGTGTCAACAACGATCCCCGGTACGAGGCGTTTCTCCGCGACGATCTCACCGCATGGGGAACCGATGTCCCCAGTTTCAGGAAACGGGTCACCGCGGAGTTCGATCGGATCATCGAGGCCCACCCGGGCGAGCAGGTTCTCGTCGTGTCGCACGGCGGTGTCGCAAACGCCTTTGTCGGTGGGCTCATCGGTGCAGGCAGTCTGACGATCCACGAACCGGGATACACCGGATTCGCGCGAATTCGAGCCGGCCGTACTCGGCGCACCCTCGTCAGTTTGAACGAAACCCCGCACCTGCGGGGGGTCGACCTCGGTATACGTGCAGTTCGAGCGCAGGGAGCATGACAGTGTCCGAATCGGATTTCGACGTCGTCGTCATCGGCGCCGGCGCGGCGGGTCTCGCCGCAGCGCTTTCAGCGGTCGAGCAGGGATGCACACGGGTGTTGATCAGCGAGGCGACAGGGGTAGTCGGTGGCTCGTCGCGGCTGGCCGGCGGCGTCGTCATGGGAAGCGGTAGTCGACTCCAGCAGAAGGCGGGCATCGACGACGACCCGTCGGATCTGTTCAAGGAGTACATGTCCCTCAACCACTGGGATGTGGCAGCAGGCCCGGTCAAGCGACTGACCGCGCGGAGCGGCGAGACGATCGACTGGCTGGCAGAGAGGGGTGTAACGTTCTTCGATCGCCTGATCTTCGGCGGCGACGAACGCAAACCGCGCTCGCACTGCGTCGACGGCGGAGGGCAGTCGCTCGTCAATGCACTATCGGCGGCATGCCGGGGCGCGGGAGTCGATATCGCGCTGGGGCACCGGGTCGACCAACTGCTCACGGACGGCGACAAGGTGACGGGAGTGATTGCCGAAGGTGAGGCGATCACCGCGGACGCCGTCGTCATCGCGACGGGCGGTTTCGGTGCCAACCCGGAGTTGCTGCAGAAGTATTTTCCGTCCTCGTGGACGGCCGACTGGACGTGGTACATCGGTGCCGACGGGTCACGTGGTGATGCGATCGGCTTCGCCGACCAACTCGGCGCCCAGCTCACCGGCTTCGACCGGGGGCTCCGCACACTCGACCCGCACTTCGCCAAGCTCAACGAGGCATTTCTGCCCGGATGGACGGTCCTTCTGGATCCGTCGGGCCGCCGGTTCTGCGACGAGACCGCGCCGTACGGAATTCTCGACACTTTGGTTCGGGCGAGGGGCAACCGCGCGTTCGTCGTTTTCGATGACGCGGCCCTGCGCCCGCCGGCAGAGTCGGCAGACCGTTACCGGGATTGCTACAAGCAGGTGTGGCCGAACCATCCGCCGTTCCGTCCCAAGAACTACACGGCAGACCTCGTCGAAGAGAACGTCGCGACAGGTAAGGCGAAGTCGGCACGCGACCTGCCCGCCCTCGCGGAGGCAATCGGGGTGCCCGCCGAAACCCTCGAAGGCGAAGTGCAGCGGTACAACACCCTTGCCGCGCACGGGGAGGACACCGACTTCGGCAAGGCAGGAAAGTTCCTGCTGCCACTGAGTACGCCGCCCTTCTACGCCGTCGAGGTGCGTCCGGCTACCGTCAACGTGACCTCGTGCGGCCTCCGGATCGATGAGAAGGCCCGGGTACTGCGACACGATGGTGCGGCCATCGACGGGCTGTTCGCCGCCGGTGAATGCACCGGCGGGATTCTCGGCGAAACATATATGGGCAGTGGCAATTCGCTGGCGAACGCGTGCGGATTCGGCCGAATCGCCGGCGAAGAGGCCGCGCACGCGGCCCGGTCCGGAGCCGGATCATGACTCTGCCAGGCGCGGTGCAGGCCTTCCTCGACGCAGTGCACCAACGAGATGCCACCGCTGCCGCCGAGTGCTTCACGCCGGACGGTGAATACCACTTCGCGGTTCCCCAGGAACCCGCGCGCGGTCGCGCGGCCATCGCGGACACTTTCGCGAAGATCCTCGGTGCCTCCGACAAGGTGCAGTGGGACATCGTGACCGTCACCGTCGATGGTCGCCGCGTGTGGCTCGAGCGAGTGGACCGGTTCTGGTTTTCGGGACGTGAGGTGCCCATCGAGTGCATCGGTGTCGTCGAACTGGACGTCGACGGTTCCATCGCCGTGGTCCGCGACTACTGCGACATGTCGGTGTGGCGGGCACGCCGCGAAGCGGCGGCTGAACCCGTCGGCTAGATATGGCGGCGCCGGCGTGCGGAAGCCGTCGGCGCCGCTCCTGAGAGTCGTGGGGCGATCCTCCACGATACCCGCCCTCTGGGTGGGGCCCGGTTTCGACCATTGGCCGGGTGGCGCAAAGCTTCTCCCCTACGTGCGGAACGCCGTAGGGGAGAAGCTGCTCAATTCCGTTATGGATACATCGATTCGATGGTTTCGGCATACCGCCGCAGGACGTGGGCGCGACGGATTTTTCCGGTCGCGGTCATCAGAGCCGTATCCGGCATCCATTCGGTCTCCCCGCCGGGAAGTAACGCGAAGGATTTGATCCTCTCCGCCCCGGGCAGGGAGGTGTTGATGTCGTCGATATGACAGCTGATCGCCGATCGCAATGCCGGATCCGTCGCCAGGGTTTCCGGAGAGCGTTCCGCCCACCCACGGTCGGCTGCCCACTTGGCGACCGCCTCCGAATCGAGGACGAGCAGGGCGGTGATGAACGGTTTGCCGCTGCCGCAGAGCACCGCGTGGCTCACCACCGGGATCTGCAGCAACCGGGCCTCGATCGGAGCGGGACTGACATTGTGCCCGGAGGTCGGCACCAGCAGGTCGTCCACGCGGCCCCGCACAGTGAGATTGTCGTTCGGGTCGAGCGACCCCAGGTCGCTCGTGTGAAACCAGCCGTCGAAGTCGAGGACCGTCCGGGTCCGGGCTGGATCGCGGTAGTAGCCGGCGAACACGGCCTCGCTCCGAACCAGGATCTCGCCGAGGTCGGAGATCGCGACCTCCACCCCGTCGAATGGCTTGCCGCAGGTCCCGAGAACGAGATCGTGCGGATCCCAGGTTCCGACGCCGCATGTTTCGCTCTGACCGTAGCAATCGGCGAGGGGTATCCCGGCGGAACGCCAGAACTCCTGGATGTGTCGGGGGAGTGGCGCCGAGCCCACGATCGCAATGTCGATGTGTCCGAGGCCGATCGTCTCGAGGTGACGGTGCAGGCGTCGGTCGGGCGCCGTGGCAACGAGGTCCTGAACCCGGGTGTAGAGCTTCTCCCACATTCGCGGTGCGCCGAACAGCATGTGGGGCTCGGTTTCCGCCAGCACATCAGGGAAGGATTCGAGTCGTGCACAGCACGTGACCTCGCTCCCTTCGAGCATGTGCACGTAGTGCGTAGCCAGCCGCTCTCCGATATGAGCCATCGGCAGGTACGAGAGCTGGCGGCGGCCGCGCAGGCTGATGCCCATCCTCTTCGTCAGCGTCCGAGCGGCGAACAGTAGATTCCGGTGGGTCAGCGGTACGCCCTTCGGGTCGCCGGTCGTACCAGAGGTATAGAGCATGGTGGCGGTGTCGCCCGGGCACGCGTGCCCGGCCAATTCGGCGAGGTCGGTGGGCGACGTCGCCGCCAGGTCGGCGAGCATGACGAGGTCGTCGCCGGGCGGCACCTCCTCGACCGCGACCAGACGCGGGTGGTGACCACTCTCCGCTGCGGCCGCTCGCGCACGTTCGAGCTGCACGTCGTCCTCGACGATGACCGCTACCGGACCGCAGTGCTTCCAGATATAGCTGAGTCGATCGATCGAGGGGGAGTTGTATACCGACACCGGGATACCCCGTATCAGCATCAGCGCGGTGTCGACCAGGTAGAACTCGGCCCGGTTGCTCAGCATCAAGACGACGTGGTCACCGGCGCGGACACCCATCGACGTGAACCCGTCGGCGAGGGCGGCGACCTCATGCCCGTACTCCGCCCAGGTGATGGTCCGCCCGCTGGCGGCGCACTTCAACGCGACCTGCTGCGCGCATGTCTCCACGGTGCCACGGAACACCTCGGCGAGAGTGGCGGCGTCCTCTACCGCATAGTCGTGCCGACTTGCATCGACCGGCGACATCAGCCGCGCTGACTGGAGTAATGCTCGCGCAGGCGCTGCAGGATGGGTGCGGACGCGTCCCCGTGGTTGCCGTCGCGGGACCATTGGGACGTGGCACTCGACACGTCGACGACCAATCGTTCGTACTGTGCGTGCCGGGCCTCCAGTTCGGCGAAGGGCTCGTGACGCAACGATTCATACGACGAGGCGAGGAGCTCGGCGATCTGTGTCCGCTGCGCGGCGAAGGCGGCCGAGCGGGTCTCGTCGGCATCGGACCACGCGCTCCAGTCCTGGAGCAACGCGGCCACTGCGTCGGTGTCACGTCCCAGCTTGATCGCCGTGTCGTTCCAATCGGCCTGTGCAAGAACAGATCTGATTTCTCGAAGCCGATTGAGTGCGTGCTCGTCGGTCAGTTGGGGTTCGATCGTCTCTTTCAGGATCCGTGAGATTCCGGAGATGATCTCCTGTGGGGTGGGGCGCATCATGTCAGCCTTTCTCCGCAGCGAGTACCTGGTCGACGACCTTCGCGATCAGTGAATCGACGGGGGCCGACGGTCGGTCCGATCCCAACTCGCAGAAATTGCGGACTCCGTTGAGGGCGATGACCGCGAGCCGGAATGTGGACAGTACCTGCCAGAAGGTGAGGGCCTCCGGTGCGATCTCGCGACCGGTGGCGGCGGCATATCGAGCGAGGAAGTCCTCCTGGGTCCACTGCCCGGGAACGAAGTGCTCACCTCGGTACAACGGCGTCGTGTACCACCCGAGATCGTCCAACGGATCCCCGAGACGGGCGAGCTCCCAGTCGAGTAGAACTCCGAACGTGCCGTCGTCCACCAGAACGTTCGCCGGCCGGAAGTCGCCGTGTACGAGAACGAGCCGGTCCGGGGACGCGGGAATGTTGTCCCTCAGCCATTCGGCGCACAGGCGCAGACCCGGCTGTGGTTCGAGTTCGTTGCCGGTGAGTTCACCGATCCATCGTTCGAGTTCGTGCTCTGCCGGTGAGCAGTCCGGTACCGGCAGGATGTCCCGCAACCCCAGCGCGTCGATATCCACCGAGTGGAGTCGCGCCAGCACGTCGCACATGTCGTGGGCGAGCGCGAGCCGCTGCTCGGACGTCAGTCGCAGGGGATTCTTGTCGCGCAGGACTGCGCGGTGTGCGGTGCCGTCATAGCGGTCGCCGATCATGGTCGGTCGCGCCAGGTCGGTGCCCTCGTCGTCGAGCCAGCGAACCCGCGGCGCGGGAATCGATGTCGCTTCGAGGGCCTGGAGTAGGTGGAACTCCGCGCTTCGGGCTGTGTCGACCACCGCGCTTTGCGGATCCCGCCGCATCAGGAGCCGGTGCGTCGATCGTTCACCGGATTCGAGCCACGTCGCGTCGAACGGCCAGTTTTCGCGTGAGCTGCCGGTCCCGGCCCGGTACAGTGCTTCGATCTCGGGTTCCGCGCCGGGAGGCAGATTTCTGCCGAGGAACGCGCGCAACGCGTTGGTGAGCTCGGCCGTCGTCAGCTCCCGGGTGGACACTGCGCTACTCATCGCGTGCCTTCGTGTTCGCGGGCTTCGGGGGGATGGCCTCCGGATAGCGCGCATAGCCGGGGAGCACCATGTACTCCATGACCCCGTATCCGACCTGGCCGTTGTGCCGGACCTCCACGAGATGGTCGCTGCCCGCCTTCGCGTAGCGGTAGAAATTGTCTTTGTCGTTCAGGTCCCAGACGTCGTGTTCGAGGCTGTTCTCACCCTTCCAGTGGCCCTGGTACCAACCGTTCCAGCCTTCGTACCCGCCGCCGCGGAGATGTGCCCGGCCGGGATGTGCCGTCAGATCGAAGTCGAGCTTCTCACCGCTGTCCAGGGTGAGGGTGATGCGACCGCCGGCGAGGGTGGCAGCGGGTGCTCCGTCCACCCAGTGCAGATCGTGGTCGACACCGACGATCAGGTCCTCCGACTCGCCTTCCGGCGCGCCGATCGGCTTGGAGAATGCGGCCGAAAGATGCACGGGCCGTCCTGGTTCCGCCTCGTAGTAGTAGAAGTGGAGACCGAAGTCGGGTAGCTGGAGTGGGCAGAACATCAGCATCTTCCACTCGGGGCGTTCTCCGGGAGGCGCACCCTGCGCACGGGGAAGCGGCCGTGTTCCCCACGAATGGTCGCGCTCACCCCACCATGTTTCCGGTGTCAGGGTGGCCGCGTAGTCCGGTGCGGTCAGGGTGCCGGCGGCGCGGCCCACCTGCACGTAGCGGACGGCGTCGTATGTGACCTTCGACCGGCTGACCTGAAAGTGCCGGCCTTCGAGCGTGGGTTCCATACGTCCGGACCACGTGATGTCGAACTCGATGCCGGACGGATTCGGCTCCAGCGTGAGCCGCAGCTCCTCGAGCGGCTCGACCACCTCGATGGTCAGCGGGCCCACCTTCATGATGTGACTGTCGGGGGCAAGCGCCCTCGACAGCCGGAGATTGTGCTGCTTGCCCTTGCAGGACAGAGCCACGAATGCCTCTTGGACGTCCTGGTTCGGGTACTGCCCGATTCCGAGGCTGAGAACGACGTCCTTGTTCTCGACATCCTGGATGCTGATCCAGTACCGTTCGCGCCAGCTCGGGTCGCTGGAGCCCACCATCGCATGGGGGTAGGAGACCTGATGGTTGAAGTATTCGTCGGGCGGTGTCAGACGGACCACGGTGATTCAGCCTCGCTCGTCGTTGTCGGTCGGGAACTGGGCGACGAGGGTCTTCTTGTCGACTTTCTCGCCGGCCAGCGTGGGAAGGGGGACGTCTCGGAACTGCCAGCGCGTCGGAATCGCGAAGTACGCCAGCGTGCCCGTGAGGAATTCGCGCAGTTCGCCGGGGGTGGGCGGGGTACTACCCGCCCGGAAGACGACGACGGCGGCCAGCTCTTCACCGAGATCGGCGTGCGGGAGTCCGATCGCCGCGACTTCGGTGACATCGGGGTGGGCGGCCAGCGCGGCCTCGACATGGGCGCAGGCGATGTTCTCGCCGCCGCGGATGATGATGTCCTTGCTTCGCCCGTCGAGGAAGAGGTAGCCCTTCTCGTTGATGTGCCCGAGATCGCCGGTATGGAGCCAGCCCTCGGAATCGACTGTGTCGTCGTCGATTCCGATGTAGCCGAGCATCACCGTGGGCGAGCGGACGAGAATCTCGCCGATTCCCCGCTCGTCGGGCCCGAGAATCTGCAGTTCCACGACGGAATAGGGGCGCCCGACGGTCCCGGGGTACCGTTCGAGATCGCGGTTCCCTGCGACGGTGAGGAATCCGCCCGATTCGGTCATGCCCCAGGTGTTTCCGAGCCCGCGCTCGCGAAGCTGGGGGAGCTTTCGCTGCATCCGCTCGAGGAGTCCGGGAGTGACCGGGGCGCCGCCCAGCGGCCAGGACCGCAAGCTCGACAGATCGAACGAATCGAAGTCGGGGTGCTCGAGGACGCGGCTCGCCATCGTCGGAACACCGCCCCAGCTCTGGACCTTCTCCTGTTCGATCAGTGTGAGCACCTGCTGTGGGTCGAACTTGCCCTCGTTGAGGACGATCTTCCCACCGTTGATCAACTGTGTGACCAGGTTGGATATCCCGCCGATGTGAAACAGGGGAGTGCAGACGAGCGTTGATGCCTGCGGTGCGTCGGCGGGGACCTGCTGGGGCAGGCGCCGGGAGCGCAGCAGCAGGTTGTGCTGGTTGGCGACGACGGAGCGCAGTGACAGTTCGACGGCCTTGGGCATACCCGAACTGCCGGACGTGAAGAGGATGAGAGCCGCTGCGTCCTCGTCTCCCTGCGGAGGCGCATCGTCCTGACGGCGGGCAGCCGGTTCGGGAAGGTCGGTGTCGAAGAATCGACTCAGATCGTTCACGGATACCGTGGGGATGGTGACCGATTCCGGCAGCCGCGGCATGTCGGTGACGACACACCTCGGGGTCGCCACATCGACGGCGTTCTCGATCTCATGGGGGCTCCACCACCGGTTGCCGAGCACCGGGACAGCGCCGATCATCCACAGCGACCACAATGCGAGGACCCAGTCGGGGCTGTTGTAGGCGAGGAGCATGACGCGATCGCCTTCGCGGATTCCGCAGTCGTGAAAGTATTCACAGGCCAGTGGTATCGATCGGGAAAATCGTTCGAAGGTGATGCGGCGTTCGCCCTGTACCAGGTATGTCCGGTCGTTCCACCGCTCTGTGCTGAGTAGAAGTTCCGCGAACGACCGCGGATGCGGCTCGTAGAGCAGTCCGGGGTGGCCCGCGTACTCGGAGGGGTGCACGTCGGTGCCCCACACCTGCTCGAGCGATGTGCGCTCGGTGCTGTCGAGTCCCGTCATCGTCCCTGCCATGATCCTGGCCTCTTTTCCTTGAAGGCGCTCACTGCTTCACGTAGATCTTCGGTGGACGCGCTGATGGCTTCGAGGTAGAAGGCGGTGTCGAAAACCTCGTCGATGCGCGCGTGCATACCCTTGTTGAGGGCCCGCTTCGTGAGTTGAACTGCAGCCGGGGGAAGTTCGGCGACCTTTGCGGCGAGCGATCGCGCCAGCGGGGCCACCTCCTCGGGATCGTCGACGAGTTCGGTGACCATGCCCAGCTTGTACGCGTCCTCGGCGAGGAGCGGTTCGCCCCAGAGCAGATGCCGCTTCGCGCGGACCATGGGCAGGTTGGCCGGCCAGGTCACGCAGCCCCCGTCTCCCGGTACGAGCCCGAGGTGGACGTGGGGATCCGACAGCTGAACCGACGGGGTGGAGACGATGGCGTCGGCGGTCAGGACCAAGCTGGTTGCCACACCGAACACGTGCCCGTGCAGGGCGACGACCAATGGCTTCGGGAAATCGGCGAAAGTCCGGAACAGTTGGCGGCCGTCGTCGACCTGCTCCATCAGAACCCGTAGGTCGTCGTTCGCGGCGAGCATCGCCTCGGTGTCGCCCCCGGCGGAGAAGTGTCGTCCGGTCGACGTGAGAACCACGGCGCGGACGTCGCGATCCCGGCCGAGTTCGCTCAGCGCCTCGCCCAGTTCGTCGAGCAGGGCGCCGTCGAAGCGATTGAGTACGTCGGGACGGCACAGTTGCAGTTCGCCCACGTGACCGTCTCTCGACAGTTTCACAGTTTTGTAGTCCGTCATTTCAGCCTTTCGACTCGACGAGGATTCGGTCATCGGTGACCTCTCACGCGGGAACTGCGCGAGCCGTGACGTCGATGACGTGTCGTGTGCACTCGGACTCGGTGCGACTTGATCGTAGCCTACTACGTTGCTTCCTCGATAGTTGTTTATTAGAGTAAGTGTCGGCCCCGCGCCGGTGTCTGTTCCCGGCGTGGCGCCGTTCCCAACGGTTTGCAAAAGGAGTGCGCTGATGACGTTTGCTTCGCGCAATGCGGAGGATGGTGGGGCGCAGGCGGCTCTGCGCTGCGACGGCACCGAGGTGACGTGGGAGGAGGCCGATGCGGTTCTACGGCGGATCGCGAACGGTCTGAACGCACTCGATCTCGGCGCACTGCGGCGGGTGGCGGTCTTCGGCGGGAACTCCACCGAAGCGGTTCTGGCGTACGGAGGAATTACCCTCGCCGGTGCCTCCGCCGTGCCGGTCAATTTCCATCTGACCGCCGACGAAGCGGCCTACATCTTCGAGGACTCGGGCGCCTCCGTTGCGTTCGTCGACGCCAACACACTCGATCGTGGTCGTGCCGCGGCCGCGGCATCCGGAGTATCGACGATTGTCGTGTGGGGCGACGCCGAGGAATCGGCCGACCCGGCGGTCCATCGATGGGACGACTGGCTCGACGCCGCATCGGACACCCAGCCGAGGACCGACCTGGCGCCCCTGCCCTCCCTCGTGTACACCTCGGGCACGACCGGCCGGCCGAAGGGGACCGAACTGCCGCCGACGGCTTTCGCCGGTGGGGCCGATATCACCGAACACCTCGACCGTCTCCGCGAGAACTCACTGGTAGAGCAGGGGCGTCACCTGGTTGTCGGTCCGCTCTATCACAGCGGCCCTTTGGTCGGAACCAGATTGTTCCTGGCCGGCGTGCCGGTGACGGTACTGGCCAAATTCGACCCGGAGAGCGTGCTCGAGGCGATCGAGAGGGACCGGATCGGTTCCTCGATCATGGTGCCGACGCACTTCCAGCGAATTCTCGCGCTTCCGGAGGACGTGCGGACCGAGTACGACCTGGATTCACTGCGCTTCGTCCAGCAGGTCGGGGCGAAATGCCCTACTGATATCAAGGCGGCGATCATCGACTGGTGGGGTCCGGTCGTGTGGGAAAGCTACGGTGCCAGCGAGGTCGGGACCGTGTGCCGCATCAGTGCCGGCGAATGGCTGGAGCACCGGGGATCCGTCGGAAGGCCCGTCTCACCGTTCGAAGCGGTTGTCGTCGACGCCGACGGAAAGCCGGTGCCCGCCGGGGTTACCGGGCGGCTGTACTTTCGCGATGCCACAGGTCGCGGGGTCGTCTACCACAACGCATCGAATGCGGACGCGCATCTCGAGCCGGGGCTGTTCACGCTGGGAGAGATCGGCCATCAGGACGCGGACGGGTACGTCTACATCACGGACCGCTTCTCGGACATGGTGGTCTCGGGCGGTGTGAACATCTATCCCGCGGAATCCGAGCAAGTGCTGGCAACACAACCCGGGATCGTCGAAGTAGCGTGCATCGGAATCCCGGACGAGCAGATGGGGGAGCAACTTCTCGCGCTTGTCGTCCGACGCGATCCTTCCGTCACCGAGGCCGACATCCTCGCCTACTGCCGCGAGCGGCTCTCCCACTACAAATGCCCTCGATCTGTCGAGTTCGTCGAGACGCTGCACCGCAGCGCGGTGGGAAAGATCAACAAGCGCGCGCTGCGTGCACCGTACTGGAACCGAGACAACGAATCCGCCCCCATCGGGCGCTGAGTCCCGAGGTCGGGCCCGCCGGGTCCGGTCGAGCCACCAGAGCTCGGCCGGAGCGGCTCGGCCGCTGCTCCGGTGTCGCAGCAGCGGGCGTCAGTGGGCGCGGTCGAGGTCACCGGCGGCCTTCCGGATCGGAGCCACGATCGCCACCAGTGCCTCCGCCTGGTCCGAAGTCAGTCCGGGAAGACCGAAATCCGCCTTGCTCAGCGCGGCGGTGGCCTCATCCACCAGGGCGCGGCCCTCGTTCGTGATGGTCACAAGGGTGGCGCGACGGTCCTTGGGGTGCGCCTGCCTGGTCAGGAGCCCGCGTGCCTCCAAGCGGTCCGTCGCGATCGTCACGGTCGTCGCATGAACCAAGAGGTGCCAGGCCACCCGGCTGAGAAGGCGGGTGCCGGTGTCGCTGAGCTGCAGAGTCTTGAGCATGAGGTAGTCCGTCAGGCTCATCTCGAAGCCCTTTTTCAGCTCCTGTTCCAGTACCGACGTCATGAGTTGGTGGAGACGCAGGACTGAACTCATCGCCAGGAACGGATACGGGTCGTCGTCGACCTGCTGCTGCCAGTAGAACTTGATCCACTGCATGGGATCGAGCTTCTCGGCCTCCGTCAGTTCGGCATTGCGTGCAGGCTTCCTTGCAACTTTTTGTGCCACCGTCGTTCTCCATTCTTCGCAACCGACCAGGGTGCGCACTAATGATCAGATCAGATAAATTCGACCCTTAGAGTATCTAGGTTAACAGCTAGGGGCGTCGGGCGGCGGAAAAGATAGCGGCTGAGCGCCGGCGCCATCGCAAACACTCGTCTTGTCAATGTTCTATCGTTAGAGTAATCTCGAGCGAAAGTAGTCACGCGTAGGACTGCAGGCCCTTCCGCTGATCTTCCGCAAGGTGGTGTAACTATGGTTTTCAGACTTCGGCACCCGCTCAACGGTCACGTCTACTCCGCACTGCCCGACGCACGAGTCGAGGTGGACAAGGGCGGTAAGACAGGTGTTTTCGACCGCTACGGCGTCTGGATCTCCGGCGAGATCCGAACCGCGGATCCGGAGATGTGCCGATGGGTCGGCACCCATGAGAAGGCGGTGGTGTCCCGACACGCTTCGGGTTTCGGGAGAAGCCATGCATCTACCCCGACCCCGCCTGCAGAAAAGGTGTGATCAAAGACAATGACCGATCTCGAACCGCGCACCCGCACAGACCGCTCGCCCGGCGTGAGCTACCATGACCTCCTCGCCGCGGACACCCAGTGTGTTCCCGACTTCCTGAAGATGGAGTCCCCGCACGATCTGGGGACTGCGGACATTCCGGCGTACTTCTACTTCTCACCGGAGATTCACGAACTGGAGAAGGAGAAGATCTGGCGCAAGACGTGGCAGTTCGCCTGCCGTGAGGAGCTCATTCCCCACGTCGGAGACACCGAGATCTACGATATTGCAGGAATCTCGATTCTCCTGGTGCGCACCGGTCCCCACGAGATCAAGGGATACTACAACGCCTGCCTCCATCGGGGACGGCAACTTCGCGAGGAGCCCGGCACCGTCCGCGAACTCCGCTGCCAGTTCCACGGGTTTTGCTGGGCACTGGACGGCTCGCTCGCGCACGTCCCCGCGCAGTGGGATTTTCCGCAGATCGAGCCGGAGAAATTCGGACTCCCCGAGGTCCGGGTGGACACGTGGGGCGGATTCGTGTTCATCAACATGGATCCGGACGCCGAACCGCTCTTGGACTACCTCGGTGAGCTACCGGCGCAGTTCGAGCGCTGGGACTTCGAGAATCGCTACACGCAGGCGCATGTCGAGAAGGTTCTCCCGTGCAACTGGAAGGTGGCGCAGGAAGCCTTCATGGAGTCGTTTCACGTCGTCACCACACACCCGCAGCTGCTGCAGGGCATCGGCGACGCGAACTCCCAATACGACTACTGGAACAACGTCAGTCGCGCGATCACGCCCCGAGGCACACCGAGTCCGCACCTCACCGTGCAACCGACGGAGCAGGAGATCTTCGACTCGATGATGGGCCTCGGCCTCGAGGACGCACCGATCAAGACACTCCCCGACGACGTCCGCGCCCGCACCGTCATCGCCGACGCCACCCGCAAGGCGATGGGTGACATGCTCGGCGACCAGGCGCAGAGTCTGTCGGACACCGAATGCGTCGACACGTTCTTCTACACGGTGTTCCCGAACTTCCACCCGTGGGGTGCATACAACCGGACGTGTTACCGCTTCAAACCCCACGGTGACGACCCCGAGACCTGCATCATGGAGTGCCTGGTTCTGTCGCCCTTCCAGGGAGAGCGTCCGGCGCCGGCCAAGGTCCGCCGGATGGGATTGGACGAGACCTTCGTCGACGCAGACGAGTTGGGGACGCTGGCGAGGGTCTTCTTCCAGGACGAATACAACGTCGGATGGGTCCAGAAGGGCCTGCACACTCTCGTGGAGAACAAACCGGGAGTGACGTTCGGCGCGTACCAGGAAACCAAGATCCGACACTTCTACGACCTGTACCGCAAGCGGATCGGTAGGTAGGCGTGATCACACACGACGGAGAGGTCGACATGTCAGAACAGACGCTGTCGCACACGACGACCACAGACGCCGGATCGATCCCGGACATCGATGTGCTCGAACAGATGTATCGGTTGATGGTCACCACGACCTTGGCCGATGAGCGTTCGACCCAGGAGGCGAAGGCGGGCAGGCTCCAGGCCGCCTTCTACCCCGTACGCGGAATGGAGGCGGTGTGCGCGGCGCTCGGCGCAGTGCTCACTCCCCAGGACCGCATGGTCTCGACGTACCGAAATCTCGGTGACGCACTCGCCAAGGGCGTCACGTTGCGGTCGATCATGGCTGAGCTGTACGGCCGGATCGACGGCACATCGAAGGGCAAGGGAGGGCCGATGCACCTCCACGACACGGCGGTCGGCTTCATGGCGACCACAGGCATCGTCGGTTCCGGACTACCGATCGCGGTAGGTCTGGCCCTCGCGAACCAGCTCGACGGAGGTGGCGCGGCCACCGTCGTCACATTCGGCGACGCCGCTACCTCAATCGGTGCCTACCACGAGGCCATGAACTTCGCCGCGCTGTGGAAGCTCCCGATCGTGTTCATCTGCCAGAACAACCAGTGGGGCGAGCACACCCCGATCGCCGAGTACGCGCCGTCCGTCGAGCTGGCGAAACGTGCATCGGCGTATTCGATCCACGCCGAGCGCGTCGACGGATTCGACGCACTCGCGACACTGCACGCCATCGAGACCGCCGTGGACCGAGCCCGACGAAACGAGGGCCCCACCTTCCTCGAATGCGTGACCTACCGACTGACAGGTCACAGTGGTACGGCCGACTTCTCGTACGTTCCCCGTGACGAACTGGAGGCTGCCATGCAGCGCGATCCCGCGCCGACCTTCCGAACCCTGCTGATCGACCGAGGGCTCACGACCGCCGAGCGCATGGAGGCGCTGGACCGCGAGGCGGAAGCCTACGTCCTCGACGCGTTCCAGTTCGCGGAGAACAGCCCGCTGCCCGACGCGGACGAGTTGTTCTCCGATGTATTCGCCGACGACACCTGGGTACGGAGTGTGAAGTGACTACCACCGAACGCAGAACAGATACCGCCGTCATGACGTCGGCGGCGGCGATGAACTCCGCCCTCGACGTGGCGATGGCCGCCGACGACAAGATCATCCTCCTCGGCGAGGACATCGCCGAACCCACCGGCGGAGTGTTCAAGGTCAGCAAGGGGCTCTCGACGAAGTACGGCGTCGAACGAGTGCGCTCGACTCCCATCGCGGAGCAGGCGATCGTGGGAACCGCGGTCGGACTCGCACTCGGCGGCTACCGCGCCGTCGCCGAGATCATGTTTTTCGACTTCATCGCGGTGTGCATGGACCAGGTGGTCAACCATGCCGCGAAGTTCCGGTACATGACCGGCGGCGCCACCCCGACACCGATCACCGTCCGGACCGTCGTGGGGAGCAGCCGATTCGGCGCTCAGCACGCGCAGTCGCTCGAGGCGTGGTTCATGCACACGCCCGGAATCAACGTGGTGATGCCGTCGTCGCCCGCAGACGCGAAAGGCCTCCTCGCCGCGTGTCTCGAGTCGGAGGATCCCTGCCTGTACATCGAGCACATCTCGCTTGCCTACAGCAAGAAGGAAGAAGTGCCGACGGGGCACTACAGCATCCCGCTGGGACAGGCGAACGTACTGCGCCCCGGGCGAGACGTGACACTCATTACCTACGGACCCCAGGTCCCCGTCGTCGAGCAGGCAGCGGAGGAACTGGCCGCGAAGGGAATAGAGGCGGAGGTGATCGACCTCCGCACCCTCGTCCCCCTCGACTTCGACACCGTTCTTTCGTCGGTCGAACGGACGCGACGTGCGGTCATCGTCCACGAGGCCACCCAGTTCTGTGGGCCGGGAGCCGAAATCAGCTCCCGCATCCACGAGGAACTCTTCAACGAGCTGATCGCACCGGTGCAGCGCGTGGGTAGCGACTACTCGCCCGTACCCTTCTCGTCCGCGCTCTCCGGCTACCCGACGGTGGCGAAAATTGTACACAGCGTAGAGGAATTGATGTGAGCGCGATGCAGACGATCCAGCCGAACGGCACCGCGGACGCCGACACCACGATCCCGACCCTCGACGAGTTCCGTGCGGCAGCGAAAGAGTTTCTCGACCGCACCGCTGAGCCGCGGCGACCGCGAACCGCGGAATCGTGGGGGGAGGGCGACGACACCTTCAGTCTCTTCCGCGGTGCAACCGCGGAGGACGCGAAGGTCGCATGCGATTGGCGGCGGACGGTCTTCGACGCCGGCTTCGGATGGATCCGAGGTCCCCGCGAATGGGGCGGCCGCGGACTGCCTTCGAGGTACGAGAAGGCCTACCTTCAGATCGAGCGAAACTACGAGACGCCCTCCCGTTCGCCGCTCGGGGTCAGTCTCGGAATGGTGGGGCCGACCCTCGACCAGTTCGGATCCGACATCGCGAAAAAGCGTTGGCTCAAGGCGCTCTACCGTGGCGACGTCGTGGGATGCCAGCTCTTCAGCGAACCCGCCGCGGGTTCGGACCTGGCCGCCGTCAAGACCAAGGCGACCCGGGTCGAGGACCACTGGGTGATCAGCGGACAGAAGGTGTGGACCTCCGGTGCGCACTACTCCGACGTGGGACTTCTTCTCGCCAGGACGTCTGCCTCTCCCCGCCACAAGAACCTCACCGCATTCGTGATCGACATGCATGCACCCGGCGTCGAGGTGCGTCCCCTCCGGCAGATGACCGGCGGCGCCGACTTCAACGAGGTCTTCCTCGAGGATGTTCGCGTCGAGGACGAATACCGGCTCGGTGAAGTCGACGAAGGCTGGCAGGTCGCACTCGCGACGCTCATGCACGAACGTGGTGCGATCGGAGGATCGGCAGGCGGCGGAAGCGGTCTGTTCGACATGAATCGGCTGGCGGGAATGCTCGTCCAACTGGGCGCGCAGTTCGATCCGTCGATTCGCCAGGAATACGCCAAGGTGTATGCGGGCGTTGCCGCGGCGAAGGCGATGCGAGCGCGCGCCGAGGCAGCTGCCAAAGCGGGACACCTCCCCGGACCGGAGATGTCGCTGTCGAAGTTGGCGCTGACCCGAAACCTGGCCGCCCTCGCACACCTGGTAAGTCAGACGCTGGGTCCCAAGTTGCTCGCGGACACCGGGGAGTGGGGTACCTATTCCTGGTCCGAGTTCGTGCTCGGGGTGCCGGGATTCCGGCTCGGAGGCGGGACCGACGAGATCCAGCGCAACATCATTTCCGAGAGAGTACTGGGTCTGCCGAAGGACCCGGTCATCTCATCTTCTCGCACATCGACCGAGGGCTGAACAGCCCGATCGACGCGTGGTTCGCCCTGGCGGACCGCAGCATTCACACCTGAGTAGGAGTTTCGCATGGGAAGCTTGGACAACGCTGTCGCAATCGTGACAGGTGCAGGCCGGGGAATCGGCCGTGAACACGCTCTGCTGCTGGCAGCGGAGGGAGCCAAGGTCGTCGTCAACGACCTCGGTGGTGGTCAGGACGGCACCGGCGCTGCGTCGAGTCCCGCGGAGGAGGTCGCAGCCGAGATCCGCGCCAACGGTGGAGAGGCCGTGGCCAACGGTGACGATGTCGCGGATTCGGCCGGCGCCCAGCGCATCGTCGACACCGCCATCGACACGTTCGGACGCCTCGACGTCGTCATCAACAACGCAGGCATTCTGCGCGACCGTGTTCTCGTCAACATCGAGGACGAGGATTGGGACCTCGTGGTCCGCGTCAACATGCGGGGCACCTTCCTGGTCACCCGCGCGGCGGCGCGATACTGGCGCGAGGAGAGCAAGGCGGGACGGCCGGTCAACGCCTCGGTCGTGAACACCTCGAGCGAATCCGGAGTCTTCGGCAACCCCGGCCAGGCGAACTACGCCGCGGCCAAGGCCGCGATCGCATCGCTGACCCAGGTCAGCGCGAAGGAACTCGAACGATACGGCGTGCGCGTCAATGCCATTCTCCCGCAGGCGCGTACGCGCCTGACCGTCAGTGCCTTCGGTGACGCGCTGTCGTCCGACGAAGGCAAGTTCGATCGGTGGGACCCGGCGAACGTGTCCCCGTTCGTCGTCTTCCTGGCCTCACCCGAATCCGAACTCACCGGAGAGGTCTTCCTCGTCGGGGGCAGCCGGGTGCAGCGGATCAAGCCGTGGGAGAAGGATCCCGAGTGGAAGCTGCAGACCGAGGGACGCTGGACGGTGTCCGACCTGGCGAAGGCAGTCCAGGACGCCGGTATCCCGGCCGGCCAGAAGTGGACCGCGAACCCGAACGCAGGCAAGAAGTGACCGCCGGCGCCATCCAGTCCGCACCGGAAACGGAGGAGGCTCGGATGCCCGAAGCGGTCATCGACGACGCGATGATCGCCTCGATGGAGTCGAAGGTCGGCGCCCAGTTGCGGATCGATCACTCGGTCAACAACGAAGAGGCCACCCGAATTGCGGTGGCCAAGTTCGCGGGCGGAATCGGTGACATCAACTCGCTGTGGACCGACGCCGACCACGGCAGGCGTTCCGACTACGGTGCGCCCGTCGCCCCGCCCTCGTTCTCGATCGGCTGCTTCTCCGGAATCCAGTTCGGCTGGCCCGGACTCGGTGCCTTCCACTGTGCAACCCAGATGGATCTCCTCGCTCCGATCTATTGGAACGACAAGATCACCTCGGGATGCCGCTACGACGGATTCACCGGACCGCGGCCCAGCAACTTCGCCGGCAAGATGGTCACCGACACGTTCACCAACACCTACGTGAACCAGTTGGGCCAGGACGTCGCCGAAATCCGTTGGCAGGTAGTCAACTACGAGCGTGGTGCCGCAAAGAGCAAGAGCAAGAGCAATAAGCGGGAAATTCAGGTTCCGCACCGGTGGACCGTCGAGGAGATCGAGGAGGTCGAGCGGAAGGTCCTGGCCGAGAAGCCGCGCGGCGAGAATCCTCTGTGGTGGGAAGATGTTGCCGTCGGCGATGCGGCCTCGACCCTGACGAAGGGCCCGATCGGGCTGACCGACGAGGTGGCCTTCGTGGCCGGCGGTGGTGCCCCCATTCCCCGGCTCAAGGCGAACGCGTCCGCCGCGCTCGACTACGCCGCCCACCCCGCCTGGGCGTTCCGTGATCCGGTAACGAAGGCACGTGAGCCGATCTATTCGGTGCATTACAACCAGGCGGCGGCGAACGCGATGGGTGTCGCCTACCAGTACGACGTCGGATTCCAGCGTCAGTGCTGGCAGATCCTCGCGTTGACGCACTGGTGCGGGGACAACGCCTGGGTCAAGCACGTGACAGCGGAATACCGGGGATTCGTGTACCTCGGCGACGTCATCGAGCTCGGCGGAACCGTGACCGGCAAGCGGGTCGACGAGGATGGCGAGCACGTCGTGGAACTCGAAACGTATGCGCGAAACCAACGCGGCGACAACGTGATGCCCGGAACCGCCGTCGTGGCATTGCCGAGCTGCGGGGCGCCGCAGTCGCCCGTGGCGATCCGTGCCCGCGCAGCCGAAAGCATCCGCTCCCATGTCTGACGTCATGGTCGAGGAGCGTGAGCAGCTGCGATCGGCGGTTCGCAGCGTCATCACACGGCACGGTGATGTTCGGGCGTGGCTGGAGTCCACGGTCGACACCGGTGACGACTGCGACCTGAGGTTGTGGCGGACACTGGCGGAAGAGGTCGGTGTCGCCGGACTGCTCGTCGCCGAAGACCTCGGGGGCGCCGGCGCGCAGGTGGCCGACGCTGCCGCGGTGTTCGAAGAGACCGGTCGCGCATTGTCGCCGGTACCGCTCTTCTCGACGGTGGGCCTGGCCTCGGCGATTCTCCTGGGGTGCGGTGACGCACCCGGGGCCCGGCGCCTGCTGCAGAAGATCGCGGAGGGCGCGGTTGTCGCGACGGCGGCGTTCCACGAGGCCGAGTCCGGCTGGTTTCTTCCTCCGACGTCGACTGCTGCCACCGAGACGGACGGACGATGGCATGTCGACGGGGCGAAGGGCTTCGTCGTCGATGCCGCTGCCGCCGACATCGTGCTCGTCACCGCGTCCACTCCCCACGGTGCGGGACTGTTTGCCGTGGAAGCCGGCGCGGCGGGACTCCAGACACGAATGCTCGACTCACTCGACCTCGTGCGTCCTCTCGGTACCGTCGAATTCGCGGCTACCCCGGCCACGCTGCTGGCGACCGGAGAGGCCGCGTCGGCGGCCGTGGCCAGTGGCCTCGATCTGGCCGTCACGCTGCTCTCGGCCGAGTTGGTCGGAGCGGGGCAACAGTGCCTCGACGAGGCTGTCGCCTACGTGAAGCAGCGGGTGCAGTTCGACCGCAAGATCGGCAGCTTCCAAGCGATCAAGCACACCCTCGTGGACGTGCTGCTCGAACTGGAATTGGCGCGGTCCGCCGCTGACGCCGCCGCGGCGGCGGCGGAGAAGTGGCTGCGTAACCCCGATCCGGGGACCGCGACCGCGCTGGCGATCGCCGCGAGCGTTTCCAAATCGATGTGCGCCGATGCCTTCATGCACATCGCCGAGGAAACATTGCACGTTTTCGGCGGGATCGGGTTCACCTGGGAGCACGACGCGCACCTGTTCTATCGCCGCGCGAAATTCGGCGAACTGTACCTCGGAACCGCCAGCGAGCACCGCGAACGGGTAGCGCAACTGTCCGGGTTGGGGGAACGGCGTGTCTGAGGTCCTGACCACCCGCTCGGAGGGTGTCGTGACGGTTACGCTCAACCGGCCGCACCGCAAGAACGCGCTGACCGGTGAACTCGTGGAGGCGGCGATCTCCGCACTGGAGGAGATCGCCCGCACTCCCGACGACCGTGCCGTCGTGATCACCGGAGCCGGCGGCGCATTCTGCTCGGGTATGGACCTCGGCGCCCCGTTGGAACCGGACGAGCTGACATTCATGCGCCGAGTGGGCCAGTTGTGCACTCTTCTCCACGACCTGCCACGGCCCACCATCGCGAAGGTCGAGGGGCCCGCCGTCGGGTTCGGATGCAACTTCGCGCTGTGTTGCGACCTCGTGGTCGCTGCCGAGGATGCCGTTTTCGGGGAGACGTTCGCCAACTTGGGAATTTCGGCCGACGGCGGTGCATCCTGGTCCCTCCCTCGACTCATCGGTGTGGCGAAGACGAAGGAGATCCTGTTCTTCGGCCGGCAGCTGACGGGCAAAGAGGCCGCGGAGATGGGAATCGCCAATCGCGCGGTTCCCTCCGGCGAACTCGACCGGTTCGTCGAGGAGTGGGCTCAGACTCTGGCCGACGGGCCGACGTCGGCGTTGGCGATGATGAAGAGCCTCGTCAACGTGTCCACGGAGTCTTCTTTTCAGCAGGCGATCGACCGGGAGGCTCTCGGTCAGTCGGTCAGCTTCAAAGGCGCGGAGGCCCGGGTTGCCGGCCGCGCGCGGATGAAGAAGCAAATCCCTAATTTCCGGAATCCGTGATCCCGGAACAGGAGCCGTATTGCCCGTGTAGGGCGTGATAAGCCGCAGGGCAGCGC
>NZ_JBHURF010000019.1:0-199981 GCF_042674125.1 Rhodococcus sp. NPDC056960 | reverse complement strand
GTGGGGGTTCGTCCGACCTCTGCCTCGATCACGTCATGCTCCAGCTTCCCCGCGTTCGTAGTCGGGTGTCTCACGACCATCCTGACAACGAACGATTGGCCGGACAGTCCGGCCAATGTCTCCGCGAACGTCCGTCAGCGCCGGTGGCCGGAGCGCGCGCACGCTCTCTCGAAGCGCTCCTTCACGACGGCGAAGTCGAAAAGATCTCGCCACGTCCACCGGACCACCTCGTACCCGGCGTCGCGGATCGCATCCTCGCGGAGTTTCTCGCGGTGGACGGCCACCGCCGCCTGGCTCCCGTCGACGCCGTATTTCCCCAGCCCGTCGAACTCCCCGACCACGCCGCTGCCCGTCCAGAAGAAGTCGACCCGGCCGAGAAAGGCGCCGGTCCCGTCGCGGAGGACGTGCTGGAGTTCAGGGGACGGCAGGTCGTGTTGCCGAATGCGGATGCGGCTCAGCGACTCTCCCGGGCTCTCGCTACGACCGTCGAGGAAACCCGCTGCACGCCGCGCCGTCGCGATGCCTTTACGCGGTCCCGCCCGGCCGACCGCATCCAGGATCTCCTCGACCGTGACGAGTCGACGGTGCAGGGCCGAATCGCCGACGACGACTGCCTGATCGAACGTCGAGATGCGCGCCGCATCCACCACCGTCCGGGCGGGGGAAGTGACCGGAAGCCCGCCGACCGTGACGACATCGGTGGCGTCGAACGGGGTGGCGTGGACATGGACCCCCGACGTTCGCCCGCCGCCGGAGGCATGGTTCCTCGTCAGGTGCACCCGTTCCAGCGAGATGTCCCCGAGATCCATGCCGTGCAGCAGTGCCGCCGAGGTGTGGCTCACCACGACACCGGGTGGGCGCGACTGCAGTGCCGCGGCAATCCGGACCCGGTGCAGCGCTTGCGCATCGAGTCCGGCGAAGTGCTCGTCGGAGATGTACGCGCCCGTCCCGACGCGCACCAGCCGTCCGGAATCTCGTGCGTGCCGGATCTCGGAGTCGGTGACGCCGTCGGCCAGGGCACGGCGCCGGAAGATCACGTCGTAGGTCATGGCGACATCGTGCCGCACACCTCGAACCGTCGATGGTCCGTTCACTCGGGCTTTCGGCTGGCCTGTGGATAACGAACCGCCTGTGGACAACTCCATCCGCGGAGACATTGGTCAGACGCGCGGAAATTGTCCCCGCGTCCGGCCAATGTCTCCGCGAACAGCCGCGTCGACCCGACCCCGGCCTGCTATCCGAAGCGCGATTCGAGTGCGCGCCGGTCGATCTTGCCGGGACCTCGGAGGGGGAGGGCGTCGACGAGGTGCAGTTCGCGGGGTGCGGCGGTGGGGTCGAGGGTGCGTTCGACGAACGAGCGGAGTTCGGTGAGTGTCGGTGCGGTGCCGGTTTCGGCGACGACGACGGCGGTGACGCGGCGTCCGAGTCGCTCGTCGGGGAGGCCGATCACTGCGCATTCGCGGACGTCGGGGTGGGCGACGAGAGCCGCCTCGACCACCTGCGGGACGACGGTGAGACCGCCGGTGGAGATGGCTTCGTCGAGTCTGCCCGTGATGGCGAGGACGCCGTCAATGAGGGTGCCTGCGTCGTCGGTGCGGAACCAGCCGGGTTCGGCGAACGCGGGGTGGTCGGGGAGTCCGCGGTATCCGGAGGCGAGCATGGGTCCGCCGAGGAGGACGCGACCGTCGCCGTCGATCCGGACCCGGGCGCCGTCGAGGGGCACCCCGTCGTACACGCACCCGCCGCAGGTCTCGCTCATGCCGTACGTCCGGACGACGGTGATGCCGGCGTCGACGGCGCGCCGCAGGACCGGTGCGGGGGTCGCGGCGCCCCCGAGGAGCACGGCGTCGAGCGCGGCCAGTGCCGCCACGGCGTCGGGGTGGTCGAGGGCCTTGACCAGCTGTGTCGGGACGAGCGAGGTGTAGCGGCGGGGGCCGCGCATCGACGTGACCGCAGCCGGCAGCGTGTCGGGATCGAAGCCGCCGGTCACGTCGATCACCACCGGCTCCGTGCCTGCGAGCACACTGCGCAGCAGCACCTGCATGCCCGCGATGTGGTGGGCGGGCAGGGTCAGCAACCACGAGCCCGGACCGCCGAGCCGTGCATGCGTCGCGTCACCGCTGGCGCGGAGTGCGGCCGCGGTGAGCATGGCCCCCTTCGGCACACCTGTCGTGCCGGACGTCGCGACGACGAGTGCGATGCCGTCGCCGATGGGGTCGCCGGGGCGCAGCGCGTCGGTGAGCCGGCGGGTCTCGCGCTCGTCCGCGGCGGGGACGGGAAGCGCGGCGGGCGCGGTCCCGTCGAGGATCGCAGACAGCTGCGGCAGGATCCCGAGAACCCCGACTCCCGACGGAACGGGCAGGACCTCCAATTCACTCATTGGGCAGGCCCGGCTAGCGGCCAGCCGCCGGCGGCAAGGTTGCGGCGCACCCGGTCGACGTCCGATTCCAGCGGCAACTCGTTGGTGACCTTGGTGATGAGCACCTGGATGTCGGTCTTCTCGATGGGGAGGTCGCCCTCCTCGACGAGGGCGTCGGCGACGGCGTCCACCTCCTCTTCCGACAGCCGGCGGGTGAGCAGGGCGAACAACGGAATGTAGTCCTGCTCGGGCACGCCGTTCGGGTAGCCGGCGCGCAGCCAGCCGATGATGGAGGAGAGAAACGGTGGGAGGCTCATGGCTAGCCTGCGTCGGGGGTTTCTTCCACGTCGCCGCATTCGGCGTCGGTCCCGACCGGCCACCCTCCGGCCTCGAGGTTCTCCGTCACCCGCGCGATGTCTTCCTCGGAGGGTTCCTCGTGGGTGATCTCGCTGATGAGGCGGCGGATGTTGTCGTAGTCGACGTGGCGCTCGGGCGTCTCGTGGGCGGTCTCGATGGACAGGGCGACGACCTGTTCGATTTCCTCGTCGGTGAGGCGACGACGCAGCACGGCCAGCAACGCGAAGTGGTCCTTCGCCGGGATTCCCTCGGGGTATCCGGCGCGGAGCCAGTCGAGCACGGAGCGAAGTGAGTTCTTGGGCACGCGTGCGGCCTCTTTCGTCGATGGAACGGGACTCGGGGTCGCCGCTCAGAAGATGTGGATACCGAAGCTGCCGGCCAGGAAGTCCTTCATCAACAGAAGTATCCCAGTGATGATCGCGATCAGCACCACGGCGAAGCAGGCCCAGGCGCCGATCCGGCCTGCGACGGTCGGCTGGGTGACGTCCTCACCGGTGTCCGTGCCGCCGAGTGATTTGAGTCCGAGCGCGAAGATCGCGGGGAGTCCGGCACCGAACAGCAGTCCGACGAGGATGACCTGCCAGAGCGAGTGGACGGTGGTGGTCAGGAGTGTCATGTGCCGGCCCTTCAGCGATGCGCGGCGGGACCGGCGGAGTCCGCGGTCTCGGCCACGTCCGGCTCGGTCCGTTCGGTGGGGACGTGGGTGTCGCCCGCCTCCCACTCGGCGTTGACGTTGCCGGACGTCACCGGCTGCAGGCGGGAGCGCAGGTACATGAACCCGGCGAGCACGATCAGGGCGGCGAACACGACGAGAACGCCCGGCAGACCGCCGATCAGGTGGGCGACGACCCAGCACACGGCTCCCACGATTGCCGCCGACGGCAGCGTGACCAGCCACGCGACGGCCATGCGTCCGGCGATACCCCAGCGGACCTCGGCGCCCTTGCGTCCGAGTCCGGTGCCGAGGATGGATCCGGTCGCGACGTGCGTGGTGGACAGCGGCAGCCCGAGGTGGCTGGACGTCAGGATGATGGCGGCGGACGACGATTCCGCGGCCATGCCCTGAGGGGCCGCGATCTCGACGAGTCCCTTGCCGAGCGTGCGGATGATGCGCCAGCCGCCGAGGTAGGTGCCGAGCGCGATCGCGACAGCGCAGCTGAGCTTGACCCAGAACGGCATTTCGTCGTCGGCGGACAGGCTTCCGTGCGCGACGAGTGCGAGGAAGATCACGCCCATCGTCTTCTGGGCGTCGTTCGTTCCGTGGGCCAGGGACACGAGCGACGCGGAGCCGATCTGGCCGATGCGGAACCCGTGCTCCTTGGTGCCCTCCGGCACCGTCGACGTGATCCGGTAGACCAGTTTGGTGCCCGCGGTGGCGACCAGCGCCGCGACCACGGGGGCCAGCACGGCGGGGACGACGACCTTGCTGAGCACGCCGCCCCACTCCACACCGCTCATGCCGATGGACGCGATGGCCGCACCGATCAGACCGCCGAACAGTGCGTGGGAGGAACTCGACGGCAGGCCGAGCAGCCACGTCGCCAGATTCCAGATGATGCCGCCGACCAGGCCCGCGAACACGATGAGCAGAAGATCCTCGCCGCTCACTGCTCCCAGGTTCACCACGCCCTTGGCGACGGTCGCCGCAACCTCCACGGACAAGAAGGCGCCGACCAGGTTCAGCGATGCGGAGAGCGCGACAGCGACCTTGGGCCGCAGAGCTCCCGTCGCGATCGAGGTGGCCATTGCATTGCCGGTGTCGTGAAAGCCGTTCGTGAAATCGAAAGCGAGGGCGGTGACGACCACCACCAGAAGGACTACGAGCTCTGCGGTCACACCGAGGATTGTGCGGATTTCGACCGGAAATGTACAGCTGACGTCCGGTGTGCCGGATCACTCCCGAGTACGGCGTCCGGTCAGTTCTCACCCTTCGGACGGGTGTCGCGGCGGAGGGGGTGATCGTCGGGGATCTGCACCAGCACGATCGGAATTCCGTCGGGGTCCGCGATCCACATCTCGACCAGACCCCACGATTCCTGCCGGGCCTCGCGGTCGATCTTCACCCCGGCGAGCACCAGCTCGGTCTGCGCGGCGGTGAGGTCGCGCACCTGCAGCCACAGCGCGCCGTCGAAGGACGACGATTCACCGGTACCGCCGTGCGCGGCGATCTCGATCAGGCCCTGACCGGCGAAGAACACCGTGCCCCCGGGGTATTCACGGGCGGTGGCGAGCCCGAGGATGTCGCGGTAGAAGCTGAGCGTCGTCGGGTAGTCGCGCGGCCGCAGAATCGTCCTGCTGCTGAGGATTTCCACCCGTCACCCTCCTTCGCCGGGCCGGGCCTCGTGTCCCGTGCGACCGTGTGTCCGTCGATCTTCCTTCATCTCGGCCTCGAACAGGTGCCGCCGTCCGTCGGCGAGTTCGTGACGTGCGCCACGTTCGTGCTCGCGCAGCGGCGACCAGTAGTGGTCGTCGAACTCCTCGACCAGCTGGAACGTCCACCGGCCCTCGACGACGTTGCGACCCACCAGCTCGGACTGCACCCGGTCCGCGACGTCCGCGTGACCGGCGTCCCGCAGCGCGTCGACGGCCTCGCCGAGCTGAAGGTCGGCGTGCCCGATCAGCTGATGGAACGAGTAGAGGTGCCCGCGGGCCCGCTCGACCGTTTCGAGGGCCTCCGACAATTTGCCGAGCGCGGCGACCGTGTCGTCACCGACTCCGGGCGGACGACGGTGTTCCGGTGCGGGGAGCTCGCGGTCGATGCTCATGGGGGTCAGTGTGCCCGAATCGGTGACGTCGCGTGTCCTCTCCTGCCGACGCGACGAATCCGTCCGCGAATTTCACCCTCAGAGGGTGTACTCGCCCACGACCGCCCGGTGTTGGACTGGATCGACAGCTTCCGACGACGAGGGGACGGGACCATGACTTCGAGCGTGACTGGCGAGCCGATACCGGGTGGCGAATCGTTACCGTTCCCGCCGAGACCGTCGGGGAGCGTCGCCGGCCGGACCATGCAGGAGTCGGTGTACAACCCGCATCCGAAGGAGAAGCGGCTGCCCGCCGACGCCCCGAACATCCTGATCGTCGTCATCGACGACGCCGGGCCGGGCCTGCCCAGCGGACTCGGCGGTGAGGTGAACACCCCGACGCTCGACGCGATGCTGCAGGACGGCATCGGGTACAACCGATTCCATACGACCGCAATGTGTTCACCGACCCGCGCGTCGCTGCTGACCGGACGCAACCACCATCGCGTCGGGAACGGGCAGATCGCCGAACTGGCCAACGACTGGGACGGCTACTCCGGCCACATCCCGCGGTCCTGTGCGACGGGGGCGGAGGTGCTGCGCAACTACGGGTACAGCACCGCCGCATTCGGGAAATGGCACAACACGCCTGCCGAGGAGACCACGGCCGCCGGTCCGTTCGACAACTGGCCGACGGGTCTCGGATTCGAGTACTTCTACGGTTTCCTCGCCGGCGAGGCGTCGCAGTACGAGCCGAACCTGGTGCGCAACACGACGGTGGTGCTGCCCCCGAAGACGCCGGAGCAGGGCTACCACCTCAGCGAGGATCTCGCGGACGACGCCATCGGCTGGCTGCGCAGGCACAAGGCGTTCGAGGCCGACAAGCCGTTCTTCATGTACTGGGCCAGCGGCTGTCTGCACGGACCGCACCACATCATGAAGCCGTGGGCCGACAAGTACGCCGGAAAGTTCGACGACGGCTGGGATGCCTACCGGGAGCGGGTCTTCACGCGGGCGAAGGAGAAGGGCTGGATTCCCCCCGAAGCGGAGCTGACCGACCGCGACCCGACGATGGCCGCGTGGGACGACATTCCCGACGACGAGAAGCCGTTCCAGCGTCGGCTGATGGAGGTGGCGGCCGGGTACGCCGAGCACTGTGACGTCCAGGTGGGCAGGCTGTTCGACGAGCTGGACCGTCTGGGTTACCGGGACGACACCCTGGTCCTGTACATCTGGGGTGACAACGGCTCCTCCGGTGAGGGCCAGAACGGCACGATCAGTGAACTGCTGGCGCAGAACGGCATTCCGACCACACCGGCGCAGCACATCGCGGCCCTCGAGGAGCTCGGCGGTCTGGACGTCCTGGGGTCGCCGAAGACCGACAACATGTACCACGCGGGCTGGGCATGGGCGGGCAGCGCACCGTACAAGGGGATGAAGCTGCTGGCCTCCCATCTCGGTGGCACCCGCAACCCGATGGTGGCCCGGTGGCCTGCGAAGGTGACACCGGACCCGACACCCCGCACGCAATTCCTGCACTGCAACGACGTGGTGCCCACTCTGTACGACATCGTCGGGATCACCCCACCGCGGATGGTGAACGGTGTTCCGCAGGATCCGGTGGACGGCGCCAGCTTCGCGCAGACACTCGTCGAACCCGGTGCGGCCGGGGGGAAGCCCACCCAGTACTTCGAGATCATGGGCAGCCGGGCGATCTATCACGACGGCTGGATGGCGTCCGCGTTCGGGCCACGCGCACCCTGGGCGGCGGGTATGCCGGGCGGCATCCGTGACTGGAGCCCGGACGACGACGTGTGGGAGCTCTACAACCTGGACGAGGACTGGACCCAGAGCCGGGATCTCGCGGAGCAGCATCCGGAGAAGCTGGCGCAACTGCGGGAACTGTTCGTGATCGAGGCCGCGAAGAACAATGTGCTTCCCGTCGGTGGCGGGCTGTGGGTCGTCGCATTGCATCCCGAGCAGCGGATCACGACGCCGTACACGAGCTGGGAGTTCTCCGGTGACACGATCCGCATGCCCGAGTTCTGTGCTCCCGCGCTGGGCAACAAGAACAACAGGGTCACCCTCGACCTCACGGCGCCGGAGAATCCGAGCGGAGTGCTCTACGCGCTGGGGAGCAACGCCGGCGGGCTCACGTGCTTCGTCGACGACGGCTACCTCTGTTACGAGTACAACCTGTTCATCCTGATGCGCACGAAGATTCGTTCGAGCGGTCCGCTCCCGCCGGGCACCCGGAAGGTGGAGGTGATCACGGAGTACGTCGAGGCGCGGCTCGGTGGCCCGCTCAACGTGAAGCTCTGTGTCGACGGCAGTGTCGTCGGGGAGGGACAGGTGCCGGTCAGCGCGCCGTTGCTGTTCACAGCCAACGACTGCCTCGACGTCGGCACCTGCCTCGGTTCCCCGGTGTCGCTGGACTACTACGACAGGAAACCGTTCCCGTTCAACGGCACGATCGACCGCATGTCGGTCGAGTACACGTAGCGACAGGTCGAGCTCAGAAGTACCAGGGGTACGGCTTCCAGTCGGGTTCGCGCTTTTCGAGGAAGGAGTCGCGGCCTTCGACGGCTTCGTCGGTCATGTACGCCATGCGGGTTGCCTCGCCGGCGAACAGTTGCTGCCCGACGAGGCCGTCGTCCTGGAGGTTGAACGCGTACTTGAGCATGCGCTGTGCCTGCGGGGACTTGCCGTTGATCTTGGTGGCCCAGTCGATGGCGACGTCTTCGAGTTCGGCGTGGTCGACGACCTTGTTGACCGCGCCCATCTGGTGCATTTCCTCCGCGGTGTACGTCTCGCCGAGGAAGAAGATCTCGCGGGCGAACTTCTGGCCCACCATCTTGGCGAGGTAGGCGCTGCCGTACCCGCCGTCGAAGCTGCCGACGTCGGCGTCGGTCTGCTTGAACCGGGCGTGCTCGCGGCTGGCGAGCGTCAGGTCGCACACCACGTGGAGGCTGTGACCGCCGCCGGCGGCCCATCCGTTGACGAGACAGATGACGACCTTCGGCATGAACCGGATCAGCCGTTGCACCTCGAGGATGTGGAGGCGTCCGGCGCGGGCCTTGTCGACGGTGTCCGCGGTTTCCCCTTCCGCGTACTGGTATCCGCTGCGGCCGCGGATGCGCTGGTCGCCGCCGGAGCAGAACGCCCAGCCCTCGTCCTTGGGGCTCGGACCGTTGCCGGTGAGCAGCACGGCGCCCACGTCGGACGTCATCCGGGCGTGGTCGAGGGCCCGGTACAGCTCGTCGACGGTGTGCGGGCGGAAGGCGTTGCGCACTTCGGGGCGGTCGAACGCCACCCGGACGATTCCCTGGGTGACATGCCGGTGGTAGGTGATGTCGGTCAGGTTCTCGAAACCGGGAACCGGTCGCCAGTGCTGCGGGTTGAAGGTCACGGCTCCGAGGTTATCGGGTGCCGTCGGCGGGTGTCCGCGCGCGCAGGAGTTTTGCCCGGGTTTACCGTGCAGGTATGAGCGAACAGGCTGCGGACGTCGCCGGTCTCGACGGCACGGGCGACGACGAGTACGAGCATCACGGCGGGTTCCCCAAGTACGAGCCGGTGACACCCGGTCCGGACTGGGCGCGGTTCGTCGAGGGAATGCGCACGTTGCAGGACCTCGCGGTGTCCGTCGACGCCCCGGACGACGTCCTCGTGCAGGCCGCCGACCAGGTGGAGAAGCTGGCCGAGCTGCTCGGGCCGCACGTGGCACCCGAGGGGCGGTCGCCGGCCGGGCGGACGATCGAACTGCCGGGCCGGGGGAGTCTCCTTCTGCCACCATGGAACATCGAGAAGTTCGGACCCGACGGGGTGCGGAGCACAGGCATGTTCCGCCGCTATCACCTCGGCGGGAACGGCGCCGCGCACGGCGGCACGCTGCCGCTGCTGTTCGACGACCTGATGGGCATGATCGTGCACGCCTACGGCCGCCCGATCAGCCGCACCGCGTACCTGCACGTCGACTACCGCGCGATCACACCGCTGAACACCACGCTCGCCATCGAAGGCAAGGTGGACCGCGTCGACGGACGCAAGACCTACATCACCGCCAAGCTGACGCACGGTGACACGCTCCTCGCGGAATGCGAGGCCCTCATGCTCGTGCTCCTGCCCGGGCAGCCCTGACCCCGTGACATCCCTGCCCTCCCTCGGGGACGTTCTGGCCGACGCGGTCGTGGTGAGTCTGCCGATGCGTGTGCGGTTCCGCGGCATCACGACGCGGGAAGCGTTGCTGCTGCGCGGACCCGCCGGATGGGGCGAATTCGCACCGTTCCCCGAGTACGCGGACGACGAGGCGGTGCACTGGCTGCAGTCGGCGATCGAGGACGCCTGGCTCGGGCCGCCGCCCGCGGTGCGCGCCCGGGTGCCGATCAACGCGACCGTTCCCGCCGTCGACGCCGACCGGGTGCCCGACGTGCTCGCGCGATACCCCGGCGCACGGACCGCGAAAGTGAAAGTGGCGGAACGCGGTCAGACCCTCGCCGACGACGTCGCCCGGGTGACGGCCGTCCGCGACCTCGTCCCGAACGTGCGCGTCGACGCCAACGGCGGCTGGTCGGTCGACGAGGCCGAGGCCGCGTTGCGGGCCCTGACCGCGGACGGTCCCCTCGAGTACGTCGAGCAGCCGTGCGCGAGCGTGCCCGAACTGGTGGAGATCCGCCGCCGGTTGCCCGGCGTGCGGGTGGCCGCCGACGAGAGCATCCGCCGCGCCGAGGATCCGCTGAAGGTCGTGCGGGCGGGCGGTGCCGACGTGGCCGTCGTGAAGGTTGCGCCGCTGGGCGGGATGCGGCGACTGCTGTCGCTCGCCGACGAGCTGGCGTCGCACGGCGTGCCGGTGGTCGTGTCGAGTGCGCTCGACACCGCCGTGGGGATCGCGGCCGGGGTGGCCGCCGCCGCGGCGCTCCCCGAACTGCAGTTCGCGTGCGGTCTCGGCACCGGCGGGCTCTTCGAGGCGGACGTGGCCCGCGGTCGCGAACCGGTCGGCGGCGCGCTCACCGTCGAGGCGGTGATACCCGACTTCGAACGGCTCACTGGCCTCGCCGCGTCGCCGGAGCGTTCGCGCTGGTGGATCGAGCGGGCGCGCCGGTGCCATGGCCTGCTCGAACAACGCGGCGTCCGGTTTTTCGTATAGTGTCTGGCCGGACCTGATCGCTCAGTCAATACGGAGGCATTGAAAGTGGTTGCAGCTCTGAACGAAACCCTGCTCGACGAGTCGCGCGTCCCTGCGGTCATCGCAGACGTCCAGGCTCTCATCGACGCGGAGGTTTCGGACAAGTCGGGGGCCTCGGGACTGGCACTCAAGGGTGGATACGGCGCCGTCAAGAAGGTGGGACCGTCGATCGTGCCGGACGCCATCGAGGGCCTGCTGCCCGAGTTCGTCGCCAAGCTCGAGCCGTACTGGCAGGACTTCACCGCCACCGGCCAGGCGTCGTTCTCCGAGTACCTGGTCGCGCGCAGTGACGAGGCGGCGGACTCGCTGCTCGGCGTCACGGACGAGCGCATCGAGGGCAGCGACCGCGCCGCGGTCAAGAAGGTGTACTCCTCGCTGCGTGGTTCGGCCAAGAAGCATGTAATCGAGGCGCTTCCGCGTCTGGGCGCCCTCGTCCAGAAGCACGCCAACTGATCCTCAGGTGAGTGGCAATGTGTGCCCCGGCACGCATTGCCACTCACCTGTCAGGGCGCGGCGTGACCGTGGCGCCAGTAGCCGGTGAACGAGATGTGCGACTTCGGGACGCGGCGCTCGTTCACCAGGTGCCGCCGCAGCGCCGTCGTCAGCTCGCTCTCGCCGGCGACGAAGGTGTACGACGGACCGGACGGCAACTCCGCCTGCATCACCGTGTTCAGCGCGAGTACTCCCGGACGGGCATCGGCGTCGTCACGCACCAGCCAGTGCACGTTGACGCCGTCGCCCACCGAAACCTCCTGAGCGTCTTCGGCATCGGGGATCTCGATGAACACCTCGGCCCGCAGGTCCCGGGGCGCCGACCGCAGAATCCCGACGATCGCGGGCAGCGCGCTCTCGTCGCCGACGAGCAGCTGCCATTCCGCGTCCGGGGCCGGGTTGTAGATCAGCCCCTCGTCGAGTATCGCCAGTTCGTCCCCGGCCGCGGCTGTGTTCGCCCACGCCGACGCCGGACCGAGGTCCCCGTGCGACGCGAAGTCGATGTCGATCTCGGTGGTGTCGCCGAACGTCCCCGACCCCGCCACCCGCAGTTCGCGGATCGTGTAGTTGCGGACGACGGGTCGCGAGTCCTTGGACATCAGCTTGTACTGGGCATACCAGAGGTTGCTCGCGCTGGTGGGCAGCCGCAGCGTGGTCTGCCCCTTCTGGGGGAAGAACATCCGGAACCACTGGTCGTGGCCCATGGGGCTGACGGAGTCGAGTTCCTCGCCGGCGATGGTGACGCGGACGAAGCTCGGGCTGATCTGCTTGGCGGCGACCACGCGCGCCGACGCGATCCGGCGACTCTGAGGTTTGACGAACTTGGTGCGTTGGGCCATGGCTGCGAAGTCTCCCCGGGTGCGAAAGCTGTGTTGTCAGGTAAGCCTAACCAATCGTCGGTTGTTCGGGGCGGTGTGGGCGGTCGAGCAGCACGACCTTCGGCGGCAGACCCCACTCGTTGCGACCCAGGCGGCTCAGGGGCGCGAGAGTCTCGAAGTCCGGCAGCCCGTCGTCGGCGACCGCCTCGGACCGGACCGCGATCGCCGCCACGTCACCCATCACCACGAACGAGTCACCGACCGGTATCACCTGCTTCAGGGTGCATTCGATGGCGACGGGCGAACCCGCGACCCGGACGGGCCGCACCCGCTCGCTGGGTTCCGTGTCGATGCCCAGCGCGGCGAACTCGTCGACGTGGCTGTCGTACGTCGCCGAACTGGCATTGACGGCCGACACCAGGGGTTCGGTCGCCAGGTTGATCACGAACTCGCCCGTCGCCTCGATGTTGCGGAGACTGTCCTTGCGGGTGACCGACGTGAACTGCACCACCGGCGGCTGCGTGCTGGACACCGAGAAGAAGCTGTACGGGGCCAGGTTGGCCACCCCGTCCGCCGACACCGTGGACACCCACGCGATCGGTCGCGGCACCACCGACGCGGTCAGCACCTGGTACATGCGGCGTGGTGGCAGTTCGGCGGGATCGAAGAGTGTGCGCATCCGTTCATGGTGTCAGCGCCCGGGCTGTGGCCGCGAACTCACCCGGCGAGGTCGCCGGACGCACCCGCCGGAGTATCTGACACTCTTGATGGCGTGAACCCGTCCACTGCTCAAGCCACCGCGGTCGTCGACGAACTGGTCCGCGGGGGAGTTCGCGAGGTCGTGCTCTGCCCGGGTTCGCGGAACGCTCCGCTGGCGTTCGCCCTGCAGGCCGCCGACCTCGAGGGGCGGCTGCGCCTGCACATGCGCATCGACGAGCGCACCGCGGGATTTCTCGCCCTCGGCCTCGCCGTGGCCGGCCGGCGTCCGGTCCCGATCGTCATGACGTCCGGCACCGCCGTGGCCAATCTGGGTCCCGCCGTTCTCGAGGCCAATTACGCCCGCGTGCCGCTCGTGGTGCTCAGCGCCAACCGCCCGTACGAGATGCTCGGCACCGGCGCCAACCAGACCATCGAGCAGCTCGGACTGTTCGGCAGCCAGGTCCGGGCGACCATCAGCCTGGGTCTGGCGGAGGACGACGCCGCGCAGAACAGCCAGTGGCGTTCGGCCGTGTGCCGGGTTCTCGCCGCGGCCCGCGGCACCCGGTCGGGGAACGCCGGCCCGGTGCACTTCGACATCCCGCTGCGGGAACCGCTCGTTCCCGACGTCCACGCGCAGGGTCCCGTTCCGCAGGGACGACCGGGTGGCGCGGCGTGGACCACCACCCAGCACGCGACGCTCGACGTGCCGATGGACCTCGACATCGGCCCCGACACCATCGTCATCTCCGGGCACGGGTCCGCGTTGCGGCCGGAGCTTGCCGGACTTCCGACGGTCGCGGAGCCGACGGCGCCGCTGCACGGCATTCCGGTGCACCCGATGGCGCTGCCGCAGCTCAAGCCGCGGCAGGCCGTGATCACCGGGCGCCCCACCCTGCACCGGTCGGTGTCGAAGGTCCTCGCCGACCCGGCGGTGGCCGTGTACGCGCTCACCACCGGCCCCCGCTGGCCCGACGTGTCCGGCAACGTGCTCGCCACCGGAACCCGGGCGGTCGTGTCCGGGGAACCCGACCGGGCCTGGATCAACCGATGCCGCACGCTGTCCGAGCACACCGACAAGGCGGTCCGCGCCCAACTCGCCGCCCACCCGAAGGCGACGGGACTGCACGTGGCCGCCGCCGTCATGGACGCGCTGTCCGACGGTGATCAGTTGCTGCTCGGGGCGTCCAACCCCGTCCGCGATGCGGCGCTCGTCAGCTACCCGGCGCCGAAGATCCGGGTGCTGTCCAATCGGGGCGTCGCCGGCATCGACGGTACCGTGTCCGCGGCCGTCGGGGCGGCGCTCGCCTACGGCGAGGGGCGCACGGTCGCCCTGCTCGGCGACCTCACCTTCCTGCACGACGCGTCCGGGCTGCTGATCGGCAGCGGGGAACCGCGACCCCGCGACCTGACGATCGTGGTGGCCAACGACGACGGCGGCGGCATCTTCGAATTGCTCGAACAGGGCGACCCCCAGTACGCGGGCGTGTTCGAGCGGGTCTTCGGCACGCCGCACGGGATGGATCTCGCTGCGCTCTGCGCCGCGTACCGCGTGGAGCACCACCTCGTCGGTCTGGGTGAGTTGTCGACCCGGCTGAGCACGCCCGACCTCCCCGGCGACCGCGGGATCCGGGTGCTCGAGGTGACCACCGAACGCTCCGGGCTGCGTGAACTGCACGCTGCGGTGCGAGCGCAATTGTGAATGCGCGGGTCACGCGCCGCGTCCGGCGGGGCGTGCTGGTGACGGCGATCGGCATCTCCGTCCTGGCCGTGCTCCTCGTCCTCGCCGCCTGGCGCAACGATCACACCATCGAATCCGACAAGGGCGTGGCCACCGCGGAGGTGCTGTCGGCGGGATCGCTGCGTTCGGCCATCAGCTTCGTGACCCCGGACGGGGTGACTCACAACCCCGAACTCGGCGTGCTGTACCCGACCAACCTCACCGTGGGACAGCGGATCGACGTCGAGTACGCGCGCAGCGACCCCGACCTGGTGCGGGTGTCCGGGCGCGACGCCAGCGTCGCGGTCGTCCCGGCGGGTTCGCTGATCGTCGTGACGTGGCTGATCGCGGGCCCGCTGATCTGGTATCTGCGGCGACGGGAAGAACAGGCGGCGTCCTCGCCGGCAGTGTCATCCTGAGTTTCCCGGAACTTCGCGCGACAGTCATGTCGATCTCGCTGCTGTGACCACGAGCACTGCCACGCTGAGCGACGTGAGAGTAGCCATCGTTGCGGAGTCGTTCCTGCCCAACATGAACGGTGTGACCAACTCGGTGCTGCGGGTTCTCGACCACCTGCAGCGCACCGGACACCAGGCGATGGTCGTCGCCCCGGACACGGTCGGGTCGCAGATATCGGCGCCGACCGACCACGAAGGCGTGCCCGTCCACCGGGTGCCCGCCGTGATGGTTCCGAAAGTCAGCTCGCTGCCCGTCGGGCTGCCGCAGCCGGGACTCACCGCCGCGTTGCGCGCATTCGGTCCCGACGTGGTGCATCTGGCGTCGCCGTTCCTGCTCGGGGCGGGTGGACTCGGGGCGGCGCACCGGCTCGACGTGCCCACCGTCGCGGTGTACCAGACCGACGTGGCGGGTTTCGCCGAGAGCTACGGCCTCGGCATCACGAGCCGGGCGGCGTGGGCCTGGACCCGGCGGATCCACAAGGGCTGCACCCGCACGCTCGCACCGTCCACTTCGGCGGTCGAGGCGCTCGCCGAGCAGCGGATTCCGCGGGTCCACCGCTGGGCGCGCGGCGTGGAGACCACCCGATTCGCGCCGTCCCGCCGCAGCACGGTCCTGCGGGATTCCTGGTTGGGTGGCTCCGACCGGCTGGTCGTCGGATTCGTGGGCAGGCTCGCGCCGGAGAAGCACGTCGAGCGGCTCGCCGCACTCGCGGACGACACCGGCGTCCGGCTGGTGATCGTCGGCGACGGTCCGGACCGGGCCCGGCTGCAGAGGCTGATGCCGGACGCGGTCTTCACCGGCCAGCTCGGCGGTACGGAGCTCGCCGAGGCCTACGCGAGCCTGGACGTGTTCGTCCACCCGGGCGAGCACGAGACGTTCTGCCAGGCGGTCCAGGAGGCGCTCGCGAGCGGGGTGCCGGTGATCGGACCCGATGCGGGTGGGCCGCGCGATCTGGTCGCGCACTGCCGCAACGGCTATCTGCTTCCGGTGGACCGGTTCGGCGAACTGCTGCCGAGCGCCGTGGACGCGCTGCGCGACCGCCGGATGCGGGCGCGCTTCGGGGAGGCCGCCCGGCAGTCGGTGCTGCACCGCACGTGGCCGGCGATCTGCGACGAGCTGCTGGGCCACTACGCGGCGGTCGTCGGCGGTCAGGGTTTTCGCGAGTCCCGGGCGGCCTGACCACCGGCTCGGCAGCCGCGGGAACTCCGCGAGGTCGCTTCGTCGTTGCTCAGGCATGGCCAAGTACAAAACTGTCAATCCCGCGACCGGTGAAACCGTCCGGGAATTCGCAACCTTGGACGAGGCAGGAGTGGAGTCGGCGCTCGCACGCGCCCACAGCGGATATCTCGAATGGCGCACCGTCCCTGCCGAGGAGCGAGCCCGCATTCTGGGCCGGACCGCCGACCTCTACGCCGAGCGCGAGGACGAACTGGCGCGGATGATCGCCCTCGAGATGGGCAAACCCGTCCGCGAGGCGAAGGGCGAAGTCAAGCTTTCCTCGGCGATCTACCGCTACTACGCGGACAACGGTCCGGCACTGCTCGAGGCGGAACGGCTCGACGTGCCGGGCGCGGACGAATCCGTCGTCTACCGCAGGCCGATCGGTGCGCTCGTCGGCGTGATGCCGTGGAACTACCCGTACTACCAGGTCGCCCGATTCGCGGCACCGAACCTCGTGCTCGGCAACACCGTGCTGCTCAAGCACGCTCCGAACTGTCCGCAGTCGGCGCTGCTCATGGAGGAGATCTTCCGGCAGGCCGGTCTTCCCGACGACGCGTACCTCAACGTGTTCGCCACCAACGAGCAGATCGCCGATATGATCGCCGACCCGCGGGTCCAGGGCGTCTCCCTCACCGGCAGTGAGCGGGCCGGGACCAGCGTCGCCGAGACGGCAGGGCGCAACCTCAAGAAGGTGGTACTCGAACTCGGCGGCTCCGACGTGTTCGTCGTCCTCGACACCGACGACATGGACGCCACCGTCAAGACGGCCACCCGTGCCCGCCTGTCCAACGCAGGCCAGGCCTGCAACTCGCCCAAGCGTTTCATCGTGACCGAGCCGAATTACGACGAGTTCGTCTCGAAGCTCGCCGAGTCGTTCAAGGCCACCCCGACCGGCGATCCGCTCGACGCGAAGACCGTCCTCGGGCCGCTGTCCTCGCAGAGCGCCGCGGATTCCCTGATCGAGCAGATCGAGGACGCCGTCGCCAAGGGTGCGACGCTCCTCGCCGGTGGGAAGAAGGTCGACGGCCCCGGTTCGTACGTCGAACCGACGCTGCTCGTCGACGTGACTCCCGAGATGCGGGCCTACAGCGAGGAATTGTTCGGGCCGGTCGGCGTCGTCTACAAGGTCGCCACCGCCGACGAAGCCGTGGAACTCGCCAACTCCTCCTCCTACGGGCTCAGCGGTTCGGTGTGGAGCACCGACCTCGACGGGGCGCGTGAGGTGGCCGACCGGCTCGACGTCGGGATGGCCTTCGTCAACGAGCACGGCACGACACTGCCAGGACTGCCGTTCGGTGGCGTGAAGCGTTCCGGCGTCGGCCGCGAACTCGGCCCGTGGGGGATGGACGAGTTCGTCAACAAGAAACTGGTCCGCGTCTCCAAGAAGTGACCGCCGCGCCTCCGCGCCCGGCGCCGACATCGGTGCCGGGCGCGGTTGGTAGCGTTTCGGGCGTGGCAACTACACACGGTTCGCGGGCGTCGCTCGCAAAGGATCCGCACGAGGTCGCGTCGATGTTCGACGGCGTCGCGAAGCGCTACGACCTCACCAACACGATTCTCTCGTTCGGTCAGGACCGCAGTTGGCGCAAGGCGACGCGCTCGGCGCTGGCGTTGAAACCGGGGGAGCGGGTCCTCGACCTCGCCGCGGGCACCGGGGTGTCGACCGTCGAACTCGGACGGTCGGGCGCCTGGTGTGTGGCCACCGATTTCTCCAAGGGCATGCTGCAGGCCGGCATCGACCGCCGTGTCCCGATGGTCGCCGGCGACGCCATGCACCTGCCCTATGCCGACGCCGTGTTCGACGCCGCCACGATCTCCTTCGGGTTGCGCAACGTCTCCGACTTCGACGCCGGACTCCGCGAGATCGCCCGGGTCACCAAACCTGGCGGGCGCCTCGTCGTGAGCGAGTTCTCGACCCCCGTGTTCGGGCCGTTCCGCACCGTCTACATGGAGTACCTGATGAGGGCGCTGCCGCGGGTCGCGCGCGCCGTCAGCAGCAACCCCGACGCCTACGTGTACCTGGCGGAATCGATCCGCGCATGGCCGACCCAGGAGGAACTCGCGCAGCGCATCGAGGCCGCCGGATGGCGGAACGTGCAGTGGCGCAACCTCACCGGTGGTGTGGTCGCCCTGCACCGCGCCACCCGCTAAACCTCAGCCGAACAACGGTCGCGAGTCGGCCTTCTGCGACACCCGGCCGGACGCCCGCCACGCGCGGGCCGTGAGGTCGCTGTCCTCCTCGGTGACGAGGTTGCCCATGACGCGGACCGCGACGGTCATCAGAGCACGGGAGCGCATCGCCACCGGGCCGGACGCCGGCAGCACGCGGGGAACGGTCAACAGGCCGGCGAGTCGCCGCGCCACCGAAAACGCGCGGCCGTATCGCTCGCGGAGGATCGACGGCCACAGTTGCGTCAGATCGTCGGCGTCGAGGATCTCCGCGACCAGGCGACCACCCTCGAGCCCGTAGTCGATGCCCTCGCCGTTCAGTGGATTCACGCACGCCGCCGCATCGCCGACGATCGCCCAGTTCAGGCCCGCGATGTTCGACACCGCACCGCCCATCGGCAGCAGGGCGGACGCGACCGCCCGCAACTCCCCGTCCCAGTTCCATTCGTCGCGCCGCTGCGCCGTGTACAGGTCCAGCAGCGGTCGCAGGGCGCCCGGAGCGGGGCGTTTGGCGGTGGCGAGGGTGCCGACGCCGATGTTGACCTCGCCCGTCCCGAGCGGGAACACCCAGCCGTATCCCGACTGCAGCGTCCCGTCGCCGTCCCGCAGTTCGAGGTGCGAGGTGATCCACGGGTCGGCGCTGCGGTGGGTCGCGATGTAGGCGCGGGCAGCCACGCCGTACGCCGTGTCCCGGTGCCACTGCCTGCCCAATTGCTTGCCCAGCGTGGACCGGACGCCGTCGGCGACGATCAGCGTCCGGCACGCGATGGTGTGCGTCCCTCCGGGCGTCGTCACGGTCACCGCCGTCACCCGATCGCCGTCCCGCTCGACGCCGATCGCCCTGGCGCCCTGCACCATGACCGCGCCGGCGTCGACGGCGGTGGCACGGATCTTGTCGTCCAGTTCGGTGCGGGCCACCGCGCTGCCGACCGCGGGGAAGGACCGGCCGGGCCACTCCAGCTCGAGCTCCTGCCCGAACCCGCTGAGCCTCAGCCCGCGGTTGGTTCCCTTCGACCGCACCCAGTCGCCGAGACCGAGATGATCGAGCTCGGCGACGGCGCGCGGCGTGAGGCCGTCGCCACACGTCTTGTCGCGGGGGAACACCGCCGCGTCGGCGAGGACGACGTCGCGGCCCGCGCGCGCCGCCCACGCGGCGGCCGAGGAACCGGCCGGACCAGCACCGACGACCAGGACGTCGGTGGCGGTGGGAAGCGGGGATCCCGCGGGGGACTGTTCTGCTGCGAGCACACCTACATCCTGTCAGGCTTCGCTATGCGACCGCGGCGAGGCCGACGGGCAGCGGAACCGCTAGGTTCACTACCGTGGTAGCCGAGCCGCCACCGACGGCGCGGGAACCGCGCTGTCACTGACGACAGGAATGGGTACTGAGAACGTGAGCACCGAGGGCGCAGCACACACCGCTGCCGACGCTGTAGTGGGCACTACGGTCGCCGGGATCGATCTCGGCGACCCGCAGCTTGCTGCCACGGTCCGTGAAGGACTGAAGCAAGTCGAGGAGCTGCTGGTCAGCGAGCTTTCCGACGGGGAGGATTTCCTGACGGAGGCCGCATTGCATCTCGCGAAGGCAGGGGGCAAGCGTTTTCGCCCGCTGTTCACGGTGCTCACGGCCCAGCTCGGACCGAATGCCGCCGACCCGTCGGTGGTCACGGCGGCCACGGTCGTCGAGCTGGTCCACCTCGCCACGCTGTACCACGACGACGTGATGGACGAGGCGTCGATGCGCCGCGGTGCACCCAGCGCCAACGCGCGGTGGGGCAACAGCGTCGCCATCCTCGCAGGCGACTACCTGTTCGCCCACGCGTCGCGCCTGGTCTCGACGCTCGGCCCCGAGGCGGTGCGCATCATCGCCGAGACGTTCGCCGAACTCGTCACCGGTCAGATGCGCGAGACGATCGGGCTTCGCGGCGAACAGGATCCGGTCGAGCACTACCTCAAGGTGGTCTGGGAGAAGACGGGTTCTCTGATCGCGGCGTCCGGGCGCTTCGGCGGCACCTTCTCCGGTGCGGACGCGGATCACGTGAAGCGCCTCGAACGACTCGGCGACGCCGTGGGCACCGCCTTCCAGATCTCCGACGACATCATCGACATCTCCTCGGTGTCCGCGCAGTCCGGCAAGACCCCCGGAACCGACCTGCGCGAGGGCGTCCACACGCTGCCCGTCCTGTACGCGCTGCGCGACGAGGGGCCCGACGCCGACCGTCTGCGCGTGCTCCTCGACGGTCCCGTCACCGACGACGACGACGTCGCGGAGGCGCTCGCGATCCTCGAACGGTCGCCCGGCATGGCGGCCGCGAAGGCGAAGCTCGAAGAGTTCGCGGTCCAGGCCCGTGCGCAGCTCGCCGAGTTGCCGCAGGGTCCGGCCAACGACGCCCTCGTGAAGCTCGTCGATTACACGATCGAGCGCGTCGGCTGAGCCGTATCGTCAGTACCTGAACTCCTCATCACCCCGATATCTCGTCCCGAACGGGAACCGTGCTGCCCCCGTGCTTCGTTGAATGATCAAGATCCCGAAAATTCGGACGATCGTGATCGGGTGACAACGACAAGGAAGGCGTGACGTGCGCTACGCAAACGGGGCGAAGACTCTGGTTCTGTTGGTCGGCATGTCGGCGCTGATCGTGTTCATCGGCGCGTTGTTCCGCAGCCCGACCATCCTGCTGCTGGCAATCGTGTTCGCGGTCGGAATGAACGCGTACGTGTACTTCAACAGCGACAAACTGGCGCTCAAGGCGATGCACGCCCAGCCGATCACCGAGGTGCAGGCGCCGGTCATCTACCGCATCGTCCGGGAGCTGGCGACCACCGCGCATCAGCCGATGCCGCGGCTCTACATCAGTCCCACCAGCGCGCCCAACGCCTTCGCCACCGGGCGGAGTCCCCGCCACGCCGCAGTCTGCTGCACCAGCGGGATCCTGCAGATCCTCAACGAGCGGGAACTGCGGGCAGTGCTCGGGCACGAGCTGTCGCACGTCTACAACCGCGACATCCTGATCTCGTCGGTCGCCGGCGCGATGGCAGCCGTCGTGTCGGGGCTCGCAAACTTCGCCATGTTCGCCAACATGTTCGGGGGACGCGGCGGGGGGCAGGGCGCCAACCCGATCGCACTGCTCCTGGTGTCGCTGCTCGGACCCATCGCGGCGACCGTCGTCAAACTGGCGGTGTCCCGGTCGCGGGAGTTCCAGGCCGACCAGTCGGGGGCCGAACTCACCGGCGACCCCCTCGCGCTGGCGTCCGCGCTACGGAAGCTGGAACAGGGCACTCAGGCCGCGCCGCTGCCGCCGGAGCCGCAGCTCGCCGCGCAGTCGCATCTGATGATCGCCAACCCGTTCCGCACCGGCGAGAAGGTCAGCCGGATGTTCTCCACCCACCCCCCGATGGCCGAGCGGATCGAGCGGCTCGAGCGGATGGCGGGGATGTAGGCGGCTTTGCCGCCCGTGCGCCTTTCTGGTTGCGGCAACGACCAGAAAGGCGCACGGGCGCGGAGCGCCTACCGGTAGTTCACGAACTGCAGCGCGATCCCGAAGTCCTCGCCCTTCAACAGGGAAATGACGGCCTGGAGGTCGTCGCGCTTCTTGCTGCTCACCCGCAGCTCGTCACCCTGGATCTGCGCTTTGACGCCCTTGGGGCCCTCGTCGCGGATCTTCTTGGTGATCTTCTTCGCATTTTCGGTCGTGATGCCCTGGACGAGGCTGCCGGACAGCTTGTAGATCTTCCCGGACTGCGCCGGCTCGCCCGCGTCGAACGCCTTGAGGGAGATGTCTCGCCGGATCAGCTTCTCCTTGAAGACGTCCAGGGCGGCGAGCAGTCGCTCCTCGGTGTCGGCCGTCAGGGTGATGGTTTCCTCGCCGGACCACTCGATCGTTGCCCCCGTGTTCCGGAAGTCGAACCGGGTCGACAGCTCCTTGCCGGCCTGATGCAGGGCGTTGTCCACCTCTTGACGCTCCACCTTGCTCACCACATCGAAGGACGAATCAGCCACTTCACACTCCCGGTTTCGTCTGGTTCTCCCCGCCGCGACCCGGCCGGAGGCCCGCCGAATGCCGACGAGCAGATTCGACGCTATCGGTTCGCAACCGCCCGTATCCACCCGGTTTGCAAAACGGGGGGCCGTTCGTTGTATTCTTCTTTCCGCAGCGGAGAGCGATTTCCTACAGATTTCGCGCTCCTCGTGCAAACCCGGCAGATTGCCCGAGCGGCCAATGGGAGCGGACTGTAAATCCGTCGGCTTATGCCTACGTAGGTTCGAATCCTACATCTGCCACACACAGAACCCCGGTGAGCGACAGCTCACCGGGGTTCTGTCGTTCGTGGACCGGACGTGTTCGTGGGCCGCGATGCGGGCGGGCTCCGACACCCGGCAGGGCGTACGAGCCGAACTGCCAGGTACCGCCGCCGACGAAAGCGGCTGACCAGGCAATTTGTTTCTGGACGCGAACTCTGTGTAATCTCGTCAAGGCTTCAGCGCACAGCGATGTGCGAGCGAAGCACGCCCCCTTAGCTCAGTCGGCAGAGCGTTTCCATGGTAAGGAAAAGGTCAACGGTTCGATTCCGTTAGGGGGCTCGCTGGATTGAAGTGGAGCGCCTGGTGCGCGACACTCGACACCGAGGCGGTGTAGCTCAGTTGGTAGAGCAAACGACTCATAATCGTTGCGTCGCCGGTTCAAGTCCGGTCACCGCTACACAATATGCATGATCCACCCTGATTGCTCGTAATCAGATTCACCCGAAAGAAGGCATCCCGTGGCCTCCTCGACTGACGTTCGGCCCAAGATCACTTTGGCCTGCGAGGTATGCAAGCACCGCAACTACATCACCAAGAAGAATCGGCGTAACGATCCCGATCGCCTGGAGATCAAGAAGTTCTGCCCGAACTGCGGAACTCACCAGTCGCATCGCGAGTCCAAGTAACACGGTCCGGAACCAAGGACTGCGTTCGCGAAGGGAGTCCTCTAGGCTGCCCTCACGCGCTGACGTCAAGGGTAGAAGAGGTTCTTTCGCGTGACTGACACTGTGACAGAGACAGAGGCATACGTGCCCGCGGCTGTACCTGCCGATCCTGCCGCGCATGCACTCGCGATGGTCGGGCACCACTACCGCGTCGACGACTTCTACGAGGTCGGACGCGAGAAGGTGCGCGAGTACGCGCGTGCCGTGCAGGACTGGCACCCCGCCCACCACGACGAGGACGCCGCCAAGGGCCTCGGCTACGACGGCCTCCTCGCGCCTCTGACGTTCATCTCGCTCGTCGGCATCATCGCCCAGGGTCGTCTCTTCAAGGAGATCGTCACCGGCTACGACCCCAGCCAGATCCTGCAGACCGACCAGCGGCTCGAGTTCCACAAGCCGATCAAGGTCGGCGACCGTCTGGTGTGCGACGTGTACCTGGAGTCGTTCCGTCAGATGGGTGGCAGCGACATCATCGTCACCAAGAACATCGTCACCGATCAGCACGACGAGCTGGTCCAGACCACGTGGACGACGCTGGTCGCGCGGACCGGCGGCGAGGTCGACGAGAACATCGCTCACGCAGTCAAGGACGTGATCATGCATGGCGCTTCGTAAGTTCGAGGACGTCTCGGTGGGGGAGGAACTCCCCGAACGCATCGTGAAGCTCACGCGTGGCGACCTGGTCAACTACGCGGGCGTGTCCGGCGATCCCAACCCGATCCACTGGAGCGACGAGGTCGTCAAGCTCGCCGGTCTGGACAACGTGATCGCGCACGGAATGCTCACCATGGGTCTCGGCGGCGGTTTCGTCACGTCGTGGCTCGGCGATCCGGGTGCGGTCAAGGAATACAACGTTCGTTTCACGAGCTCGGTCTACGTCCGTGAGGACGAGGCCGCGCAGGTCGAGTACACCGGTAAGGTGAAGTCGCTCGACGAAGAAAGCAAGACAGCAGTAGTCGCGATCGTGGCGCGCTCCGAGGGAAAGAAGATCTTCGGTCGCGCCACCGCAACGGTCCGTCTGGCCTGACAGCCGGGTGGATTGGGTTTGTTCCGGGGCTTTGAAGTACACTGAGATTTCTGGGATTACTCAGCGCTGCGCGCTGCCCTACGGTGCTCTACGGCCGGCAAGGGTGGCGCGCGTGTCATGTAATCACAGAGAGGTCGGTCAAGAGTTGGTCCGAGGCTAGTTTCGGATCAGGTCTCCCGACCAAAGGGGCGTAGCTCAACTGGCAGAGCAGCGGTCTCCAAAACCGCAGGTTGCAGGTTCAAGTCCTGTCGCCCCTGCCCCCGGATGCCAGCGACTGAGAGGAACGACGTGAGCGAGGAGCGCGCCAAGCGCGACGGCGACACTTCAGGGTCGACGCGCCCGGACGGTGCCGACGACACCGCGGCCGACGCCACCACGCGTTCCGCCACTCCCTCGGGCAAGCCCAGCGGCAAGCGCCAGGGCCGTCGTTCTCCGGCGGGTACCGAGATCGCTGCGAGTTCCGTGAAGTCACCGGAACGTTCGAAGTCGGAGACGGCCACCGCAGTCAAGCCGGCCAAGAGAGATCGCGCCGACAAACCGCGCACGGAAAACATCTTCAAGCGCCTGCGCAGGTTCTTCCGCGAGGTCATCGCCGAGCTCCGCAAGGTCATCTGGCCCAATCGCAAGCAGATGATCACCTACACCAGCGTCGTCCTGGTATTCGTGGTGTTCATGGTGGCGTTCATCGGCGTGCTGGATCTGGCGGTCATCAAAGGCGTCACCTGGTTGTTCGGTTGACGGAATCCGCCCCGGTGGATCCGAAGTATGTGAGTGACGAGAGGAAGCGAGTGCCCCAGTGAGCACCCCCGAGAACGACACGAATGAGGCCTTGGCCGAAGAGCGTGTTTCTGCCGAGGCGGCAGCCGAAGTGGATGTCGAGGCTGCCGACGAGGGCACCGAAACCGCGGAATTCGTCGGTGACGACGTGACCGAAGACGCCCCGGCCGACGAGTTCGTCGCCGACGAGACTGCGACCGACGACGAGGCAGAGGCCTCTGACGACGTTGTGACCGCCGATGAGGCCGTGTCCACCGATGACGTCGTGGCAGCCGAAGAGCCCGAGGATCCCGTTGCGGAACTCAAGGCCGCGCTGCGTCGCGCACCCGGTGACTGGTACGTCATCCACTCCTACGCGGGCTACGAGAACAAGGTCAAGGCCAACCTCGAGACCCGTGTGCAGAACCTCGACGTCGGCGACTACATCTTCCAGGTGGAGGTTCCCACCGAAGAGGTCACCGAGATCAAGAACGGCCAGCGCAAGCAGGTCAACCGCAAGGTTCTGCCCGGCTACATCCTGGTCCGCATGGATCTCAACGACGAGTCCTGGGGAGCCGTGCGCAACACGCCCGGCGTCACCGGATTTGTCGGTGCCACGTCGCGTCCGTCCCCGCTGACCCTCAACGAGGTCATCAAGTTCCTGCTCCCGCAGCAGGAACAGAAGAAGCAGACCGCCGCGGCGGCTGTCTCGGCAGGGGAGACCGGCGGCGAAAGCTTCGCGAAGCCGCTCATCGAGGTCGACTTCGAGGTCGGCGAATCGGTCACCGTCATGGACGGCCCGTTCGCCACGCTGCCCGCCAGCATCAGTGAGGTCAACGCCGAGCAGCAGAAGCTCAAGGTCCTGGTCTCGATCTTCGGTCGTGAGACCCCGGTCGAGTTGTCCTTCACGCAGGTCGCGAAGATCTAGCGCCACACACTTGCACTGCAGTAGCAAGAAACACACCCAGCAAGAATTAGGAAATCGAGATGCCCCCCAAGAAGAAGAAGCTCGCAGGGCTCATCAAGCTTCAGATCCAGGCCGGTCAGGCTAACCCTGCACCGCCCGTGGGTCCCGCGCTTGGTCAGCACGGCGTGAACATCATGGAGTTCTGCAAGGCCTACAACGCGGCGACTGAGTCCCAGCGCGGCAACGTGGTGCCGGTCGAGATCTCGGTCTACGAAGACCGGACCTTCGATTTCAAGCTGAAGACCCCTCCGGCCGCCAAGCTGCTGCTCAAGGCTGCAGGCGTGCAGAAGGGCTCCGGCGAGCCGCACAAGACCAAGGTTGCTTCCGTGACCATGGACCAGGTGCGCGAAATCGCGAAGACCAAGCAGGAAGACCTCAACGCGAACGACATCGAGCAGGCCGCGAAGATCATCGCCGGCACCGCACGCTCGATGGGTATCACGGTCGACGGCTGAGTCACCCTGATCTCTGATCTCCTGACGGCACCGCCGTCGAGATCACCTGACGGCACCGCCGTCGACGAAAGCGTGGGAGGGCCGGCCAGGCCCCGACCACTACTGAACCATTCACCACTGCAGACGAGACACACTGCGGTGAGAAGTTAGGACAGAAGAAATGGCAAAGCGCAGCAAGGCGTATCTCGCCGCCGCTGAGAAGGTCGACTTCGACAAGCTGTACAGCCCGCTGCAGGCTGCGAAGCTGGCGAAGGAGACGTCGTCGAGCAAGATGGACGCGACCGTCGAGGTTGCCGTCCGTCTGGGCGTCGATCCCCGCAAGGCGGACCAGATGGTCCGCGGCACGGTCAACCTGCCGCACGGCACCGGTAAGACTGCCCGCGTCATCGTGTTCGCCGTCGGTGAGAAGGCCGCCGAGGCCGAGGCCGCCGGAGCCGACGCCGTCGGCGCCGAGGACCTCATCGAGCGGATCCAGGGCGGATGGCTCGATTTCGACGCCGCCATCGCGACCCCCGATCAGATGGCCAAGGTCGGCCGCATCGCCCGCGTCCTCGGACCGCGTGGCCTGATGCCGAACCCGAAGACGGGCACAGTGACGGCTGACGTCACGAAGGCCGTCGCGGACATCAAGGGCGGAAAGATCAACTTCCGCGTCGACAAGCAGGCCAACCTGCACTTCGTGATCGGCAAGGCGTCGTTCGACGACGCCAAGCTGGTGGAGAACTACGGCGCCGCGCTGGACGAGATCCTGCGTGCGAAGCCGTCCTCCGCGAAGGGCCGCTACGTCAAGAAGGTCACCGTTTCGACCACCACCGGCCCGGGCATCCCGGTGGACCCGAACCGCACCCGCAACCTTCTCGAGGATGCCGACGCGTAAGTCTCGCTTCACACAGTTCGGCCGGTACGGAAATCTTCCGTACCGGCCGAACTGCATTTCCGGGGTCAGTCTGCGTCGATCGGCTCCGGTGCGGGGTGCTTCCGCCAGGCCAGCATCACGGAATCCGTGCGCGCCGGCGCCCACGGCATGAAGATCGCGACGACGACCGCGCAGACGACGACGGCGCCGGCAGCGACGAGCGACGCGGTGTGCGAGCCCTGCAGGACCGTCGTCTTCATGGTGAGGATGAGATTCTCACGCTGCTGTTCGAGGAACGGCGGGATCGGCCGCTTACGGATCTCCAGCACACTCAGGACCGTGGCCCGCGCGAAGCCCTTGTCGTCCTCGTTCATCAAACTCGCCGGGATCCGGTCCAGCAGCGGACCCATCGTCGTGGCGTAGTACGACGCGACGATCGATCCGAGCACGGCGACGCCGAGTGTGCCCCCGATCTCCCTGGTCGTGTCGTTCACCGCCGAACCGGCTCCGGCCTCGTCGAGGGGAAGTGACGCCATGATCGACTCGGTCGCGGGACCCTGCACGACGGCCAAGCCGAGCGCCATCGACACCATCGACGGGAGCACGTCCGTCAGGTAGCTGCTGTCGACGGCCACCTGACCGCCGAGGTACAGGCCGACGCCGGTGAGGAGAAGTCCGAACACGATGACGGGGGTCGTCCCGATTCGCTGGGCGAGCAGTGTCGCGACGGGTGCGCCGACCGCCACGGACACGGCGAAGGGCAGCGATGCGACGCCGAACTCGAACGGTGTGTATTCGCGGACTCCCTGGAAGTACTGCGTGATGAGGAACAGGAAGCCGAACATGGAGAAGTAGCCGATCGCGATCGCGAGCGCGGGGAGCGAGAACCTGCGGTTGCGGAACAAGCGGAGGTCGAGGATCGGGTGCTCGGTGCGCAACTCCCAGAAGACGAATCCGGCCAGCACCGCGACCGAGACAGCGACGGCGCCGACCGTCACGGGCGACGCCCACCCGTGGTGCGGGGCCTCGATGATTGCCCACACGAGCACGGTGATTCCGGTGATCGAGGCGGCGATTCCGACGAGGTCCATGCGTCCGACGACGGAGGCGCGCGACTCCGGCACCAGCAGCAGCGTTGCCGCTGCCGCGATGACGGCGATCGGCACGTTGATCCAGAAGACCGAGTGCCAGCTGAAGTGCTCGAGCAGCCATCCACCGGCCATCGGACCGATGGCGATTGCGAACCCTGCCATCGCGGTCCACGCGGCGATGGCCAGTGCCCGTTCCCGCACGTCGGTGAAGATGTTGATGACGAGGGCGAGGGTCGCGGGAAAGACGGCGGCCGCGAACACGCCCATCGCCGCGCGGGCAGCGATGACCTGGCCGAGACTCTCGGCGTTGGCTCCGGCGATCGACATGACGGCGACGCCGATCAGCCCGATGATCATGACGCGCCGCCGGCCGTAGCGGTCGCCGAGGTTGCCGAACGCCAGCAACAGACCGGCGAAGGTCAGGGTGTAGGCGTCGACGACCCATTGGAGCCCACTGACGCTGGTGCGGAGTTCTACGCCGATGGAGGGGAGCGCGACGTTGACGATGGTGTTGTCGAGCACGACGAGCAGTTCGGCCAGGCAGATCACGGCGAGCGCGAGGAAGCGGCGCGTCCGGGAGCCGGCCACGACGGCACGGGCTTCGAGGAGTGTCATGTCTCGAAGCTAGACCATATATGTGACGCTCCGTAACAGGTAATTCGAGGCGGTCGGGGTCTGATGAACCACATCGATACGCGAATAGTGAGGTGCGTCACTCGTCACCGACCGGGTTCGAGTCGCGATTTGGCGGTTGTGCAGGGCATGCCGTAATCTGTCGTGCGGAGTTCAATGCAGTATTTGAGCTTCACCCCAAATCATGTTCTACCCAAGACCGTTGGTGATCGTCTCCCGCAAGGGTGCGATTGAAAGTCCGGGAATGTCCGGCGGCCCACGCAGGAGGACGAGGTAGGGGGATGCGTATCGGTCACGTGTGTGCGCTGACCGAATGGCTTCCTTTCACGCCCCGTGTGCCCTGCACCGGGGCGTTTTGCATGTCGTGGATTGTGTGCTCCGGGATACCGGCGGTGCGCAGCGGTTCCGAAGTGGGATAACGACTGTCATGAGAGGAGGCGAAGTATGGCAAAGCCTGAGAAGGTTTCCGCGGTTGCGGAGATCACCGAGCAGTTCAAGGGTTCGACCGCTGCTGTGATCACGGAATACCGTGGTCTGACGGTGGGCAACATCACGACACTGCGACGCGCTCTCGGAGAAGGTGCCACCTACTCCGTCGCCAAGAACACCCTGGTCAAGCGTGCCGCTGCTGAAGCGGGCGTCGAGGGCCTTGATGACCTTTTCGTCGGTCCGACCGCCATTGCATTCATCAAGGGCGAGCCCGTCGATGCTGCGAAGGCTCTGAAGAACTTCGCGAAGGACAACAAGGCGCTCATCATCAAGGGCGGCTACATGGACGGCGCTGCGCTGTCCGTGGACGAGGTCAACAAGATTGCGGACCTCGAGTCCCGCGAGATCCTGTTGGCCAAGCTCGCCGGCGCGATGAAGGGCAACTTGGCAAAGGCCGCAGGCCTGTTCAACGCTCCTGCTTCGCAGGTGGCCCGTCTGGCCGCCGCGCTGCAGGAAAAGAAGGCCGCAGAAGGCGGAGCTGCCGAAGCTCCCGCCGAGGCTGCAGCCGAAAGCTGATCCGCACCCGCGCATCACTGCTATAACCCCGCCCGGTCGCGGATCAGCGACATGGGACTTACAGGAAGGACCGCCACAATGGCGAAGCTCAGCACCGAAGAGTTGTTGGACCAGTTCAAGGAGCTCACCCTCCTCGAGCTCTCGGAGTTCGTGAAGGCGTTCGAGGAGACCTTCGAGGTCACCGCTGCCGCTCCGGTTGCCGTTGCTGCTGCCGGCGCCCCGGCTGCTGCCGCTGACGCTGCCGAGGAGCAGGACGAGTTCGACGTCATCCTCGAGTCGGCCGGTGACAAGAAGATCCAGGTCATCAAGGTCGTCCGTGAGGTCGTTTCCGGCCTCGGCCTGAAGGAAGCCAAGGACCTCGTCGAGGGTGCTCCGAAGGCCATCCTGGAGAAGGTTGCCAAGGACGCGGCCGAAGCCGCCAAGGAGAAGCTCGAGGCTGCCGGCGCGAAGATCTCCGTCAAGTAGGACGGTTTCACCCGCGCTGCTCACCGAGTAGACGAAAGGGCCACTTCCCACACGTGGGAAGTGGCCCTTTTTCGTGTCCGCAGACGCCTTCGGAGTGTCGAGAATAGTGGCCGAAACCTGGACGCGCGACCAAAAATTTCGCTACCGTTATCCCAGTTCAGACACGTTGTTTTGCATTGTGGGACCCGCTGTTGGCATCTTTCTTACTCATGAGTAGCATAGCCTGTCACAGGTAACACTCCGATGCGATAGAGTGACCCAACCCACACGGGGTGAGTGCATCGGACGGTCGCGGAGGTAATGGTGGGAGTCGAGGTTTCCGTCGAGGGACTTACCAAGTCTTTCGGCTCGCAGAGGATCTGGCAGGACGTCACGTTGACTCTTCCGGCCGGTGAGGTGAGTGCGTTGCTGGGCCCGTCGGGTACGGGTAAGTCGGTGTTTCTGAAGTCGCTGATCGGTCTGCTCCGTCCGGAGCAGGGGTCGATCGTGATCGACGGCACCAACATTCTCGAGTGCTCCTCGAAGGAGTTGTACGAGATCCGGAAGTTGTTCGGGGTGCTGTTCCAGGACGGTGCGCTGTTCGGGTCGATGAACCTGTTCGACAACGTGGCGTTCCCGTTGCGGGAGCACACCAAGAAGTCCGAGTCCGAGATCCGCAAGATCGTGATGGAGAAGATGGAGCTGGTCGGTCTGCTCGGGGCCGAGGACAAGCTGCCGGGGGAGATCTCCGGTGGTATGCGCAAGCGTGCCGGGCTGGCGCGGGCGCTGGTGCTGGATCCGCAGATCATTCTGGTGGACGAGCCCGACTCCGGCCTCGACCCCGTCCGCACCACCTACATTTCGCAGACGTTGATCGACATCAACGCGGAGATCGATGCGACGATTCTGATCGTGTCGCACAACATCAATCTGGCGCGGACGGTGCCGGACAACATCGGGATGTTGTTCCGGCGGCATCTGGTGATGTTCGGTCCGCGGGAGGTGCTGCTGACCAGTGAGGAGCCGGTGGTCAAGCAGTTCCTGAACGGCACGATGATCGGTCCGATCGGGATGTCGGAGGAGAAGGACGAGGCGCAGATGGCGCAGGAGCAGGCGATGGTCGATGCCGGTCACCATGCCGGTGGCGTCGACGATGTGGAGGGGATCGTTCCGCAGATGAAGGCGACGCCGGGGATGCCGTTCCGCCAGGCCGTGGCCCGCCGCCAGGAGCGGGTGCGGCACATCATGCACACGTTGCCGGAGAACGCCCAGATCGCGATCCAGGAAAGCCTCGACGAGACCTCCGGCGGAAACGGCGGCGGAGGCTACGACTACGCATACAGCCAGGAAGATACGCAGGTCATCCCCGCATACCGGGGTGAAGGGTACGAAAACACCACTCACGGACAAGGGTAGGCATAACGGATGGGGGTTACCCGCAGCTCGGTCTTGCGGCCGGTCAACGGTGCGCTGACGCAGGCCGGGAATATCGTCGAGCTCTTCGTCGACGTCGCACGAAACACGTTCAAACGGCCGTTCCAATTCCGTGAGTTCATCGAACAGGCCTGGTTCATCGCCAGCGTCACGATTCTGCCCACTGCGATGGTCGCGATTCCGTTCGGTGCAGTGGTGTCACTGCAGACCGGATCGCTCATCAAGCAGCTCGGAGCCGAGTCGTTCACGGGAGCGGCCAGCGTTCTCGCCGTCATCCAGCAGGGTTCGCCGCTGGTGACGGCACTGCTGGTGGCCGGAGCTGCGGGGTCGGCGGTCACGGCGGATCTCGGTGCGCGGACGATCCGCGAAGAGATCGACGCCATGGAAGTGCTCGGTATCAACCCGATTCAGCGACTCGTCGTGCCTCGGGTGCTCGCGATGGTCCTCGTCGCGATCCTGCTCAACGGCCTCGTGTCGGTGGTCGGCATCGCCGGTGGCTACTTCTTCAACGTCATTCTCCAAGGGGGTAATCCCGGTGCGTACCTGGCATCGTTCTCGGCTTTCGCGCAGCTTCCCGACATCTGGGTCGGCGAGCTCAAGGCGGCCGTCTTCGGTGTCATCGCCGGTGTCATCGCCGCGTACAAGGGACTCCATCCGAAGGGCGGACCCAAGGGCGTCGGTGACGCAGTGAATCAGTCTGTGGTCATCACGTTCCTGCTGTTGTTCTTCGCGAACCTGATCCTGACCATGGTGTACCTCCAGATCGTTCCGGCGAAGGGATCGTGACCCGATGACAATCGCCAAGGGACGCGGTGACCGGACTCTGATGGCGGCACGCCGAGTCGGTCGTGCGCCACTGAACGTGCTCGACAAGGCCGGCGAGCAGATGTCGTTCTACGCCAGGGCCATTGCCTGGTCGCCGCACACACTCGTGCACTACCGCAAGGAAGTGCTCCGTCTCCTCGCCGAGGTGACGTTCGGCAGCGGCGCGCTCGCCGTCATCGGCGGCACCATCGGTGTCATCGCGATGATGTCCGGCTTCACCGGCGTCGTCGTCGGTCTGCAGGGATTCGCCGCGCTCGAACAGCTCGGCAGCTCGGTACTCACCGGCTTCCTGTCCGCCTACGTGAACACCCGTGAGATCGCGCCAATCGTTGCGGCACTCGCACTCTCGGCCACCGTCGGTTGTGGTTTCACCGCACAGCTCGGCGCCATGCGGATCTCGGAGGAGATCGACGCGCTGGAGGTCATGGCGGTGCCGAGTGTGCCGTTCCTCGTGACCACTCGCATGATCGCGGGCTTCGTGGCGGTCATCCCGCTGTACATCGTCGGTCTGCTCGCGGCCTATCTCGCGTCCCGGATCATCAGCACCGTGTTCAACGGGCAGTCGACCGGTTCGTACGACCACTACTTCAACTTGTTCCTGCCACCGCAGGACGTGCTGTATTCGTTTGCGAAAGTGCTGATCTTCGCGTTCGTGCTCATCCTGATCCACTGCTACTACGGCTATCACGCGTCGGGTGGTCCTGCCGGTGTGGGTGTGGCCGTGGGTAGGGCGGTGCGCACCGCGATCGTCACCATCGCCGTTCTCGACTTCTTCCTCAGCCTCGCCATCTGGGGCACGACGACCACAGTGAGGGTGGCCGGATGAGCAACACGACATCTGTCGCGGGCCGACGGGTGCTGGGGCTTGTGTTCTTCCTGGTCCTCGCGCTGTTCCTGGCATTCACCATCGGCATGTTCAACAAGACGTTCACCAAGGTCGTCAAAGTCGACCTCCTCACCGATACCGCGGGAAATGCCCTGCCGCCGAACGCGGACGTCAAGGTTCGTGGCCTCATCGTCGGGGAGGTGCGCTCGGCCTCCACGTCGGAGGGCGAGGTCACCCTCGCTCTCGCGATCCAGCCGGACAAGGCGCCGCTGATCCCGTCCAACGCGACGGCGCGACTGCTGCCCAAGACGTTGTTCGGCGAACGGTATGTGTCGCTGATCGTTCCGGAGGGCGACACGGCCCCGCCGATCCAGGCCGGGGACACGCTGCGTCAGGACAAGAGCGGCAACGCCGTCGAGGTCGGCGAGGTTCTCGACGGACTGCTGCCGCTGCTGCAGGCGATTCCGCCGCAGGATCTGGCGAACACCCTCGGTGCGCTGTCGCAGGGGTTGAGTGGCCGCGGCGCCGAACTCGGCCTCACGCTGGACCGGCTCGAGGAGATCTTCGGCGGATTGAATACCGAACTGCCCGCCATTCAAGAGGATCTGCGCGGTCTGGCCGATTTCTCGCAGACGTATTCGGAGGCGGCGCCCGAGCTGGTGAACGCGCTCGACAACCTGCGGACCACCGGAAACACCGTGGTGGAGAAGCAGGGTGAGATCACCACACTGCTCGCCTCGCTGACCGGAACCGCATCGAGCACCGCCGATCTGCTCCAGACCAACGCCGAATCGATCGTCAGCATCGCCGCCGATTCGCGCGAGGCGCTGCAGATCCTGGGCCGCTACTCGCCGAGCTTCGGCTGCACGTTCGCGGGCTTCGCGAAGTCCGCACCCGTCGCCCGTGAGCTACTGGCCCCGGACGATCCGTACCCGGGCGTGCGGGCCAGTGTGCAGTTCGTCAACCCGAAGGGCCGTTACGTGCCCAACCAGGACGAGCCGCGCCTGCTCGACGACCGCGGACCGGCGTGCTACGACAACGTGACCGCACCGGGCGGGAAGTTCCCGCAGTACCCGGGTGGGTCCTCCTACAACGACGGTGCCTACCAGGTGCCTTCGCGTAATCCCGGTCCGTCGACCATCGACTTCCTCCCGGCGCCGGCGGGTGTTCCCGATCAGGTGCCGGGGTACGGAGCCCAGGTCACGCCCGCGAGTTACGCGGGTTCGAAGATGGAGCAGGACACGTTGGACGTCGTGTACGGCGAGGCCGGCGGCATGGCGCCGGAGGACGTGCCGAGCTGGACGACACTCGTCGGCGCGCCGACCATGAGGGGGACTGAGGTGAGCTTCAAGTGAGGGGCCTGACTGCACCACTGGTCAAGCTGATCGTGTTCGCCGTGGTCACGATCCTGGCGACCGGTCTGCTCGCCGCCACCATCGCCAACCTCGGCGGCGGAGGTGGCACCAAGTTCAACGCGATCTTCTCGGACGTCACCTCGCTCAACGAGGGCGACGAGGTGCGCATCGCCGGTGTGCGGGTGGGTCAGGTCGAGAAGATCTCGATCCACGACGACCGCGAGGCCGAGGTCCAGTTCTCGGTCTCGGAACGGGACTGGCTTCCGGCCAGCACCACCGCGACCATCCGCTTCCGGAACCTCGTGGGCCAGCGCTACATCGCCCTCGAACAGGGTGAGGGCCAGCAGGGGATGAAGATGAACGGCGGCGACACCATTCCGATGGAGCGGACCAAGCCTGCCGTCAACCTCACCACGCTGTTCGACGGTTTCCGGCCGCTGTTCCAGACTCTCAGCGCCGACGACGTGAACAAGCTGTCGTACCAGATCATCCAGGTGTTCCAGGGTGAGTCGGGGACCATCACGGAACTCGTCAAGAACACGGCCAGCCTCACCAACACCGTCGCCGACAAGGATCGGGTGATCGGTGCGGTGATCAACAACCTCAACAGCGTGCTCGCCACGGTGAATCAGCGTGACGATCAACTCGATTCGCTGATCGTCAACACCCAGCAGCTCGTCACGGGGTTGGCCGACGATCGGGGGACGGTCGGTTCGGCGGTGACATCCCTCGCCGGGCTCACCGACGCGACGGCCGATCTGCTCGAACCCACCCGACCGTCCATCCAGGAATCCATCACGTCGCTGAACACGCTGGCGACGACGTTGAACCGTAACTCCGACACCGTCAACAGCGTCCTCCAGACGCTCCCGGTGAAGCTCGAAAAGCTCGGCCGGGCAGCCAGTTACGGATCCTGGTTCCAGTTCTACCTCTGTGGAGTCGACATCGTCGCAGGACCTGGCACCGCGCCCCAACTGAACCTGCCCACGGGCTTGCCCACCGTCAACCAGCCGCTGTATACGAACTCGGCCAAACGGTGCACACAGGACGGCCTACAGGAGTTGCAGACACGATGAGCAGACGTCGCAGCCCGGCAGTGGCTGGTGCCCTCGGCATTCTCGTGGTGCTGTTGGCCACCCTGTCGGCATTCTTCCTCGATTCGCTGCCGTTCATCGGCGCCGGGTCCACCTACCACGCCGAATTCACCGAGGCCGCCGGACTCAAGCCCAGCAACGAGGTGCGTATCGCGGGTGTCAAGGTCGGCAAGGTCACGTCCGTCGAACTCGACGGCGACCACGTCGACGTCGCGTTCAAGGTGTCGGATGCGTGGGTCGGCGACGAGACGTCGGCATCCATTCAGATCAAGACGATCCTCGGTCAGAAGTACCTGGCCCTCGACCCCCGCGGCTCCGACACGCTGAACCCGAGCGACGCGATCCCGTTGGACCGCACCACGTCTCCGTACGACGTGATCGAAGCGTTCTCCGCTGCCGCGCAGACCGTGGGAGACATCGACTCCGACCAACTCGCGCAGAGTATGGTCACGCTGTCGCAGGCGTTCGAGGGGACTCCCACGGAGATCCGCGCGTCCCTGGACGGCGTCAGCAGGCTGTCGCAGACCATCGCCAGCCGCGACCAGGAACTGCAGAAGTTGTTCGACGCGACCGGCAAGACCACCAAGGTCCTCGCCGACCGCAACGCCGAATTCAACCGGCTGATCAGCGACGCCGGTCTGCTGCTCGGTGAGCTCAACAGCCGTCAGCAGTCGATCTCCCAGTTGCTCACCGGAACACAGCGCCTGTCGCAGCAATTGACCGGACTCGTGCACGACAACGAGGCCGCCATCGGTCCCGCGCTCGAGCAGCTCGACGGCGTCGTCGAGATCCTCAAGGCCAATAACGAGAACTTGGACAAGGCGATGAAACTGTACGAACCCTTCGTCCGCCTCTACACGAACGTGGTCGGTAACGGCCGCTGGTTCGACCAGGTCGTGGTGAACCTCCTGCCGCCCGGTCTGCCCGACATTCCCGGTCCGCGCGAGCCCGTCCGCACGTTGGGGGGTAACTGATGGCAGACGTCGACAACGGAGCCGACCGCGGAGGACGCGGCGGCGTCGCCCTCATCGTGGGAATCGTCATCGTCGCGCTGGTGATCGCCGGCGCCCTGTGGTGGGTGTTCACCCGGGCAGGCACCACGAAGATCACCGCGTACTTCGACAAGTCGGTGGGTATCTACGAGGGCTCCGATGTGCGGGTCCTCGGTGTGAAGGTCGGATCGGTCGACGGCGTGGAGCCGCAGGGCGATCAGGTGAAGGTCGACATGCGCGTCGATCGCGGCGTCGACATTCCCGCCGACGCGAAAGCCGCTCAGGTCACCCCGTCGGTGGTGTCGGACCGCTACATCCAGCTCGCGCCCGCGTACACGGGGGGCGACACGATGCAGAGCGGTGCCGTGATCTCACGGGACCGTACCGCGACCCCGGTCGAGGTCGACCAGTTGTACGCGAGCATCGAGGAGCTCTCGACCGCACTCGGTCCGAACGGGGCGAACAAGGACGGCGCGCTGTCCCAGTTCGTCGAGACCGGTGCCGCCAACCTCGACGGCAACGGTGAGGCGCTGGGGCAGAGCATCACTCAGCTGTCCGACGCGGCCCGCACCCTCAACGAGAGTCGCGGCGACCTGTTCGACACCGTCAAGAACCTCCAGGTGTTCGTCGGCGCGCTGGCGGCCAACGATCAGCAGGTCCGTGACTTCAACTCGCAGCTCTCCGATTTGTCCGGGTTCCTGGCGGGGGAGCGGGAGAACCTCGGCGCCGCCCTCAACCAGCTCGCGATCGCACTCGGCGACGTCTCGAAGTTCGTGGCGGACAACAGGGACATCCTCGCCGAGAACGTGAACGATCTGGTTCCTGTGACGCAGACCCTCGCCGACAACCGCGAGTCGCTCGTCAACTCGCTGACGCTGCTCCCGCTGGCGATCAGCAACCTGGCCAACTCGTACGACGCGGAGTCGGGCAACCTGGCCTCGCGCCTGGCGTTTCCGGATCTGCAGGATCCGGCGGGCGTGGTCTGCAAGTTGATCGACCTCGGCAAGCTGGTTCCCGGCGACCCGCGTTTCGAGCAACTCGGGCGTCAGATGCAGCCGCTGATCGACAATTGCACCAACGTCACGTCCCAGATCACGCAGTCGGCGAAGTCTCCGTCGCTGGTGCTTCCGTTCGGGATCATGAGTGCAGACAACATTCAGCGGACGGTCACGCCCGGCACGGTACCGGGTGTCGTGTCGCCGCGATTCGAGAGCGCAACGGGTGGTGAGGGCGAATGAAGCGGTCGGTAATCCTCGGCGCCGGCGCGTGCGCCGTCGCCATCGCGGTGAGCTCCTGCTCGTCGGAGGGAATCTACGGAGTCCCTCTCCCCGGCGGCCCGGACGTCGGCAACGATCCGATGCACCTGACGATCCAGTTCGACGACGTCCTCGACCTCGTTCCGCAGTCCGCCGTCAAGGTCGACGGTGTCCCCGTGGGCCGGGTCGAATCCATCAAGGTGGCTCCGGACGGTTGGACTGCCGACGTGGCGGTCGTCCTCGACTCGTCCGTCGACCTCGCAGCCAACGCCGTCGCCGCCATCGAGCAGACCAACCTGCTCGGTGAGAAGTTCGTCCAGCTGTCCGAGCCGCCGGAGGACAAGGATCCCGCGCGGCTCGAAGACGGCGACACGATCCCATTGGATCGCACGCGCCACGCCACCGAGATCGAGCAGGTACTCGGCGCGTTGTCACTGCTGCTCAACGGTGGCGGTGTCGGACAGTTGCAGCCGATCGTGCACGAACTGACCACCGCCCTCGACGGCCGTCAGGATCGGGTCCGGGGACTCCTCGAGCAGACGAACACGCTCATCGATGGACTCAACCAGCAGCGTGACGACATCACCCGCGCCCTGGACGGACTCGATGCATTGACCACCCGCGTGGACGAACAGAACGAGAAGATCGGGCTGATCCTCGATCAGCTCCCGATCGCCACCGAAGTTCTCAACCAGCAGCGCCCGCAGCTCACCCAGATGCTGACGCAACTGGACCGGCTCGGCACCGTCGGAACCGACGTGATCAACAGGTCGAAGAACGATCTGATCGCAGACCTCCTCGCGCTGCGGCCGACGCTCAAGGCGCTCGCCGACTCGGGCGACAACCTGCCCAACTCGCTTGCGTTCATCCCGACCGTTCCCTTCCCGGACGGTGTAGAGAAGATCGCGCTCGGTGGATCGGTCAACCTGTTCCTCAGTGTCGACCTGCAGATCGGCGACGCACTGAGCGCGCTGGGCGTCGGTCAGGGCAACCCGGTGTACGTGCCGCCGAAGTTCGGTGAACCCAAGCCGATCGTGGACCCGTCGAACCCGTACTACAACGGCAACGGGCCGAAGCCGGGCTGGCCGACGGTGTCGCTGCTGCCGATTCCGCCGATCATCCCCGCCCCGACAGGTCTGCGGATCCCGGGTCTTCCCGGGGCGGCACCTGCGGCCGGCAACGGTGGCGCGGGGAACGGCACGACGGACGGCCAGGCGCCGTTGCCGCAGAACCCACTCGGGGGACTGCTGGAGCAGTTCGGAATCGGGGGTGGACAGTGAGGTCACGACTGGTCAGGATCCAGCTCGTCGCGTTCGCCGTCGTGGCGATGCTCGGGCTGGTCTACGTCGGTGCCAAGTATGTTCGCCTCGACAACCTGCTCGGGTTCGGCGAATACGCCGTGAACGCGCAGTTCAAGGACTCCGGCGGTATCTTCACCAACGCCGAGGTCACGTACCGGGGTGTTCCCGTCGGGCGTGTCGGCGACCTGTCGCTGACGTCGGACGGTATCAACGTCGAGTTGAAGATCTCCTCGGGCGGTCCTGACATTCCGGCGTCGGCCAAAGCCGTCGTCGCCAACCGGTCCGCGATCGGTGAGCAGTACGTGGACCTGCAGCCCGACACCGACCAGGGACCGTATCTGGAAGACGGCTCGGTGATCACCGAGGCCGACACCTCGACACCGGTTCCGGTCGAGCAGGTGCTCATGGCCACGGACGGGTTGGTGAGGTCGGTTCCGGTCGACTCGCTGCGCACGGTCGTCACGCAGCTGGGAACGGCGTTCAACGGCAAGGGTGAGGATCTGCAGACCCTCGCGGATTCTCTCTCGACGCTGACGAAGGACGGACTCGACGTCCTCCCGCAGACGCTGGCCCTCATCCGGGACAGCAAGACGGTTCTGGCGACACAATCCGATCAATCGTCGGCGATCGTCCAATTCAGTTCGGACCTCGACGCGGTGGCCGCGCAGCTGCGCACCAGCGACCCCGACATCCGCTCGATCATCGACAAGGGAATTCCGGCGAGCGACGAGATCGGTCAACTGGTGAACGAGACCGGTCCGAGTCTCACCACCGACCTGACGAACCTTGCCGCGGTCGGCGACAAGCTGGCCCCGCAGGCGATCGCGCTGCGGCCGATCCTGATGTTCCTGCCCGCCATCGCGGCGTCCGCGTCGACCGTGGCACCGGGCGACGGCACCGTGCACCAGGGCATCGTCCTGGAGACCAACAACCCGCCGTCGTGCACACTCGGTTACGAAGGGACGCAGGAGACCCTGGCCGAGATGAAGCGGCAGAACCCGAACTTCGACGACACCCAGCAGGACTTCCCGTTCAATACGAAGGCCAATTGCGACGCTCCCCAGGGAAGCGTGACAGGTGTCCGAAGTGCAGACCGCATCGTGTTCGCCGATCCGGACACGATCCAACCGTGGGATTTCAAGCCGAAGGTCATGCCTGACACTCTCAACTTGAATCCCATCGCTACGCAGCTCGCGCCGCTCCTCGGGGTTACTCCCAAGTAGTATTCGGTTCTCACCGAGGGCGGGTAGAAGAAAACAATCAGTAGGGTATTGGTGTGACGCGAATTACCACGCCCCCGGAGTCGGGACAACCGGCTCCGGGGAAGGACAGAACGTTGAAGGCCTCGTTTGCCGCGGTGACCGCACTGGTGGTGATCGCGGTTGTCGCAGCCGGATGGTTCGGCTTCGGGTGGGCGCGCGCTCTCTTCGTGGACAAGCCGATCGCCGACGCACGCGACTCCGCGCTGGCGGGCGCCCAGCAGGCCGCGATCAACCTCAATTCGGTCGATTCCGCGGACCTCGACGGATCCTTCGAGAACATGAAGTCGTCCATCACGGGCGACAAGATGAACCAGGATCTGCAGTCGACGATGGACGGGTTCACCGACCAGATGCGTCAGTCGGGAGCGGCGAGCAAGGCCGAATTGATCCAGGGCACGCTCACCGAGTTGAACACGGACGACGGCACCGCCAAGGCGCTGGTCGTCGTGGCTGTCACCACCACCTGGCCGGACCGCTTCGACAAGGCCAAGGTGACGATGCGGATGGACGTCGAGGACGTGGACGGGGTCTGGAAGGCGTCGTCGGTGGAACCGGTGGGCGGACGTATTCCGCTCGAGAGCGGTCCGGTACCCGCCGCCGCGGCCCCCGCACCCACCGATCAGGCTCCCGCTCCCGCTCCCGCCGAGCAGGCGCCGGCCCCCGAGGGTGACAGCGGCGGCCAGTAGTTCCGATGTGCCACAGCGGCGTGCCGCTGTGGTGTCCACGTCGACGACAGCTCGTCGTGCAATGAGAAAGTGGTGAATTATGCCCCCCAAGCGCCGTAACAACGTGCCGGACAGCGCTGCAAAGGGCAGGCGTCCCCGCGTGGCGGGGACCCGTCAGGTAACGCCGAAGCCGGAACCGGCTGCGAAGCCGGAACCGGCTGCGAAGCCGGACTTGGCGAAGAAGCCGGACTTGGCGAAGAAGCCGGACTTGGCGAAGAAGCCGGAGCCGGTGAAGGCGCCTACGCCGGTCGAGAAGTCGGCCCCGGCGGCGAAGGCGGAGGCCGCATCGACCGCAGTCGCTGCCGCAACGACCGCGACCGCGACCGAGACCGCGAAGCCGGCGTCGGCGGGTAAGACGAAGGTCCCGAACCTCCAGCCGCGCATCGGCAAGCAGCAGGCGCCGCCTGTCGCCGTGACCGCGGCGGCCGGCGATGCCGGTCGCATTACCTGGAAGCTCGTCGGGATTCTCGGCGCCGTGGCGGTGGTGCTCGGTGTGTTCGCGGTCGTCGCGGCGTTCAAGCCCGGCGCGCACATCACGAACACCGCGTGGGTCGACGCGGGAGCGACCGCCGAGGTGACGAAGGCGGGGACCGAGGCGATCGAGACGCTGTACACGTACAGCTACGAGACCATCGATCAGGACTTCGACAAGGCGCGTGGCTACCTCGACGATGCCAAGCGTGCAGAGTTCGACTCCACCGCGGATACCACCAAACAGGCTGCGATCCAGACGAAGACGGCCACCCAGGCGTCCGTCACGGACATCGGGGTGACGGTGCTCGACGGCGACCGCGCCGAGCTTCTGGCGCACATGAACGTCAGCGCCACGGGTGATGCGGTCGCTCAGGGCAGTGCCGCCACTCCGCTGTCGATCAAGATGGAGAAGATCGACGGCAAGTGGGTGCTGTCCGACATCTCCGACAGCGAGGGCTGATTCGGTCAACCAAAAACCATTGTGCCCGAACAGGATTCACGACTGAACGGGAATCTGTTGCCGTGGTGACGGTTTCGGATCATCCGGTGAACCGGGGGTGGGTGGCTTGCGCGCCAGGAATCCCGGCGCCCACCAGTTGGCCTCGCCCATCAGCTTCACGAGGGCGGGAACCAGCATCATGCGGATGACGGTGGCGTCGATGAGCAGCGCCACGATCATGCCGAGCCCGATGAACCGCATCATCGTCAGTTCCGAGAGCGTGAACGCACCGGTGACGACGATCAGCAGTGCGGCGGCCGCCGTCACGATCCGCCCGGTGTGTGCCGTGCCGATCCGCACGGCCTCCTCCGTCGACGCACCCTGGTCGTGGGCCTCGACCATCCGGGACATCAGGAAGATCTCGTAGTCGGTGGAGAGCCCGAACACCACCGCGATGATCAGCACGACCATCGTCGCGGGCAGCGGGCCGGGCGTCACGCCGAGGAAGCCGGCGCCGTGACCGTCCTCGAAGATCCACGTGAGCACGCCGAAGGATGCGGCGAGGCTGAGGGTGGCCATCGCGATCGCCTTCAGGGGCAGCACCACGGACCGGAACGCGAACAGCATGAGGGCGAAGGTGACCGCCACCATGATCCCGATCATCCACGGCAGTCGCGCGGCCATCGCGTCCAGTCCGTCGGTGGTCAGGGCGTTCAACCCGCCCAGCATCTTCACGGTCCCTTCCGGGGGCGGGAGGTCGCGCAGCGCGGCGGTCGTCGCCATGGCCCCCGGTGTCCGGTCTGCGTCGTCGAAGATGGCCCGGATGGCGACGAACGTGCCGGTGGCCCCCACCGGGACCACCCGTTGGACGCCGTCGACCGCGGCCGTCGCCCGGAAGAACTCCGCCGTGGCGGCCGGGGGTGGGGCCTTGCCGTCGCTGCCCTGCAGGATCAGCGTCGCGCCGTTGTTGGCGAGCGGAAAGTTGGCGGCGAGATCCTCGACGGCCAGCCGGAGCGGGTGAGCGGCAGGAAGTCCGGTGTGGTCGAGATCACCGAGCGACGCGCCGGCGAGGGGTGCCGCGAGCACGAGCAGCCCCGCCACGATGCCCGTCGCGATCACGACGGGCCGCCGCATGACCCGGGCGGCGACGCCGCCCCAGAATCGGTGCGCCCGGTCTTCGCCGCGTTCGACCACGCCCGGTCGCCACGTCAGCGAGTTGATGCGCGGACCGAGCAGCGCGAGCGCCGCGGGCAGTGCCGACAGCGACAGCACCGCGGCGATCCCGATGGCCGCCATCCCGCCGTAGGCGAACGACCGGACGATGGCCTGGGGAAAGACGAGCATGCCCACGAACCCGCACACGAGGAGGAGGGCGGAGAACCCCACGGTCCGGCCGGCGGTGGCGAGCGTCCGCCGGACGGCGTCGTCGGTGCGGGCGCCGGACCGCAGCTCCTCGCGGAACCGGGTCACGACGAACAATCCGTAGTCGATGGACATGCCGAGACCGACGAGGCTCGCGATGTTCACAGAGAACGCGCTGACTTCGGTGAAGTACGAGATCACGCGCAGGGCGCCGAGCGCGCCGAGGATCGCGAGACCGCCGACACAGAGCGGGACGGCCGCGCCGACGAGGCCGCCGAAGATGACGAGCAGAAGCAGCAGCAGGAGCGGGAACGACACCGTCTCGGCGCGCAGCAGGTCCCGCTCGGAGGCCTCGTTGAAGGCGTTGGCGGCCGCGCTGAAGCCGCTGAACTCCTGCTCCGTGCCGTCGATGACCAACAGGGGCCGGAGGTCGTGGTACGCGGCGATCCGAGTGTTCTCGTCGCCGTTCAGCGACAGCACCACCAGACCCTCGGTGCCGTCGATGGACCGCAGGAACTCCTTCGCCTGCGGCGGCGCGGACCAGTACGACAGGGGAGTGCCGGCGAGAACTCCGGGGTCGATCTGCGCGAGATGGGCGGCCACGTCGGGCCCGAGATCGTCGAGCGTCGCACCCGGACGGGCGTGGTAGGTCACCGCCAGGTCGGGGGTCTGCCGTCCGAGCGTGCCCTCGATCAGGCTCTCGACGCCCGCGGACTCGCTGCCCGGGTCGGTGTATCCGCCCAGGCTCAGCCGGTCGAACACGCCCGAACCCCACGCCCCGCCGAGCAGCACCAGCAGCACCGTGACGGCGAGGACCAGCGTCGGACGGGCGACGACGAACGAACTCCAGCGCGTCACGGCTCTGCTTCCCTCGAGAAATCGGCTTCCGGTCGCGTGCGCATATTGTTCACCGCCCGTCAGCGGGTGGGAAGGGGTGCCGGAAACGGCCCGCCGGCCGGGCGAAACGACACGACACGCCCCCTAACTCTTGACGCCGCGATGATCACGCGTCACTCTGATGCGTGAACATGCGCAGTGACGCGTGGCCGAGCGCCCGGCTGGGTGCTGTTTCGGGTGCCCGACTCGACATCTACTGAGTTTGGGTGTACTTTTGGACGTTGCGCTGGCTGCCTCCTGTCCACCTCTCGTCCGTACCGCTGCGAAGTGATCCACTCCTCAGCAACTGTGACGAGTTTCGTTCGGGTCGTGACCAGCGAAATTCGAAGCAGATACAGCGGCGGTCGCAACAGCAAGAGCGGCCCGCGTGAGGTGCTGGAAGGACGCATCTTGGCAGTCTCTAGCCAGACCAAGGCAGTTTCCGGAATCCCCGGAGCCCCGAAGAGGGTTTCGTTCGCAAAGATTCGCGAACCCCTCGAAGTTCCCGGGCTTCTTGATCTACAAACCGATTCGTTCGAGTGGTTGATCGGTGCGCAGAGCTGGCGCGAGCGCGCCGCCGCTCGTGGCGACAGCGCAATCTCCGGCGGTCTCGAGGACATTCTCGCGGAGCTTTCCCCGATCGAGGATTTCTCGGGCTCGATGTCTCTGTCCTTCTCGGACCCGCGCTTCGACGAGGTGAAGGCCTCGACGGACGAGTGCAAAGACAAGGACATGACCTACGCGGCGCCGTTGTTCGTCACCGCGGAGTTCATCAACAACAACACCGGTGAGATCAAGAGCCAGACGGTCTTCATGGGCGACTTCCCGATGATGACCGACAAGGGCACGTTCATCATCAACGGCACCGAGCGTGTCGTGGTCTCGCAGCTGGTGCGTTCCCCCGGCGTCTACTTCGACCACTCCGTCGACAAGGGCACCGAGAAAGACCTGCACAGCGTCAAGGTCATCCCCGGCCGTGGTGCGTGGCTCGAGTTCGACGTCGACAAGCGCGACACGGTCGGCGTCCGTATCGACCGCAAGCGCCGCCAGCCCGTCACCGTGCTGCTGAAGGCCCTCGGCTGGACCACCGAGCAGATCACCGAGCGCTTCGGCTTCTCGGAGATCCTCATGGCGACCCTCGAGAAGGACAACACCGCCGGCACCGACGAGGCGCTGCTCGACATCTACCGCAAGCTGCGTCCGGGCGAGCCGCCCACCAAGGAAAGCGCGCAGACGCTCCTGGAGAACCTATTCTTCAAGGACAAGCGCTACGACCTGGCTCGCGTGGGTCGCTACAAGATCAACAAGAAGCTGGGCCTGAACACCGGGCAGCCGATCGTCGCGTCGACCCTCACCGAGGAAGACATCGTCGCCACCATCGAGTACCTGGTGCGCCTGCACGCCGGTGACACCGAGATGACCGCCCCCGGCGGCGTCGCGGTGCCCGTCGAGGTCGACGACATCGACCACTTCGGCAACCGTCGTCTGCGCACGGTCGGTGAGCTCATCCAGAACCAGATCCGCGTGGGCCTGTCCCGCATGGAGCGCGTGGTTCGTGAGCGCATGACCACCCAGGACGTCGAGGCGATCACGCCGCAGACGCTGATCAACATCCGGCCCGTCGTCGCCGCGATCAAGGAGTTCTTCGGAACCTCCCAGCTGTCGCAGTTCATGGACCAGAACAACCCGCTGTCGGGGCTGACGCACAAGCGTCGTCTGTCCGCCCTCGGCCCGGGTGGTCTGTCCCGTGAGCGCGCCGGCCTCGAGGTGCGAGACGTTCACCCGTCGCACTACGGCCGCATGTGCCCGATCGAGACCCCCGAAGGCCCGAACATCGGCCTGATCGGTTCGCTGTCGGTCTACGCCCGGGTCAACCCGTTCGGCTTCATCGAGACGCCGTACCGCAAGGTCGAGAACGGCCAGGTCACCGACCAGGTCGACTACCTCACCGCGGACGAAGAGGACCGCCACGTCGTCGCCCAGGCCAACTCGGCCGTCGACGCCAACGGCCACTTCACCGACGATCGCATCCTGGTCCGTCGTAAGGGTGGCGAGGTCGAGTTCGTCTCGTCCGCCGAGATCGACTACATGGACGTCTCGCCGCGGCAGATGGTGTCCGTCGCGACCGCGATGATCCCGTTCCTGGAGCACGACGACGCCAACCGCGCCCTGATGGGCGCGAACATGCAGCGTCAGGCGGTGCCGCTCGTTCGCAGCGAGGCTCCGCTCGTCGGTACCGGCATGGAGTTGCGTGCCGCCGTCGACGCGGGCGACGTCATCGTCACCGAGAAGACCGGTGTCGTGGAAGAGGTCTCCGCCGACTACGTCACGGTCATGGCCGACGACGGAAGCCGCAAGACCTACCGGATGCGCAAGTTCGCGCGTTCGAACCAGGGCACCTGCGCCAACCAGCGTCCCATCGTGGACGAGGGACAGCGTGTCGAGTCCGGACAGGTCCTCGCCGACGGCCCCTGCACCGAGAACGGTGAGATGGCGCTCGGCAAGAACCTGCTCGTCGCGATCATGCCGTGGGAAGGCCACAACTACGAGGACGCGATCATCCTGTCGCAGCGCCTCGTGGAAGAGGACGTCCTGACCTCGATCCACATCGAGGAGCACGAGATCGATGCCCGCGACACCAAGCTCGGTGCCGAGGAGATCACTCGCGACATCCCGAACGTCTCCGACGAGGTCCTCGCCGACCTCGACGAGCGCGGCATCATCCGTATCGGTGCCGAGGTTCGTGACGGTGACGTGCTGGTCGGAAAGGTCACGCCGAAGGGCGAGACCGAGCTGACCCCCGAGGAGCGCCTGCTGCGCGCCATCTTCGGTGAGAAGGCGCGCGAGGTTCGCGACACGTCGCTGAAGGTTCCCCACGGTGAGACCGGCAAGGTCATCGGCATCCGCGTGTTCTCGCGCGACGACGACGACGATCTGCCCCCCGGTGTCAACGAGCTGGTCCGCGTCTACGTGGCTCAGAAGCGCAAGATCCAGGACGGCGACAAGCTCGCCGGCCGCCACGGCAACAAGGGCGTCATCGGCAAGATCCTCCCGCAGGAGGACATGCCTTTCCTGCCCGACGGCACCCCGATCGACATCATCCTGAACACCCACGGTGTTCCGCGTCGTATGAACATCGGCCAGATCCTGGAGACCCACCTCGGGTGGATCGGCAAGACCGGCTGGAACGTTCAGATCGCCGGCGACGGCTCCCGTCCCGATTGGGCGGAGCAGTTGCCGGAGGAGATGCTGTCGGCGCCTTCCGACTCCAACATCGCCACCCCCGTGTTCGACGGCGCCAAGGAGGACGAGCTCACCGGTCTCCTCGGCTCGACGCTGCCGAACCGCGACGGCGAGGTCATGGTCGCGTCCGACGGAAAGGCCACGTTGTTCGACGGCCGTTCCGGCGAGCCGTTCCCGTACCCGGTCTCGGTCGGCTACATGTACATCATCAAGCTGCACCACCTGGTCGACGACAAGATCCACGCTCGTTCGACCGGTCCGTACTCGATGATCACCCAGCAGCCGCTCGGCGGTAAGGCCCAGTTCGGTGGCCAGCGCTTCGGTGAGATGGAGTGCTGGGCGATGCAGGCCTACGGCGCGGCATACACGCTGCAGGAACTGCTCACCATCAAGTCGGACGACGTGGTGGGTCGAGTCAAGGTGTACGAGGCCATCGTCAAGGGCGAGAACATCCCCGAGCCGGGCATCCCCGAGTCGTTCAAGGTGCTCCTGAAGGAGCTCCAGTCGCTCTGCCTCAACGTGGAGGTGCTGTCCTCGGACGGCGCGGCCATCGCGATGGCCGACGGCGACGACGAGGACCTGGAGCGGGCCGCGGCGAACCTGGGCATCAACCTGTCCCGGAACGAAGCGGCGACGGTCGACGACCTCGCGAACTAGTTTTCGGTCCCCGGGTCACGGAAATCCGTGACCCGGGGGCGTAGTTCACATTTGAATTGGCAGTCAGGAATCGGCGGGCGACCGTTGATCCACAATCCCTCTGGGGAAAGGAAGTTACGTGCTCGACGTCAACTTCTTCGATGAACTCCGCATTGGCCTCGCCAGTGCAGAGGACATCCGCAATTGGTCCTACGGCGAGGTCAAGAAGCCGGAGACCATCAACTACCGCACCCTCAAGCCCGAGAAGGACGGCCTCTTCTGCGAGAAGATCTTCGGCCCCACCCGGGACTGGGAGTGCTACTGCGGTAAGTACAAGCGTGTCCGCTTCAAGGGCATCATCTGTGAGCGCTGCGGCGTCGAGGTGACTCGCGCCAAGGTGCGCCGTGAGCGCATGGGCCACATCGAACTGGCTGCTCCGGTCACGCACATCTGGTACTTCAAGGGCGTGCCCAGCCGTCTCGGCTACCTGCTCGACCTGGCGCCGAAGGATCTCGAAAAGATCATCTACTTCGCCGCGTACGTCATCGTCGGTGTCGACGAGGAACTGCGTCACAACGAGCTGTCCACGCTCGAAGCCGAGATGCAGGTCGAGAAGAAGACCGTCGCCGATCAGCGCGACGCCGACCTCGAGGCCCGCGCTCAGAAGCTCGAAGCCGACATCGCCGAGCTGGAGGCGGAGGGCGCCAAGTCCGACGTCCGCCGCAAGGTCAAGGACGGCGGCGAGCGCGAGATGCGTCAGCTCCGTGACCGCGCGCAGCGTGAGCTGGATCGTCTCGACGAGATCTGGACCACGTTCACCAAGCTCAGCGTCAAGCAGCTCATCGTCGACGAACTGCTGTACCGCGAGCTCGTCGACCGCTACGGCGAGTACTTCACGGGCGCCATGGGTGCCGAGTCGATCCAGAAGCTCATGGAGAGCTTCGACATCGACGCCGAGGCCGAGAACCTCCGCGAGACGATCCGCAGCGGCAAGGGGCAGAAGAAGCTCCGCGCGCTGAAGCGTCTCAAGGTCGTCGCCGCCTTCCAGGCCAACCAGAACTCGCCCATGGGCATGGTTCTCAACGCCGTCCCGGTGATCCCGCCGGAGCTGCGTCCGATGGTTCAGCTCGACGGTGGCCGCTTCGCCACCTCCGACCTGAACGACCTGTACCGCCGCGTGATCAACCGCAACAACCGCCTCAAGCGACTGATCGACCTCGGTGCCCCCGAGATCATCGTCAACAACGAGAAGCGGATGCTGCAGGAGTCCGTGGACGCGCTGTTCGACAACGGCCGTCGTGGCCGTCCCGTCACGGGTCCCGGTAACCGTCCGCTGAAGTCCCTGAGCGACCTGCTCAAGGGCAAGCAGGGTCGGTTCCGTCAGAACCTGCTCGGTAAGCGCGTCGACTACTCAGGTCGTTCCGTCATCGTCGTCGGCCCGCAGCTCAAGCTGCACCAGTGTGGTCTGCCGAAGCTGATGGCTCTCGAGCTGTTCAAGCCGTTCGTGATGAAGCGCCTGGTCGACCTGAACCACGCACAGAACATCAAGTCCGCCAAGCGCATGGTGGAACGTCAGCGCGCACAGGTGTGGGACGTCCTCGAAGAGGTCATCGCCGAGCACCCGGTGCTGCTGAACCGTGCACCGACGCTGCACCGCCTGGGCATCCAGGCCTTCGAGCCGCAGCTGGTCGAGGGCAAGGCCATTCAGCTCCACCCGCTGGTGTGTGAGGCCTTCAACGCCGACTTCGACGGTGACCAGATGGCCGTGCACCTTCCGCTGTCCGCGGAGGCGCAGGCCGAGGCCCGCATCCTGATGCTGTCGTCGAACAACATCCTGTCGCCCGCGTCGGGTCGACCGCTCGCCATGCCCCGTCTGGACATGGTCACCGGTCTCTACCACCTGACCCGGTTGGACGAGGGTGCCACCGGCGAACTCGCGGCGTCGACGAACGACGAGGCGGAGCAGGGCGTGTACTCCTCGCCGGCCGAGGCTCAGATGGCCGTCGATCGCGGTGCGCTCGTCGTGCAGGCGAAGATCAAGGTGCGGCTCACGCAGCAGCGCCCGCCCCGTGACATCGAGGCGGAGCTGTTCCCCGAGGGCTGGAACTACGGTGACGGCTGGACGGCGGAGACGACGCTGGGTCGCGTGCTCTTCAACGAGCTGCTGCCCGCGGACTACCCGTTCGTCAACGAGCAGATGCCGAAGAAGCGTCAGGCGACGATCATCAACGATCTCGCCGAGCGCTACCCCATGATCGTGGTCGCGCAGACCGTCGACAAGCTGAAGGACGCCGGTTTCTACTGGGCCACGCGTTCGGGTGTCACGGTCTCCATCTCCGACGTCCTCGTGCCGCCGGAGAAGGCTCAGATCATGGAGTCCTTCGAGGCTCAGGCCGATCAGATCGAGAAGAAGTACCAGCGTGGTGCCCTGAACAAGACCGAGCGCAACAGCGCCCTGGTCAAGATCTGGTCCGAGGCCACCGACGAGGTCGGTAAGGCCATGGAGGCCCACTTCCCCGACGACAACCCGATCCCGATGATCGTGAAGTCCGGCGCCGCCGGCAACATGACTCAGGTTCGCTCGCTCGCCGGCATGAAGGGTCTGGTCACCAACCCGAAGGGTGAATTCATCCCGCGTCCGATCAAGTCCTCCTTCAAGGAAGGCCTGACCGTTCTCGAGTACTTCATCAACACGCACGGTGCCCGTAAGGGTCTGGCCGATACCGCGCTCCGCACCGCCGACTCGGGTTACCTGACCCGACGTCTGGTGGACGTCTCGCAGGACGTCATCGTCCGCGAGGTCGACTGTGGAACCGAGCGCGGCATCATCACCACGATCGCCGAGAAGCTGGCCGACGGCTCGATGATCCGCGACGCGCACGTGGAGACCAGCACGTACGCCCGCACCCTGGCCGCCGACGCGGTCGACGAGAACGGCAACGTCATCGTCGAGCGTGGACACGACCTGGGCGACCCGGCCATCGACGCGCTGCTCGAGGCGGGCATCACGCAGGTCAAGGTCCGTTCGGTGCTCACCTGCACCACCGGCACCGGCGTCTGCGCCACCTGCTACGGCCGCTCCATGGCCACCGGCAAGCTCGTCGACATCGGTGAGGCCGTCGGTATCGTCGCCGCGCAGTCCATCGGTGAGCCCGGTACGCAGCTGACCATGCGTACGTTCCACCAGGGTGGTGTCGCCGGAGACGACATCACCGGTGGTCTGCCGCGTGTTCAGGAGCTGTTCGAGGCCCGTGTCCCCAAGGGCAAGGCCCCGATCGCCGACGTCAGCGGCCGTGTGCAGCTCGAGGACGGCGACCGCTTCTACAAGATCACCATCGTCCCGGACGACGGTGGCGAAGAGGTTGTCTACGACAAGCTCTCGAAGCGTCAACGTCTGCGTGTCTTCAAGCACGACGACGGCACCGAACGCCTCCTGGCCGACGGTGACCACGTCGAGGTCGGTCAGCAGCTCATGGAAGGTGCTGCCGATCCGCACGAGGTGCTGCGTGTCATGGGCCCCCGTCAGGTGCAGATCCACCTCGTCAACGAGGTCCAGGAGGTGTACCGGAGCCAGGGTGTGTCGATTCACGACAAGCACATCGAGGTCATCGTGCGCCAGATGCTGCGTCGCGTGACGATCATCGACTCGGGCGCCACGGAGTTCCTGCCCGGTTCGCTGACCGAGCGTGCCGACTTCGAGGCGGCCAACCGTCGGGTCGTCGCCGAGGGTGGCGAGCCGGCAGCCGGACGTCCGGTGCTGATGGGTATCACCAAGGCATCGTTGGCGACCGACTCGTGGCTGTCCGCGGCGTCGTTCCAGGAGACCACTCGCGTGCTGACCGATGCGGCGATCAACTGCCGCTCGGACAAGCTGATCGGTCTGAAGGAAAACGTGATCATCGGAAAGCTGATCCCTGCCGGTACCGGTATCAACCGTTACCGCAACATCCAGGTTCAGCCGACCGAAGAGGCCCGTGCTGCGGCGTACGCGGTTCCGTCGTACGACGACCAGTACTACAGCCCGGACGGCTTCGGCCAGAACACCGGTGCCGCGGTGCCGCTGGACGATTACGGTTTCAGCAACGATTACCGGTAGGCGCTCCGCGCCCGTGAGTGGTTGACGAGTCCCAGGACTCGTCGAGCACTCACCATCGGACGAAGGCCCCACCCCTCTCTCTTCGGGGGTGGGGCCTTCATCCGTTTTCCGTATCTTGTCGGCGGATGTTCGCCGTTGCTAGCGTCGGATGATGGCCCGGTCGAGGTTCGCCGTCGCACTCCTGGTCGCCGTCGTCGTGGGGGCCGCGACCTCCTGTTCGGCCTCGGACACCCAGCCGAGCGAGGCGACGTCGACGGCGGCGCCTGCCACGTCCGCCGGTCCCGCCGTTCTCACACCGGTGGTCGCCGATGTGGTGGCGGCCCCGATACCGGTGACGGGCAGCGACGGGCTCGTGCACCTGGCCTACGAATTGCGGCTGACGAACACCGGTTCGCAGCCCGCGACCATCGCCTCGTTCCAGGTGACGGGCGACGGCCGGACCCTCGTGGACCTGAGCGGCGACGCGCTGACGCCCTGGTTTCAGGCGCTCGGCGGCGGACCGAAGACCGGCCCCGTCCTCGCCCCCGGACAAGAGGGGCTGGTGTGGATCGACGCGACGGTGAGCAGCCCGCACGACGTGCCCGGCAGCCTCGGACACGTCCTGACGGTGGACTTTCCGCAGGCGACGTCGCTGGTGCCGGCGCGGCTCACCGAGAACGTCGCGAACACGAAGGTCGACAACCGGGAGGCGGTCCGGATCCGCTCGCCCCTCGACGGTCCACGCTGGCTCGACGGCACCGGGTGCTGCACGGTCAGCGCGCACCGTGCGGCCGTGCTGCCGATCAACGGCGAGATGCTGGCGGCCGAGCGGTTCGCCATCGACTTCGTCCAACTCGACGAGCAGGGGCGGATCTACGTCGGCGACAAGACTCAGCTGTCGAGCTACCGGTATTACGGCGCACCGGTGCGGGCGGTGGCGGACGGCACGGTGATCGCCGTCGTCGGCGACCTCCCGGAGGCCGTCCCCGGTGCGAACCCCGAGGGCCTGACCCTGCCGGAATACGGCGGCAACCACGTCGTGCAGGACATCGGGAACGGGCGGTTCGCGTTCTACGCGCACCTGCAGCCCGGCAGCGTGGACGACATCAGCGTCGGCCAGGACCTCCGGGCGGGGGACCAGGTCGGGTTGCTGGGCAACAGCGGGAACACGGACGCCCCGCATCTGCACTTCCACGTGATGGACGGTCCGGACTTCCTGGCGGCGAACGGGGTGCCGTTCGAGTTCGACAGTTTCCAACTGGACGCACGCGTGGCGGGGGACAGCGTCGACTCCGCCGCCACTGCCGGCGCTCCCGTCGTCGACGAGCCCGGAACGCAGACCGGTGAGCGTACCGGCGCGATGCCGCTCAACCTCGACGTCGTGACGTTCCCGGGCGGCTGACCACCAGCGGCGCGACTATCCTCGACCACACCTGTCCGATATGCGTGGTTCGCTGAACGGAGACGAGATGTCCGAGAAGAAGATCGATCGCGTCAAAGCCGAGTCCGCACTCGAAGTCGTGCGGGAAAGCCCCACGATCGCACTCATCACCGTGGCACCTGCTCTCGTCGTCTTCGGCGTGGTCTGGTGGCTGTTCGGATTCTGGTCCGCCCTCGTGCTCGCCGTGGTTCTGGGCGTCGTGGCCGTCGTCGGCCGGAAGCTGTTCTGAGGTTCGCTACCGCGGCACGTGAAACGTGGCGAGTGACGCCGCGCTCGAGGTGAGCTCGTTCCACTCGCACGGCACCGCGAGAACGGCGAGGGCGGAGGTGGGGAACTTCTCGCGCATCTGGTCCGCGTCACCGGTGTCGGGGTTGCCCGCCAGATCCAGTGCCGTCGACGGCATGCCGGGAACGTGCCCCACCACGAGCAGCGTGCGCACCGACGGTTCGACCTGCGCGATCTCGAGGAGGATCTCCGGCGGGTAGGCGCCGTAGAGTTCCGCGGCGAATCGGGTGGGCGCACCGACCCGGGTCGCCTCGAGCGTTTCCCGGGTGCGGCGAGCGGTCGAACACAGCACCGCGTCGATCGGGGGCTGAGTCGACCGCAGCCACTCACCGGCGAGCCCGGCCTGTTTCCGTCCGCGCGGCGCCAGGGGCCGCTCGTGATCGGCGACCCCTTCCGGATACGCCGATTTGCCGTGGCGCATCAGGATGAGAGTGCGGGTGCGCGACGAGCTGTGCGAGGCCATGGGTAGACGCTAGCTCCCCACGGCGGCGCGTTCACTGTCGAGCTGGGCCAACTGCGCCGGCGCGTAGCGTTCCCCGGCGACGGAGGCGGCCGGGACCGCGGCGGTGATCGCGGCGAGGTCGGCGGCGGCCAGGCGGACGTCCAGTGCGCCGAGCGTCTCCTCGAGGCGCGGAACGGTGCGTGCCCCGACGACGGGCACGATGTCGTCACCCTGGGCGAGCACCCACGCGATGGCCAGCTGCGCGACGCTCACTCCGTGCCGGGCCGCCACGGCGGCGAGCGCGTCGACGAGGGTGAGGTTCTGCCGGAGGTTCTCACCCTGGAACCGGGGGCTGTGCGCGCGGAAGTCGTCGGCGGCGAGGGTCTGGTCGGTGCGCAACGAATCGCTGAGCAGGCCGCGGGACAGCACGCCGTACGCCGTGACGCCGATCCCGAGTTCCCGGCAGAGAGGCAGGATCTCGGCCTCGATGCCCCGGGAGATCAGCGAGTACTCGATCTGGAGGTCCACGATCGGGTGCACCGATGCCGCGCGCCGGAGGGTCTCGGGACCCACCTCCGACAGGCCGATGTGGCGAACGTAGCCGGCCTCCACGAGCTCGCCGATCGTTCCGACGGTGTCCTCGATCGGGACGTCGGGGTCGAGCCGGGCCGGACGATAGATGTCGATGTAGTCGACGCCGAGACGCTGCAGCGAGTACGCGAGGAAGTTCCGGATCGACGCGGGACGGGTGTCGACTCCGCCCCACGTGTTGCCGGGACCGCGGAGTCCCCCGAACTTGACGCTGAGGGTTACGTCCTCGCGCCTGCGACCGGTGAGGGCCTTGCCGATCAGGGACTCGTTGTGGCCCGATCCGTAGAAGTCTCCGGAGTCGACGAGGTCGATCCCGGTGTCGAGGGCTGCGTGGATGGTGGCGACGGATTCGGCATCGTCCGTCCTGCCGTACATCCCGGACATGCCCATGGCGCCGAGACCGATCCGGCTGACGCGGGGACCGGTGTTGCCGAGTGTGGTGCTGGTGATCATGTTCTGCTCCGATGGTCGCTGGGTGTTCCGGACACCAGCGTCGTCTCGGCCGGGACGGGCAACCAGAGACCGTTCATCGGGGGACCGGCGATCCCTGGCAGGGCATTCGCGGGTCCGGCACAGTGGATTCATGGATCGCTCCGAGTTGGCAGATTTCCTCCGCCGTCGCAGGGAACAGCTGGTTCCGGCCGACGTCGGACTGCCCCCGGGTGTGCGGCGCCGCACACCCGGATTGCGGCGGGACGAGGTGGCGATGCTCGCGGGTATGTCCACCGACTACTACACGCGCCTCGAGCAGGCGCGGGGACCGCACCCGTCGACGCAGGTTCTGGCGTCGATCGCGCGGGCGCTGCGGCTCACCGACGATCAGCGCGATCATCTGTACCTGTTGTCGGGTCAGGTGCCGCCCATGCGGGCGGCGGGCAACAAGCACGTCGGGCCGGGGTTGCTGCATCTGCTCGACAAGCTCGACGACACCCCGGGCTGCGTCATCTCCGACCTGGGGGAGGTGCTGATCCAGAACCGCATGCACGTGATCCTGTTCGGGGACGCGTCCCGGTATTCGGGTCTCGACCGGTACGTGACGTGGCGGTGGTTCGTGCACCCCGGCGAGCGGCGCATGTTTCCGGCGGACGATCACGACCGGCTCGCCGGACATCACGTCGCGGACCTGCGCGCGACCGCGGCACGGCGGGCGGGCGACGCCGACGTCACGGACCTTGTCGGCCGGCTGTACGAGTCGGGCACCGAGTTCGCCGCCCTGTGGGACCGGCACGACGTGGCGGTCCGCCGATCCGACACGAAAAGCGTTCTCCACGACGAGGTCGGACGTATCGACCTCGTCTGCGAGACGCTGCTGACCCAGGGGGCCTATCAGCATCTGCTCGTGTACATGCCGCAGCCCGGCTCGGATGCCCGGGCGAAGCTCGACCTGCTGCGGGTGATCGGCACCCAGCAGATGGTCTGATCAGGTGGCGAGTGGCCCGACCCGGGCCACGGCCCGCAACGCGTCGTCGACCAGGAACCAGACGGTCAGCGACTGGTCGTCCCGCCGCGAACGCAGGACGATCCGGTCGGTCGACACGATGGGGGAGAGGTATTCGAGCACCGCGCGGTGGGGGTTGTCGACGAGGCGGCCGCCGTCGGGATGCTCGTGGTCGGCGAGTAATTCCTCGACCGCCTGCCAGTAGACGGCGTTGTTGACGTGATCGAACGGGTCGATGTCGGTGCGCCGCAGGACGAACTCGGTGTCCACGATGCCGTCCTCGCCGGCCGCGGGAGCGTTCTCGACGAGCCACCGCTTCCACTTGAGCCGGTGCTCGTCCGCCGACTCTCCGAGGCGTTCGATGAACCCGTCGTCGATGCGGGTGGGCATTCCGGTTTCGCCGCTGATGTGGATCCAGAACCCCTCTGTCTCGATCAGGGCGCCCGCCTCGCCCTCGATCTGGACCCGCATGTTGGTCCAGCGGGTCGACAGTGCCGAACACCAGCGCCGCAGATGCACCCGTTCGGGCCACACGGCGGGTCGGACGACGTCGATGACGGTGCGCCGGACGATCCAGAGGGGGTGGGTGTCGGCGGCGTCCACCGCGTCGAGGTTGTCCAGGCCGGCGTCCTGGAGGTAGCGCGCGATCCCGTCGAGGCGGAGTCGTTTGGCGGCGTCGATGTCGCCGGTGCGGACGGGCCAGGAGGTTTCGAAGACTCCACCGCGGGAAGGTCGGGCGGCGAGGGGTCGGTCGAGTGCCAAGGTGCGTTTCCTTCGCTCGTGGGCGGAGTGCCGATTCTTCCACCCGGCGCCGGTGCTTGTTTGCGGACGCGATTCTCAGTACAGTTCATATAACTGTTACTACGTGTAACACAAATAAGTTCGATGGTCCGGACAGGTGTGAGGAAACCGCAATGGCATATGTCATCACCCAGGCGTGCTGCAACGACGCGAGCTGCGTCTCCGCATGCCCCGTGAACTGCATCCATCCGACACCCGAGGAGCGGGAGTTCGCGCAGACCGAGATGTTGCACATCGACCCGGAAACCTGCATCGACTGCGGGGCGTGCGTCGATGCCTGCCCGGTCGACGCGATCTTCCCGGAAGACAAACTCCTCGGGTCCCTCACTCGCTACAAGGACATCAACGCCGAGTACTACACGACCAACCCCATGCCCACCGGGTGGATCCCTCTCACCCCCGCGACTCCGCCGCGGCGCGACCTCGGCAAGCTCCGCGTCGCCGTCGTCGGGGCCGGTCCGGCGGCCTGCTACGCCGCGGGGGAACTGCTCGAGCGTTCGGACGTCGAAGTCGAGATGTTCGAGAAGCTGCCGACCCCGTGGGGGCTCGTCCGCGCGGGTGTCGCCCCCGACCATCCCGGCACCAAGGAGGTGACCCGGATGTTCGAGTGGAGTCTCGACCGGCCGAACTTCGAATTCCACCTCAACGTCGAGGTCGGCACGCACGTCACGCACGACGAACTGCTCCGGAATCACCACGCCGTCATCTACGCCGTCGGGGCGTCGAGCGACCGCCGGCTGGGGATCCCCGGTGAGGATCTGCCGGGTGTGCACGCCGCCACCGAGTTCGTGGCCTGGTACAACGGCCACCCGGACTACGCGCAGCGGACGTTCGACCTGTCCGCGAAGCGCGCGGTGATCGTCGGCAACGGCAACGTCGCGCTCGACGTGGCGCGCATCCTCACGATGAATGTCGAGGAACTGGAACGGACGGACATCGCCGATCACGCCCTCGCGGCGCTGCGGCGCAGCAACATCGAGGAGGTCGTGCTCCTCGGCCGCCGCGGGCCCGCACAGGCGGCCTACAGCAACCCCGAGTTCCTCGCGCTCGGCGACCTGACGAACGTGGACGTCGTCATCGACGAGGCGGACCTCGACCTCGATCCGGACAGCGAGGCACTGCTGGACGATCCGGCCACCGCGATGAAGGTCCGGCTGGCGCGGGAGTTCGCCGAGCGTGCCCCGCGTCCCGGTCGCAAACGCATCGTGTTCCGCTACCTGACGTCGCCGCTCGAGGTCGCCGGTGCCGGCAGGGCCGAGGTGCTGCGCTACGGACGCAACGAACTGATCGTCTCCGACTCCGGCGCGCTGTCGGCCCGGCCGACCGGCGAGGAGGGTTCGCTCGACACCTCGCTCGTGCTGCGCTCCATCGGGTACCGCGGCAATCCCGTCGGCGGTGTGGCGTTCGACGACAGGCGCGCCGTCATCCCCAACGACCACGGGCGCGTCACCGACCGCGTGTACGTCACCGGGTGGATCAAGCGTGGCCCCAGCGGCGTCATCGGCACCAACAAGGCCTGCGCCAAGGAGACGGTGTCCGCGCTGCTCGCCGATTTCGAGGCCGGGAAGCTCCTCGGCACTGTCGGTACCCGCAAGGACGTGAAGAAGCTGATCGAGCGGCGCAGGCCGGAACAGATCGGGTTCGCGGGCTGGCGTGCGATCGACAAGGCGGAGACCGGACGCGGGGCGGGCTCGGGGAGGCCGCGTGTGAAGATGACCGACCCCGCCGAGATGGTGTCCGTCGCCCGCCGACGGAAGCGGCTCTTCGCTCGTTGACGGAGTCCGGCCACCCCTGCGCGTCTAGTCTTCGAGCATGCGCGCAGTGGTGGTGACGGAGCTGTCGGGGCCGGCCGGAATGGCCGTGCTCGACGTGCCGGAACCCGCTGCCGACGGTCTGGTCCTGATCGACGTCGAGACGAGCGGTGTGTGCTTCCCCGACCTGCTGATCAGCTACGGCAAGTATCAGCTCCGGCCCGAGCCGCCGTTCGTCCCCGGCGCCGAAGTCGCGGGTGTCGTCGTGTCGGCGCCGGCGGGCAGTGGAATCGAGCCGGGACAACGCGTGCTCGCGGCATGTCAGGTCGGCGGGTACGCCGAGATGGTCGCCGTGCCGCCCGGGTACGTGCTTCCGATCCCGCCGATCCTGGGGTTCGAGGAAGCCGCGTCGTTGATCGTCAACTACCAGACGATGGAGTTCGCGCTCGAGCGCCGGGCACGGCTCCGGTCCGGCGAGACCGTCGTCGTCCTCGGTGCGGCGGGTGGAGTGGGCACGGCCGCCATCCAACTCGCCGCGGCGCACGGCGCCCGCGTGATCGCGGTGGTGCGACGCGACGGCGCCGGTGACTTTCTCCGTGAACTCGGCGCCGGCGAGGTCGTCCGCCTCGCCGACGGCTGGGGCGACCGGGTGCGGGAGCTGACCGGAGGCCGGGGCGCGCAGATCGTCGTCGACCCCGTCGGCGGCGACGCGTTCGACGAGGCCGTCCGCGTGCTGGCACCGGAGGGAAGGCTGGTGGTGATCGGATTCGCCGGCGGGGCGATTCCCACGGTGAAGGTGAACCGGGTGCTGTTCCGCAACATCAGCATCGTCGGGGCCGCGTGGGGTGAGTTCATCCGAACGGAACCGCACGCGCTGGAAGAGGTCCACGCCGCGCTGATCCGGCACGTGGAGCGCGGACTCCGTCCGGTGGTCACCTCCCGGTATCCCCTCGACCGGGCGGCGGACGCTCTGCGCGACCTCGAGGCCGGTCGCGTGCTGGGCAAGACAGTCCTCGTCCAGGGCTGAACGCGCAGGTCGCACACGCAGTCGGACGATGTGATCCCTGACACCATTTATTCGGTTGCGTCATAGTTGCTGTTGGGCAATAGTTGCATGAACGCTACCATTTGAAGGTGCCCGACAAATCTCCTGATCTTCTTTTCGAACTACTCAACGATTTCTTCACTCAACTGTTGAGCGCGGGGGAGTCGGAGTCGATGGACATCCTCATCGAGCTGGACCTGACGTTCTCGCAGGTGCGCATGCTCTTCGCACTCAGTCAACACGGGGAGCCGCTTCCGATCAACGAGGTGGCCGAGCGGCTGCGGCTCTCGGTGGCCGCAGCGGGCCGGAACGTCGACCAGCTCGTGAAACTGGGTCTGGTCGTCCGCCGGGAGGACGAACGGGACCGGCGGGTCAAGCGAGTTTCCCTGTCGGAGGCAGGGCATAAGGTCGCAACCCAGCACGTCGAATGCAAGCGTGATCAGTTGCGACGGTTTGCGCACCGGGTACCGGAGATCGAGCGGACCCGGCTGATCGAGGCACTACAACCGATCCTCGCGGGGGAGTCCCTGCGAGAACTCAACCAGGAGATATTCGGATGACATCGCCGACCGCCGCGAACGCGGCGCCCGACAAGCTCGACGGCACGGTCCTCAAGATCGCGTCCGTGGTGGTGCTCGGTGCCATCATGTCGATCCTCGACGTGACCGTCGTCAGCGTCGCGTTGCCGACGTTCGCCACGGAATTCGACACCACGTACGCCACGGTCGCGTGGACGATGACCGCGTACACCCTCGCGCTGGCCACCGTCATCCCCGTCACCGGGTGGGCGGCCGACCGGTTCGGCACCAAGCGCCTCTACATGACGGCACTCGTCCTGTTCGTGTTCGGCTCGGTGCTGTGCAGCTTCGCGTGGGACATCACCTCGCTGATCGGCTTCCGCGTCCTGCAGGGCCTCGGCGGCGGCATGTTGATGCCACTCGGCATGACGATCATGACGAAGGCGGCCGGTCCCGACCGTGTCGGCCGGGTCATGGCGGTTCTCGGTATCCCCATGCTGCTCGGCCCCATCGGTGGCCCGATCCTCGGCGGCTGGCTGATCGAGGCGGCGAGCTGGCACTGGATCTTCCTGATCAACGTGCCCATCGGCATCATCGCCCTCACTGCCGCATTCATCATCCTGCCGTCCGATAAGGCCTCGCCCTCCGAGTCCTTCGATTTCCTCGGCATGCTGCTGCTCTCGCCGGGCCTGGCGCTGTTCTTGTTCGGTGTGTCGTCCATCCCCGAGGTGGGCACGGTCGCCTCCGCTCGCGTCCTCGTGTCCGGTGCGATCGGCCTGGCGCTGATCATCGCGTTCGTGTTCCACGCCCTGCGCAAGGATCACCCGCTGATCGACCTGCACCTGTTCAAGAATCGGCAGCTGTCCGTCGCGGTCATCACGACGTCGCTGTTCATCGTCGCGTTCATGGGTGCCGGTCTGCTGTTCCCCAGCTACTTCATCCAGGTCGGTGGGCACACCACGCTCGCTGCCGGTCTGCTGATGGCTCCGCAGGGTATCGGTGCGATGCTGACCATGCCCGTGGCCGGACGTCTCGTCGACAAGATGGGCCCCGGCAAGATCGTGCTGACGGGTCTGCCGCTGATCCTGATCGGCATCGGCGTCTTCACTCAGGTGGCGTCGGATTCGCCGACGTGGCTGCTGATGGGTGCCCTCTTCGTGATGGGCATGGGCATGGGCTGCACGATGATGCCGTTGATGACCGCGGCGATCGTGACGCTCTCCAATGAGCAGGTCGCGCGTGGTTCGACGCTGATGAACATCGTCCAGCAGACCGCAGGCTCGATCGGTACGGCGGTCATGTCGGTGGTCCTCACCAACCAGCTGCTCGATCGCGGTCTCGACAGTCAGACGGTCGCGATGCAGCACGTGCCCGAGGTCGCGGCACAGGAGCCTCCCGGAATGGTGGACCAGGTCCTGAGCCAGGCCGCCGATGCCTTCGGCAACACGTTCCTGGTTGCCGCCGTGCTGATCGCGTTGACGTTCATCCCGGCGTTCCTGCTGCCTCGGAAGAAGTCGGTCAACCCGCACCTCGAGGCCGAAGGTGCCCCGACGGTCATGATGCACTGATCGGGATCGTTCGATCGTCGCCGAGGGCGGCAAGCGCACTGCGCTTGCCGCCCTCGGCCGTTTCCGGAATACGCCGAAGTGGTTGAATGTTGCAATAGGTTCATGCAAACGCATGGAGTTTCGGCGCGAGAGGAACAGCTATGCAGTTCGGAATCTTCACCGTCGGCGACGTGACCCCCGATCCCACCACCGGCCGCACCCCCACCGAGCACGAGCGCATCAAGGCGATGACGACCATCGCCAAGCACGCGGAGGACGTCGGGCTCGACGTGTTCGCCACCGGCGAGCATCACAACCCGCCGTTCGTGCCGTCGTCCCCGACCACGATGCTCGGCTACCTCGCAGCGCAGACCGAGAAGATCATCCTGTCGACGTCCACGACGCTGATCACCACCAACGATCCGGTGAAGATCGCCGAGGACTACGCGATGCTGCAGCACCTCGCGGACGGCCGGGTGGATCTCATGATGGGTCGCGGAAACACCGCCCCCGTCTACCCGTGGTTCGGCCAGGACATCCGGCAGGGCATTCCGCTGGCACTCGAGCACTACCGGTTGCTTCGGCGGCTGTGGGACGAGGACGTCGTGGACTGGCAGGGACAGTTCCGCACCCCGTTGCAGGGATTCACGTCGACCCCGCGCCCGCTCGACGGCATTCCGCCCTTCGTGTGGCACGGATCGATCCGCAGCCCGGAGATCGCCGAGATCGCGGCCTTCCACGGCGACGGGTTCTTCGCGAACAACATCTTCTGGCCCAAGGAGCACTACATCGCCCTGATCAATCTCTACCGCGAGCGGTACGAGCATTATGGTCACGGCCGCGCGGACCAGGCGATCGTCGGACTGGGCGGGCAGGTCTTCATGCGGAAGAACGCGAAGGACGCCGTCGACGAATTCCGGCCCTACTTCGACAACGCCCCCGTGTACGGTCACGGGCCGAGCCTCGAAGACTTCACCGACCAGACCCCGCTGACCGTCGGCACCCCGGAGCAGGTGATCGAGAAGACCCTGACGTTCGCCGACTTCTTCGGCGACTACCAGCGGCAGTTGTTCCTCGTCGACCACGCGGGACTGCCGTTGAAGACGGTGCTCGAGCAACTGGATCTGCTGGGCGGTGAGGTCGTGCCCGTGCTGCGGAAGGAATTCGCGGCCCGGCGACCTGCCGGCGTGCCGGACAACCCGCCGACGCACGCGTCGATGAAGGCCGACCGCGAGCCCGTCGATGCCGCCCGTCAGTAGGACCGAACGAGCGGCCGAGGCGTGGGAGGCACTCTTCCGCGCCCAGGTCGCGGTGATGCGCCGCCTCGCCGCCGACGACGTGTGGGACGAGCTGAGCATGCGCGAGTACGACGTGCTGTTCACCCTCAGCCGGGCACCCGGACGCAGACTGCGCCTGCACGATCTCAATCGGGAGATCCTGCTCAGTCAGCCGTCGCTGAGCAGGCTCGTCGAACGCCTCGTCGTCGCCGGACTGGTTGCCCGGGAGTGCGATCCCGGCGACCGCCGGGGGACCGTCGTCGCCCTGACGGATCGGGGTGCGCGGCAGCAGCAGTCCGTGGGACGCAGGCACGCGGCGAGCATCCGGCGGCACGTCGGCCCGGCGCTGTCCGACGACGAACTCGACACGCTCACCGAACTCTGCGCGAAACTGCGCGGCGCACAGGACTGACGAAGGGCACGATGGAGCAGTGAGCAATCTGGAAACGAATTCGGTGGAAGAGCGGTGCGAGTCCCACCCCGACGGCGGTGGCATCCAGGTGCTGGGCGCCCGGGAGGTTCCACTGGGCGGCCCCCGCGCGATGCCGGTCCGCCGCACCCTTCCGCAGCGGGAGCGGTCGCTGATCGGGGCCTGGTGCTTCGCCGACCACTACGGTCCGGACGATGTCGGGACCACGGGCGGGATGAACGTGCCGCCGCATCCACACACGGGGTTGCAGACGGTGAGCTGGCTGTTCACCGGCGAGATCGAGCACCGCGACAGCATCGGTTCGCACGCGATGGTGCGTCCCGGTGAACTGAACCTTATGACGGCGGGGCGGGGAATCGCGCACTCCGAGGTGTCGACTCCGCGGACGCGGATCCTGCACGGCGCGCAACTGTGGGTGGCGTTGCCGGCGTCGGCGCAGGACGCGGAGCCGGCGTTCGAGACGTACGCGCCCGATCCGGTGGTCCGGGACGGCGCCACCGTGCGGGTGTTCCTCGGGACCACGGCGGGTTCCACGTCGCCGGTCCGCACGTTCACACCGCTGCTCGGTGCGGAGGTCCTGCTGGAGCCGGGGGCGGCCGTGACCCTCGACATCGAGCGCGGTTTCGAGGTCGGGGTGCTCGTCGACGAGGGCGAGGTGCAGCTACGCGGAACCACGCTCCGGTGGGCGGAACTCGGCTATCAGCCGCCGGGCGAGTCGCTGGTGGTGCTGCGCAACCCGGGCACCACCCGCGCGCGACTGCTGCTGCTCGGCGGCGCACCGCTCGGCGAGCAGGTGATCATGTGGTGGAACTTCCTCGGCCGCAGCCACGAGGACATCGTCGGATACCGCCGTGAGTGGCAGTCCGAACTCCGGGGCGCGGCGCCCGACGACCCCCGGTTCGGCACGGTCGACGGCTACGACGGCCATCCGTTGCCCGCGCCCGAGTTGCCGAACAGCCGGCTGAAACCGCGCGGCTGACGAGTTCGCAGGATTACGGCGAAGGGGTGCGTCGTTCCTGGGACGATGAGGACGTGCGCACTCCGCGACAGCCTCGTCGGATCACACCTCGACCGGGACGGCTGGTTTCCCCGCCACCGCGACCGTTGCGGCGTCCGGGGCCGCGACCGTCGCCACTGCAGGACTTCGAGCGTGCCGGCCTGCTCGACGGCCTCAGTGGGTCGGACCGCTCCGCGCGGGTGGGGGTGCTGACCACCCTGGTCGAGGAGGGTGTGCCGATCGACGAACTCCGCGCCGCCTCCCGGGACAACCGGCTCGCGCATCTGCTGCTCGAGCGCGCGCTGTCACCGGAGGGCAGCTACAGCATCCACGAGATCGCGCGGATGACCGGAGTCGGTGTCGACGACGCCCGCCGGTGGTTCCGGGCCATCGGCCGGGGGGCGTCCGACGACGGGACGTACTACAACGACGGCGACCTCGCGCTCGTGCGCGGACTCGAGCAGTACCGGGAGCTGGGGCTCGACGAGAGCGGGGTGTTCGCGGCCGCCCGGGTGCTGGGACGCAACCTCTCGACGGTCGTCGACGCCGCGGACGCGCTGTTGCAGGGGCGACTCGACGCGACGCGCGACCATCCCGAGTTGGCACTGCGGTACGCGGTGGAGGTGCGCCGCCTCGCCGACTTCGAGGCGCAGATCCTGGCGCACCTCGTCGCCACCCACGTGCGCCGGCAGCTGCGGTCGGATGCGGTGGAGATCGCCGGGGACGCGAATCTCCCCGTTCGGGGGGCGCAGGAGGTCGGGGTCTGTTTCGCCGACCTCGTCGGGTTCACGCTGCTGGGGGAGCAGGGGTCGTCCGCCGATCCGGACCGCGGCGCGGAGCGACTCGGCGGGCTCACCGCCGATCTCCTGGTTCCGCCGGTGACTTTGGTGAAGGCGATCGGGGACTCCGTCGTGCTGGTGTCGTCCGATCCCAACGCGCTGGCCTATACCGCGCTCGATCTCGTCCAGGCCGCGCGCGCCGAGGGGCTTCCCTCGTTGCGGGCCGGAATCGCCTGGGGCACGGCCGCGCCGAGCGCCGGAGACTGGTTCGGCCGGCCGGTCACCATGGCCGGTCGCGTCGTCGCGGTCGCGCCGTCTCACGAGGTGATCGTGACGGGCGAGTTCTTCGACGAACTCGACACCGACGAATTCTGGGGCGAGCCGGCAGGTAGCCACCGGCTCGAGGGGATGGACACCCCCCAGGACCTCTTCGGCATCGGCCGGCGGTCGGTCGCCTGACCCGATCCGGCCGACGAAAACGTGTCGTACCCTCGCGATACGGTCATGGCACAGCTCACAGACGGAGAACGAGTGAGGCGCATCATGACTGGCGATTCGGGCGCAGACTGGCATTTCTACGCGGTGGTCGAAACCGCGGTGGACGGCGGCCACACGCTCGCCGCGTTCGGGCCGCGGCCCACGGCGCTCGACGCCCTCCGGCTGGCGGTGCATTCGGTCAACCACACGGCGTATTCGGTTCTCGAACAAGGCATCGCGGGCGATCTGCGGGCCGACGCGCGAGCGGTGGAGCGGTTGCCGATCACGTCGTTCACCATCAGGCGGCACCGCCGCGGCACGAGTGAACTCGATGCCCGCTGGATGTTGAACGGCGGCAAGCACCACCGGTAGGGCTACCGCGGCTCGGTGGTGAGGTAGTACTCGAGGACGGGCCCCACCCACCGCACCAGTTGGTCGTGCGTCATGTCGGCCAGGGGCGGCACCCGGAGTACGTAGCGGGCGAAGGCGAGTCCGAGTATCTGCGACCCGACGAGCGCCGCGCGCTCGTCCGGACGGTCGGGCGCCACCGCGGCGAGGGCGGGTGCCACCTGGCGGGCGAAGACCTGCAGCATCGCCTCGGCCGCACGCGGACTTCCGGCCGCCGCGCGGAGCAGGGGCAGGAACGCGCCGTCGTTCTCCCACACGGCGAAGAACTGCGGCATCAGCACGGCGGCGAGCTGATCCGTCGGAACGTCGTGGAGGTCGGGGAGGTGCAGTTCGAATTCCGCGGCCTCGGCGAACAGTGATTCCTTGTTGGTGAAGTAGCGGATGACCAGTGCGGGGTCGACGCCGACATCCGACGCGACGCCGCGCATCGTGGTGCGGTCGTAGCCCTCGGTTCCGAACCGGGCCCTGGCCGCGTCGAGGATCGCGGCGCGGGTGGCGACGGCGGAGCGGGTGCGACGTTCGGGCATTCCGACAGTGTAGTCAACAGCTGTTGACCTGGCGGTCGGATCGGTCTACCGTCCAAGTCAACAGGTGTTGACTTGGACGGATATCTTTCGATCGGAGGATCGTCATGAAGCACATCGACGTGGTGGTGATCGGCGCCGGACCCACCGGATGCACACTCGCGTCCGAGCTCGCGACGGCGGGCCGATCGGTGACGGTGCTGGACAAGCGCGCCGCACCGTCCACCCTCAGTCGCGCGTTCGGCGTCCACGCCCGCACCCTCGAACTGCTCGACGCCCGCGGACTCGCCGATCAGCTCGTCGCCACCGGGGCTCCCTCGTCCGGTCTGAGGCTGTGGCGCGGTGCGGCACTGAATCTCGGCCGCCTGTCGTCCCGCTTCCCGTTCGTCCTCGTCACCCCGCAGCGGAACGTCGACGCCCTCCTCGAAGCGCGGGCGCGTGAGCGCGGCGCCGACATCGTCCGCGGATTCACCGTCACCGGGGTGGACCAGGACCGGAGCGGCGTCCGGGTTCACGGCCACGACAGCGCGGGCGAGGATGTCACGTTCCACGCGGCATACGCGGTCGGTGCGGACGGCGCGCACAGCACGGTGCGGACGATGATCGGGCAGCCGTTCCCCGGCAAGGCCGTGTTGCGGTCGATCATGCTCGCGGACGTCGAGTTCGCGAACCCGCCGGACGACCTCGTGACCGTCAACGCCGTCCGCGACGGTTTCGCGTTCATCGCGCCATACGGCGACAACCTGTTTCGCGTGATCGCCTGGAACCGGCGACATCAGGTGGACGACAGCGCCCCGGTGGACCGGGAGGAATTGCGCGCCACCATCCGGACCGCGATGGGCACCGACTACGGGCTCGGCGACGTGCGCTGGCAGTCGCGATTCCACAGCGACGAACGGCAGGTGCCGCAGTACCGTACCGGCCGGGTGTTCCTCGCCGGCGACGCGGCGCACGTGCATTCGCCCGCGGGCGGGCAGGGCATGAACACCGGCATCCAGGACGCCGTCAATCTCGGCTGGAAGCTGGCGGCCGTGCTGGGCGGCGCCGACGAGTCGCTGCTCGACACGTACCAGTCCGAGCGTCACCCGGTGGGGCGGCTGGTGCTGCGCTCGAGCGGTGCCACCATGCGCATGATGACGGTCCGGCCGTGGATCCTCCGGAAGGTCCGGAATGTCGCTGTCGCAGCACTTCTCGGGTTCCCGCCGATCGGGGACGCCATCGCCCGGATGTTCTCGGGGATCGGGATCGGCTACGGACACCGGGCTGGTGAGAACGCACTGGTCGGGCGGCGGGTCGAGGACCTGCCCACCGGCGCGGGCCGGCTGTACGAGGTGATGCGTTCGGGCGGTTTCGTTCTGGTCACCGAGCCGGGGGCGCAGGTTCCCGGCGATGTCCACGCGGTGGCCCGGACCGACGCCGGACCGGCACTGCTCGTGCGCCCCGACGGCTACATCGCCTGGGCAGGCGACAGTTCGTCGGGCCAGTGGCGGAGTGTCCTGGACCGGTGGTCGGCCCGCACGTCGACCGGTGCCCGCGCCGTCAGTCGGTGACGTCTCGGCTGTTGAACGCCTGCGCTCGCAGGTCGCGGGCGAGGTGATCCCGCTGCTCGATCACCAGTCGGCGCAGCGCGGCGGGCGCATCGGTGTTGCCGGCGAGCCATCCGTCCGCGGCGTCGAGACTCGTCTCGGACGGGAACAGCCCGACCACGATCCGCCGGGCGATCTCGATGCTGCGTTCCTCCCACACCGAGCGAATCGCGGTGAAGTAGCCGGCGGCGTATCCCGCGACGAGGTCGTGCCGGGCGCCCGCCCCGAACCCGGCGATGATCGCGCCGAGGTGATCGTTGGACAGGGTGCGGTCGTCGAAGATGGACCGCCAGGCCTTCGCCTTCACGTCCGGGTCCGGTCGCGAGAACGTCGCCCGCAGATACGCGGTGCGGCCGGAACCGGTGTCGTCCCGGCGCAGTTCCCCGTCGAGATCGGCGTCGCCGGCGTGCCCGGTGGCGGCGAGAGCGCCCCAGAACGCCCAGCGCAGATCCGGGTCGAGCGACAGCCCCGCCGGCATGGGCCCGCCGGTCTCGAGCATCGACCGGATGTCGTCCGCGCGACCGCCGTCCATCGCGGCGGTCGCGGCAACGGCGCGTGCCCAGGCGAGTTGGCTCCCCGAAGCCGGCGGTGCCGCCCACAACGCACCCCAGGTGTGCCCGAGCCAGTCGCGGCGTGCGGACTCGCGCGCCGTGGCGGGGAGGTAGTGCTCGACCGCGTACGGCGGGTTGGCCAGCACGGAGGTGAGGAGGGTCAGCTGCGACTCCGTGGCGGAGAACCGCTGGGCCATCGACAGATACCGCGCGGCGCCCAGTTCGCTGTCGCGGGTGGCGTTCCACAGCGACGACCAGATCAAGCCACGCGTCAACGGGTCCCGCACCCGGTCGAGCGACTGCTCGACCGTGGTCAGCGACCGATTGTCGAGCCGCACCTTCGCGTACGTGAGGTCGGCGTCGTTGAGCACCACGAGCGGCGCGTCGGCGAGGTCGATCGGGGTGCGGGCGTCCGCGAGATCGACCTCCACCCGCTGCACGCAGACGAGGTCGCCCGCCTCGTCGAAGTCGTAGCGCCCGACTCCCAGCCGGTGCGGCCGAGGCTCGCTCTGCACGATCGCCGCGCGTCCGTCGGCGTCCCGTTCCAGGCTCAGCGCGGACACGCCGGTGGTCTGCAACCACGCGCGTGCCCAGCTCGTCAGGTCCCGGCCCGACGTCGCCGACAGTTCCGTCAGCAGATCCGTGAGGGTGGTGTTCCCGAACGCGTGGGCGCGGAAGTAGCGGCGCGCCCCCTCGAAGAACGCCTCCCGCCCGGCGTACGCGACGAGTTGCTTGAGGACGCTGGCGCCCTTCGCGTACGTGATGCCGTCGAAGTTCAGTTTCGCGGCCTCGAGGTCGACGATGTCCGCCACGATCGGGTGCGTCGTCGGCAGCTGGTCCTGCAGGTACGCCCACGCCTTGCGACGGTTGGCGAAGGCCACCCACGCGTCGGTCCACCGGGTGGCCTCCGCGTTCGCCAGTGCACCCATGTAGTCGGCGAACGATTCCTTGAGCCACAGGTCGTCCCACCACACCATCGTGACGAGGTCGCCGAACCACATGTGGGCCATCTCGTGCAGGATCGTGTTCGCGCGGCCCTCGTACTGGGAGTCGGTGGCGGCGCCGCGGAATACGTACGCCTCGGTGAACGTCACGCAGCCCGGGTTCTCCATGGCGCCGAGGTTGTACTCGGGGACGAACACCTGGTCGTACTTGCCGAACGGGTACGGGTAGTCGAATTCCTCGGTGAAGAACCCCAGCCCCTGCCGGGTGATCTCGAAGATCGTGTCGGCGTCGAGGTACTGCGCGAGCGATGCCCGGCAGAGGACGCCGAGCGGGATCGTGAGGTCGCCGCCGCTCCACGCCGAGTCCACCCGGTGGTAGGGCCCGGCCACGATCGCGGTGATGTACGTGGAGATCGGCAGGGTCGGAGCGAACGTGACGACCTGCCCGCCTGCGGTGTCGTCCCGCTCGGCGACCTGCTGGTTGGAGATGACCTCCCACTCCTGGGGCGCGGTGACGACGAACGTGAACGGCGCCTTCAGGTCCGGTTGCTCGAAGCACGCGAACACCCGCCGCGCGTCCGCCGGTTCGTACTGCGTGTAGAGGTACGTCCGGCCGTCGGCCGGGTCGAGGAAGCGGTGCAGTCCCTCACCGGAACGGCTGTACTCGCCCCGGGCCGCGACGGTCACGACGTTCGATTCCCGCAGCCCGGCCAGTGCGATGCGGGCGCCGTCGTAGTCGACGGGGACGCCGACGCCGTTGACGGTCACCGAGTCCACGCCGGCCCCGAGGAAGTCGAGCCAGGTCGTGGACGTGCCCGCGGTGAACTCGACGGTGGTAGTGGTCGCGAACGTCACGACCTCCGGATCGACGGCGCCGAGGACGTCCAGTTCCACCCGATAGCCGAGAACCTCGATCGCGCGGGAACGTTCGGCGGTTTCGGCTCGGGTCAGATTCGCGGTGCTCACGCGTCGATCCTGCCAGCCCGGCCCATCGTCCGTGCCGCTACCGGTTGCTCAGCACCGATCCGACGCCGGCCGCGACGACGAGCGCGATCGCGGCCAGCGACTGCGGTCCGAGGACCTGCCCGAGCACGATCACCCCGGCGAGGGTCGCGGCCGCCGGTTCGAGGGCGATGAGAACGGCGAACACCTTCTTGCTCATCACCCGCAGTGCCCTCAGCTCGAGCGAGTAGGGGATCACCGACGACAGCAGGGCCACGGCCACGCCGACGGCCAGGATCCGGGGGTCGAACAGTTCGGTGCCGCCGGACACCGCGCCCAGCGGAATCGTCAGGACGGCGGCGATGATGCTCGCTCCCGCGAGTCCGTCCGCGCTGGGCACTCTCGCCGCGAGATTGGAGCCCGCGACGATGTACCCGGCCCACGCGGCCCCGGCGATGAGCGCGAACGCCACCCCCACGAGGTCGAGGGACTCGGTGCCCGAACTCTCGCGCAGGCCGAGCAGCACGACGCCGGTCAGGGCCGCCAGCACCCACACGCCGTCCCGCAGCCGTCGCGACAGCACGGCGGCGAGGGTGAGCGGACCCAGGAATTCGATGGTGACCGCGGTACCGAGCGGGAGCCGCGCGAGGGCCTCGTAGAACGCCGAATTCATCACGGCGAGGGCCACTCCGAGCGCGAGGACACCCTGCCGCTGCGTCCGGGTCCAGTCTCGCCATCGGGGCCGGACGATCACTCCGAGGACGAGTGCCGCGATCGTCAGTCGCAGCGACACCGCGCCGCCGGCGCCCACCGCGTCGAACAGGGTGCTCGCGAACGCGGCGCCGAATTGGACGGACAGCACCGATCCGAGGACCGAGACGACGGGAAGAAACTGGCTACGGGGTTCGGCTGTCACCGGTGTGCGGTCACCGGCCGGTGAAGGTCGGGCTGCGGCGATCGAGCATCGCGCCGACCGCCTCGTGATGGTCCGCGGTGTGGTGTGCCAGCGACTGCATGGCCGCCGACAGTTCGAGGAGACTTTCGAGGCTCTGGTGACGGCCCTCGCGGAGCAGTTTCTTGGTCATCCGCAGCACCTGCGGCGGGTTGACCGCCACCCGGTCGGCGAGCGCGCGCGCCGCGTCGAGGAGGTCACCGGGTTCGGTCACCTGCGAGACGAGCCCCCATTCCAGGGCCTTCGCGGCGTCGATCGCATCACCGGTGAACGCCATCTCGCTGGCCCGCGCCATCCCGACGGCCTGCGGAAGGAACCAGGCGCCACCGTCGCCGGGGACGAGCCCGACCTTCACGAAACTCTCGGCGAACACGGCCGCCGTCGAGGCGATCCGCATGTCGCACATGAGCGACAGGTCGCATCCGGCGCCGATCGCTGGTCCGTTGACGGCGGCGATGGTCGGCACCTCACAGTGGTAGAGGGCGAGCGGGATGCGCTGGATGCCGTGCCGGTAGCCCTGCCGCAGGTCGGCGGGGGAGCCGCCGAACATGCCTGCGCGGTCGCGCATGTGCTTGACGTTGCCGCCGGAGGAGAATGCCGATCCCGCACCGGTGACGATCGCGACGCGCACGCTGGGATCGCCGTTGACGTCCGCCACCGCGTTCTCGAGCGCCTCGATCACGTCCGGCTCGGAGATGGGGTTGCGCGCCTCCGGGCGGTTGAGCGTCCAGGTGACGATGTCGCCATCGCGGGTGGTGAGCACGGCGTCGGTCATGGACGACTCCCTGAGGTGTGAGCGCGGATTCGAGACCGTCCCAGTCTGTCACTCCGCTCAGATGCCGGTGCGCCGCACCAGTGCGTCGGTGGCGGACGGCGCGAACGTGCCGAGCACCCGGAACAGTTCGGCGTAACCGGGGAGCAGTTCGATCGGCCGGGTGCGCACGGCGGTGACGAACCATTCCGCCGCCTGCTCGGGAGTCAGGGCCGCCATCGCGTCGTAATCCGTGGTGGGCGCGATCATCGGCGTCCGGACCAAGGGGAAGTCGAGCGTGGTCACCGAGATTCCGCGGCCGCGCAGTTCGGCGCCGAGGCTCCGGCCGAACGCCCCGACGGCCGCCTTGGACGCGTGGTAGGCGGAGAACTTGGGCATGACGCCGGCCGGCACACCCCACGTCGCGACGTTGATGACGTGCCCGCCGCCGCGCTCGATCATCGACGGCAGAAACGCGAGGGTCAGCCGCGTCGAGCCGAAGTAGTTGACGGCCATGGTGCGTTCGAAGTCGTGGAACCGGTCCAGCGAGTCCTCGACCGTCCGCCGGATCGACCGCCCCGCGTTGTTGACGAGGACGTCGACGGGACCGATGTCGCCGAGGACCGTGGCGACGAGGGCGTCGACGGACTCCGGGTCCGTGAGGTCGCAGGGGACGGCGTGCGCCTCGCATCCGGACCGCAGGATGTCGTGGCGCACGGATTCGAGGGCGTCGGCGCCGCGGGCCACGAGGACGACCTCGGCGCCCAGCGCGGCGAGCCGGCGGGCGGCGGCTGCGCCGACCCCCGAGGATCCGCCGGTGACGAGGATCCTCTTGCCGGCGACGGGGTGGCCGGTTCCCGGGACCAGTCGCGCAGCCAGTGCGCGCGGAGTGGGGAGTGGATTGAGCGCGGCCTGGGTGAGCATCTGTCGGATCACCTGACCAGGATGTCAGCTCACCGAACGAATAACAATCAGTCGTGCTTGCTTTTTTCTCGGGCCGGTGTGATGCTGGTCGCATGGCTGAACTGCAGAGGTTCATCGATGACTTGTGCGCCGAGAGCGATTCGCTGGACGCCCTGGTCGCCGACCTCCCCGACTCCCGCTGGGCCGACCCGACACCGGCCGAGGGCTGGACCATCGCCCACCAGATCGGACATCTGCTCTGGACCGACGAGGCCGCCCTGCTCGCGATCACCGACCCCGACGGTTTCACCGAGCAACTGACGGTGGCCGCCTCGAACCCCGGCGGCTTCGTCGACGCCGGCGCCGCGGAGCACGCCCGCAGGGAACCCGCGGAACTGCTCGCGGCGTGGCGCTCGGCCCGCAACAGACTCGCGGACGCACTCCTCGCGGTACCGCCAAGGCAGAAGATCCTCTGGTACGGGCCGCCGATGAAGGCGGCGTCGATGGCCACCGCCCGGCTGATGGAGACGTGGGCGCACGGCCAGGACGTCGCCGACGCGCTGTCGGTGCCCCGCAAACCCACCGATCGGTTGAAGAGCATCGCCCACCTGGGGGTCCGCACCCGCGACTTCGCCTACGCCGTCAACGAACTCGCGCCCCCGACCGAAGAATTCCGGGTTGAACTCATCGCCCCCGACGGCGTATCCGTCTGGACGTGGGGTCCCGAGGACGCCGCACAGAAGGTCACCGGCCCCGCCGAGGACTTCTGCCTCCTCGTCACCCAGCGCGCGAACCGTGCCGACCTCGCCCTCGAGGCCACCGGCGCGGACGCGAACGCGTGGCTGAACATCGCGCAGGCCTTCGCGGGCCCTGCGGGCGGCGGCCGTGAGGCGGGAACCCGATGACCGTGCGGATCGGCAACTGTTCGGGCTTCTATGGCGACCGGCTGTCGGCGATGCGCGAAATGCTCGACGGCGGCGAACTCGACTACCTGACCGGCGACTACCTCGCCGAACTCACCATGCTGATCCTCGGCCGCGACCGCATGAAGGATCCGAACCGCGGCTACGCCAAGACGTTCCTCCGTCAGGCGGAGGACTGCCTCGGGCTCGCCCTGGACCGCGGTGTCCGCATCGTCGCGAACGCGGGCGGTCTCAACCCGGCCGGTCTCGCGGACGCGTTGCGGGAGGTGAACGACAAGTTGGGGCTGTCGGCGACGATCGCCCACGTCGAGGGCGACGACCTGATCGGCCGGGCCGCCGAACTGGGGCTGGGCAGTCCGCTGACCGCGAACGCCTACCTCGGGGCGTGGGGCATCGTCGAATGTCTGAACGCCGGAGCCGACGTCGTCGTCACCGGGCGGGTCACCGACGCGTCCGTGATCGTGGGCCCGGCGGCCGCGCACTTCGGCTGGCAGCGAGACGCTTTCGACCAGCTCGCCGGTGCCGTGGTGGCCGGGCACGTCATCGAATGCGGCACCCAGGCGACGGGCGGCAACTACGCGTTCTTCACCGAGATCGACGACCTCGACCGCCCCGGATTCCCGATCGCGGAGATCGACGCGGACGGATCGTCCGTCATCACCAAGCACCCCGGGACCGGGGGCGCGGTGAACGTCGGCACCGTCACCGCGCAATTGCTGTACGAGATCACCGGTGGCCGCTACGCCGGTCCCGACGTGACCGCGCGGATCGACTCGGCCGCACTGTCGCAGGACGGCCCGGACCGGGTCCGGATCAGCGGCGTCACCGGGGAGGCGCCGCCGCCGCAGCTCAAGGTGTCGCTGAACACGCTCGCGGGCTTCCGCAACGAGGCCGTGTTCGTGCTGACCGGCCTCGACATCGAGGCCAAGGCGGCGCTGGTGAAGCGGCAGCTCGAAGGCTGGCTGCCCGTCAGGCCTGCCGAACTCGACTGGTCGCTCGCCCGCACCGACCACCCGGACGCCGACACCGAGGAGGCCGCGAGCGCGCTGCTGCGCTGCGTGGTCCGGGACTCCGACGCCAACGCCGTCGGGCGTGGATTCTCCTCCGTCGCAGTCGAAATGGCATTGGCGAGCTACCCCGGTTTCACCCTGACGGCACCGCCCGGGCAGGGTCAGCCCTACGGGGTGTTCACCCCCGGCTACGTGTACGCCAAGGAGGTACCGCACGTCGCGGTGCTGCCGGACGGCACGCGCGTCGACATCGAACCCGCCGCCGACGTCCGGGAACTCGACGACGTCGCCGAGCCGGCGCTGCCGGAACCGCGTGCCGCCGAACCCACGGTCCGGGTGGCGCTCGGGACCGTCGCCGGCGCGCGCAGCGGCGACAAGGGCGGCAACGCGAACGTCGGTGTGTGGGTGCGCACCGACGAGCAGTGGCGGTGGCTGGCCCACGCCCTGACCGTCGACGAGGTGAAGCGGCTCCTCCCGGAGGCCGCCGATCTCACCGTCACGAGGTACATGCTGCCGAAACTGCGGGCCGTCAACTTCGTGATCGAGGGCATCCTCGGGCAGGGCGTCGCGTCCCAGGCCCGATTCGACCCGCAGGCCAAGGGGCTCGGCGAATGGCTGAGATCCCGGCACCTCGACATACCGGCTTCACTCCTCCCCGAAGGGACACCGTTGTGAGCGTGTGGGATACACCCGAACGGCAGGAACTGCGCAAGACGGTGCGCAGCTTCGTCGAACGACAGATACTGCCCAACCTGGACGAGTGGGAGCGCGACGGCGAACTGCCCCGCACGCTGCACCGTGAGGCCGCCGAACTCGGTCTCCTCGGTGCGGGTTTCCCCGAATCCGTCGGCGGCGAGGGCGGAGACCTCGTCGACGCGGTGCTGATCTGCGAGGAATTCCACCAGGCCGGTGCGTCGGGCGGCGTGTTCGCCTCCCTGTTCACCTCGGGCATCGCCCTGCCGCACCTCGCCGCGGCCGGTGACCCCGAGCAGATCGAGAAGTGGGTCCGCCCCACCCTGCGCGGCGAGCTCATCGGCTCGCTCGCCATCACCGAACCCGGCGGCGGTTCCGACGTCGGCCACCTGCGGACCACCGCGGTCCGCGACGGCGACCACTTCGTCGTCAACGGGTCCAAGACGTTCATCACGTCCGCCGTCCGCGCCGACTTCGTGGTCACCGCCGTCCGCACCGGAGGTCCCGGGGCATCCGGGGTCTCCCTCCTCGTGATCGAGAAGGGCACACCGGGATTCGAGGTGGCCCGCAAACTCGACAAGATGGGCTGGCGGGCGTCCGATACCGCCGAGCTGTCGTTCGTCGACGCACGCGTGCCGGTGGCCAACCTGGTCGGCGAGGAGAACAGCGGATTCGCACAGATCGCCCAGGCGTTCCTCACCGAGCGCATCGCCCTCGCCGCGCAGGCGTATTCGAGCGCGCAGCGGTGCCTCGACCTGACCTTGCAGTGGGTGCGCGACCGCGAGACGTTCGGCCGCCCGCTGATCAGCAGGCAGTCGGTGCAGAACACGGTCACCGACATGGCACGCCGAACGGACGTGGCCCGCGTCTACACCAGGGCACTGGTGGAACGGTCGCTCGTCTCGAACGAGGACTTCATCGCGGAGGTCTGCTTCGCGAAGAACACCGCGGTCGAGGCCGGCGAGTGGGTGGCCAACCAGGCCGTTCAACTGTTCGGCGGACTCGGCTACATGCGGGAATGCGAAGTGGAACGGCAGTACCGCGACATGCGCATCCTCGGAATCGGTGGCGGGACCACCGAGATCCTGACGGGGCTCGCGGCCAAGCGATTGGGGTATCAGTCATGACCACGTTGAAATCCGGCCTGGACACCGGCTCGGAAGAGTATGCCGCCGCGGCGAAGGCCATGACGGAGAAGCTCGCCGAAATCGACACCGAGCACGCCAAGGCCCTCGCGGGCGGCGGCGAGAAGTACACCGAGCGGCACAAGAAACGCGGCAAGCTCCTCGCCCGCGAACGCATCGAACTGCTCCTCGATCAGGATTCGCCGTTCCTGGAACTGTGCCCGCTCGCGGCGTGGGGCAGCGATTTCCCGGTCGGCGCCAGCACCGTCGTGGGTATCGGGGTGGTCGAGGGCGTCGAGTGCCTGATCGTCGCCAACGATCCGACGGTGCGGGGCGGCACCAGCAATCCGTGGACACTGCGGAAGGGGTTCCGTGCCAACGACGTCGCCCGGCAGAACCGGCTTCCCGTCATCTCCCTCGTCGAATCCGGCGGCGCGGACCTTCCGACGCAGAAGGAGGTGTTCATTCCCGGCGGCCGCATGTTCCGCGACCTCACCCAGCTCTCCGCCGCGGGCATCCCGACCATCGCCCTCGTCTTCGGCAACTCGACGGCGGGCGGCGCCTACATCCCGGGCATGTCCGATCACGTCGTCATGATCAAGGAACGGTCCAAGGTGTTCCTCGCCGGACCGCCGCTGGTCAAGATGGCCACCGGTGAGGAGTCCGACGACGAGACCCTCGGCGGCGCCGAGATGCATGCCCGCAAGTCCGGTCTCGCCGACTACTTCGCCGTCGACGAGCAGGACGCCATCCGGATCGGGCGCAGCATCGTCAAGCGCCTGAACTGGAAGAAGCAGGGGCCGGCGCCCCGGGCCGATGTCATCGAACCGCTCGAGGACCCCGAGGAACTGCTCGGCATCGTTCCCGCCGATCTCAAGATCCCGTTCGATCCCCGCGAGGTCATCGCCCGCATCGTCGACGGCTCCGATTTCGACGAGTTCAAGCCGATGTACGGTTCGTCGCTCGTCACCGGCTGGGCCGAGCTGCACGGATATCCCGTCGGTATCCTCGCCAACGCACGTGGCGTGCTGTTCAGCGAGGAATCGCAGAAGGCCACCCAGTTCATCCAGCTCGCCAACCGCTCGAACACCCCACTGTTGTTCCTGCACAACACGACCGGATACATGGTGGGCAAGGAGTACGAGGAGGGCGGGATGATCAAGCACGGATCGATGATGATCAATGCCGTCTCCAACTCCACCGTCCCGCACATCTCGATCCTGCTCGGCGCGTCCTACGGCGCCGGCCACTACGGCATGTGCGGGCGGGCGTTCGATCCGCGCTTCCTCTTCGCCTGGCCCAGTTCCAAATCCGCCGTCATGGGCGGGGCGCAGCTGGCCGGCGTCATCTCCATCGTCAGCCGCGCCTCCGCCGAGGCCCGCGGGCAGGCCTTCGACGAAGAGGCCGACGCCGGCATGCGCGCGATGATCGAGAACCAGATCGAGGCGGAATCGGTGCCGATGTTCCTGTCCGGTCGCCTCTACGACGACGGCGTGATCGACCCGCGCGACACCCGAACCGTGGTGGGAATGTGCCTGTCGGCCATTGCCAACGCCCCGATCGAAGGCGCCGCGAACTTCGGCGTCTTCCGGATGTGAGGCCCTACATGATCCAGTCCGTACTGGTCGCCAACCGCGGTGAGATCGCCCGCCGCGTCTTCGCCACCTGCCGCCGAGCAGGCGTCGGCACCGTCGCCGTATTCTCGGACGCCGACGCCCGCAGCCCGCACGTCGGCGAGGCCGACGCCGCGGTCCGGCTGCCGGGCAACAGTCCCGGCGACACCTACCTGCGCGGCGACCTCGTCGTCGAGGCGGCGCTGCTCGCCGGTGCCGACGCGATCCACCCCGGCTACGGGTTCCTCTCCGAGAATGCGGCTTTCGCGCGCGCCGTTCACGACGCGGGACTGACGTGGATCGGGCCGCCCGCGCCCGCCATCGAGATGATGGGTTCCAAGGTCGAGTCCAAGAAGATGATGGCCGCCGCCGGGGTTCCGGTGCTCGCGGAACTCGACCCGGACTCCGTCACCGAAGCCGATCTGCCGGTGCTCGTCAAGGCCTCCGCGGGCGGCGGCGGACGCGGCATGCGCGTCGTGCGGACCCTCGCGGACCTGCCCGGTCAGCTGGAAGGCGCCCGCCGCGAAGCGCAATCGGCATTCGGCGACCCGACCGTGTTCTGCGAGCGGTACCTGGAGACGGGCAGGCACATCGAGGTCCAGGTGATGGCCGACCGGCACGGAACCGTGTGGGCGGTGGGTGAGCGGGAATGCTCCATCCAGCGTCGGCACCAGAAGGTGGTGGAGGAGGCGCCGTCACCGTTGGCCGAGGCCGTCCCCGGGATGCGTGAGCGGCTGTTCGAGGCGGCCCGGCTCGCGGCGAAGGCCATCGACTACGAGGGCGCGGGCACCGTCGAGTTCCTGGCCGACCATGCGGGTGACTTCTACTTCCTGGAGATGAACACCCGCCTGCAGGTCGAGCATCCCGTCACCGAATGCACCACCGGCCTCGATCTCGTGGACCTGCAGCTGCAGGTCGCGAACGGGCTGGCGCTGGACGCCACACCGCCTGCGGTGTCCGGCCACTCCATCGAGGTCCGGTTGTACGCGGAGGATCCCGCGCAGAACTGGCAGCCGCAGAGTGGGCCGGTCCACCACCTCGAATTGCCGGGCAGTGCGGTCGAATTCGAGGTTCTCCGCTCCCCGGGGATCCGGCTGGACTCCGGGGTGGTCGACGGATCGGCCGTCGGCGTCCACTACGACCCGATGCTGGCGAAGGTCATCTCGTTCGCGCCGACCCGCACGCAGGCCGCGGCCGGGCTGGCCGCCGCGTTGAGCCGTGCACAGATCCACGGACTGCGCACCAACCGCGACCTCCTCGTCAACGTCCTCCGTCACCCGGCATTTCTGGCGGGAGACACGGACACCGCCTTCTTCGACACCCACGGGCTGGACGTGCTGGCGCAGCCCCTGGCCTCGGCGGAGACCGAGCGACTGTCGGCGCTGGCCGCCGCGGTCGCCGACGCCGCGCACAACCGCGACGTCGCGACGGTGAACAGGTCGCTGCCCAGCGGATGGCGGAACCTGGCGTCCGCGCCGCAGACCAGAACGTTCACGGGCACGGGTGGCGACATCGAGATCCGGTACCTGCACACCCGGTACGGGCTCACAGCCGAGCGTTTCGACGACGTCTCGCTCGTGTCGGCCACGGCGCGGCACGTCATCCTGGACGTCGCGGGGCTGCGCCGCTCGTTCGCGGTGTCCCGGTACGGGGACGACGTGTTCGTCGACTCCGCCCTGGGCCCGGTGAGCCTGCACGCGGCACCGCGATTCACCGATCCGAGTGCCGTCGTCGCCGAGGGGTCGCTGCTCGCGCCGATGCCCGGATCCGTGATCCGCGTCGGCGCCGAGGCCGGCGATTCCGTGATCGCCGGTCAGCCGATCGTCTGGCTCGAGGCGATGAAGATGGAACACACGATCAAGGCACCGGCATCCGGTGTCCTCACCGAACTTTCCGTGACCGCCGGTCAGCAGGTCGACGTGGGAACGGTCCTGGCAGTGGTCGAAGCAGCGCAGGCAGAAGGAGAATCATGAGCTTCATCGAAACCGAAGAACAGAAGGAACTCCGCGCCTCCGTGTCGAGGCTCGGAGAGCGCTTCAACTACGTCGACTACGTGCTGCCCCGGGCGCGGCGCGGCGAACCGCTCACCGAATTGTGGAACGAGGCAGGCAAACTCGGCTTCCTCGGCGTCAACCTTCCCGAGGAATTCGGGGGTGGGGGCGCGGGCATCTACGAACTGGCCCTCGTCCAGGAAGAACTCGCCGCCCACGGCGCCGGCCTTCTGCTGGTGGTCGTGTCCCCGGCCATCTGCGGCACGATCATCGGCAAGTACGGCACCGAGGAACAGAAGCAGACGTGGCTGCCCGGCCTCGCCGACGGATCGAAGATCATGGCGTTCGGGATCACCGAGGCCGACGCGGGTTCGAACTCGCACCAGATCACGACCACCGCTCGTCGGGTCCGGTCGAGCGAAGCGAGGGGTAATGGTCAAGCCGAGGACTGGCTGCTGACGGGGAACAAGATCTACATCTCCGGGGTCGACCAGTCCGACGCCGTCCTGATCGTCGCGCGGACCGAGGACTCGAAGACCGGCAAGCTGAAGCCGGCGCTGTTCATCGTCCCGACCGACGCGGAGAACTTCGTGAAGACGCCGATGGAGATGGACATCGTCGAGCCCGACCACCAGTTCATGCTGTTCCTCGACGACGTCCGGCTGCCCGCCGACGCACTCGTCGGCGAGGCCGACGCGGCGCTGATGCAGCTGTTCGCGGGTCTGAATCCCGAACGCATCCTCGGCGCCGCGATGGCGATCGGCATGGGCCGCTACGCGCTGGACGCCGCGGTGCGGTTCGCGAAGGAGCGCACGGTGTGGAAGGAGCCGATCGGAGCGCACCAGGGGATCTCGCATCCGCTCGCACAGATCAAGATCGAACTCGAACTCGCCAAGCTGATGATGCAGAAGGCGGCCGTCCTCTACGACAGCGGCGACGACTTCGGCGCCGCCGAGGCCGCCAACATGGCCAAGTACGCCGCCGCCGAGGCCAGCATCAAGGCACTCGACCAGGCCGTGCAGACGCACGGTGGCGCAGGCCTGACCAAGGAATACGGTCTCGCGGCGATGCTCGGTGCGGCGCGCATCGCCCGCGTCGCGCCGGTGAGCCGGGAAATGGTCCTCAATTTCGTGTCCCAGCATTCGCTCGGGTTGCCGAAGTCGTACTGATGTCGAACGGACAGCACATGACCGACGTGGAAGCCGACCGGTACGTCCGGTACGAGGTGGACCGGGGGTTCGCCACACTCACCCTCAACTCGCCGCACAACAGGAACGCGATCTCCGGCAGGCTCGTGGGCGAACTGCTGCAGGGATTGCGGGACGCCGCCGCGGACAACGACGTCCGCGGCGTCGTCCTCACCCACACGGGCGGCACGTTCTGCGCCGGGGCCGATCTGAGCGAGACGTCCGGCGACGTCGGCTCGCGGACCCGGCAGATGGCCGACCTGCTGCGGGCCATCGTCGAACTGCCCAAGCCGGTGATCGCCCGGATCGACGGTCACGTCCGAGCCGGGGGCATGGGCCTCGTCGGGGCCTGCGACATCGCCGTCGCCGGCCCGCGCAGCACGTTCGCGCTCACCGAGGTCCGGCTCGGACTCGCCGCGTCGATCATTTCCCTGACAGTGCTGCCCCGCATCGATTCGCGCGCCGCGAGCCGCTACCTCCTCACCGGCGAGAAGTTCGGCGCCCACGAGGCGGAGGCGATCGGACTGATCAGCGAGTCCTCTCAGGATCCCGAGGACACCGTCGCGGAACTGCTCGACCAGTTGCGGCAGGCATCCCCGCAGGGACTGGCCGAGTCGAAGACCCTCACGACGCGCGCTGTTCTCGCCGACTTCGACCGGTACACGGACGAGCTGACCGCCCAATCGGCGAGGCTGTTCGAATCCGAGGAGGCGCGGGAAGGCATGATGGCGTTTCTGCAGAAGCGCCCGCCGAGATGGGCCTCCGGCCCCGTGCGTGGTTGACGAGTCCCAGGACTCGCCGACCACGCACGGGCGCGCCGCGCGACGAGAGGAAGGTGACACATGACCCGCGAACCGAAGCAGGACCGTAGCCGGGTCACGCGCAGGCACCTCCTCGAGGTCACCATCGACTGCCTCGCCGAACTCGGCTGGGGTGCCACTACGGTCAGCCTCGTCGCCCAGCGCGCCGGAGTGTCCCGCGGCGCCACCCAGCACCATTTCCCCACCCGCGAAGACCTCATCACCGCCGCGCTCGAGGTCATGTTCGACGCCCGGATGGAGCAGGCCCGGCGCGAGGCCACCGACCTGCCGAGCGGGGAGGGACGCACCGAAGCGGTGGTGTCGCGGCTCGTCGACTACTACACGGGAACCCTCTTCAAGGCGGCACTGCAGGTGTGGACGGCCGCCGCCGCGGACCCTGAACTCCGTGCCCGGATCGTGCCGCTCGAGGAACGGTTCGGCAGGATCGCGCACCGCACCGCGGTCGAACATTTCGGGTTCGACGACACCGACCCGGTGGCGCACCGACTGGTCCAGGCCACCCTGGACCTCGCGCGGGGACTCGGCCTGGCGGACGTGCTCACGGACGACTCCAAACGACGGGCGGACATCGTGCGGCAGTGGGCGGCGCAGTTGGACGCGGCCGTCCGCGACTGACCGGGCAAAGAACGCGAGGATCGGTAGAGTCACCGACCATGGGCCGGATATGGGGAGCGCTCGTCCTGATCACCGTCGCGGCCGGTCTGGCCGGCTGTGGGGGAAATGGCGACGATTCCGGGACCGATCCGGCCGCGCAGGCACCCCAGCAGGTGACGGATCCGGGCCCGTTCTTCGGGCAGTGCGGCTCGGTCACCGACGACGAGGTGGCGAAGGCGTTCGGGATGCCTCCCTTCACCGGGGTGACGCGCAATTCCGTCGGCTGCGAATGGGAGACCGCGGGAATCGGCGGTCCCAGCGTGACGTTCTCCTGGTACCGCGGCAGTCCCATCGGCCGGGAGCGTGCGGGCTCGGAACTGATCGGTCGTCCGGCCACCGACATCGACGTCCAGGGACACCCCGGATTCATGGCGTCGTCCCAGGGAATTCTGTGTGAACTCGGTGTGGAATTCGGGGGCGACTTCGTGCACTGGTCGGTGATGTACGCCGATGCGCAACCCGCCGCGGACCCGTGCACGGTGGCGCGGAGTCTCGCCGAACTCAACGTGTCGAGGGCCAAGTGAGCGGGGGAGCGATGAGCGGTGGAACATGGCGTGCCGCGCGCGTGCTGATCGCGGCCACCGCGGTCGGGCTGATCGCGGGATGCGGGTCGTCGATCGAGGGCTCACCGAAAGCGGAGGGGGCGTCGTCGTCCGGCGACACCGAAAAGTTCACGGCCCTGCTCGAGGAGTGCAACGCGGTCACGGACGAACAGATCGTCCAGACCGTCGGTGCCGACGCCATCCAGCGGGGATTCTTCGGCGCGATCTGCCGCTGGGACGCCGTCGGTGCGAGCGGCCCGGTGAAGGTGACGTTCAACTGGTTCGAGACGGGCTCACTCGACACGGAGAAGTCGACCGGCGAGAAGCTGGGCTACACCGTGGAGTCGTCGACCATCCAGGGTCGCAGGGCCGTCGTGATGCGGCCTCCGGACGATCCGGGGGCGTGCGGCGTGACGGTCGGATCGCCCTCCGCGGGCGTCGTCGGCTGGTGGGTACAGTTCACGGCGGGGGCGGCAGATCCCTGCAAAGCGGCGTCGACGCTTGCGGATCTGACGCTCAATCTGAGTAGTTGATGTGCCCGTGCCCGTACCGACAGCTCCACGTAGTACCCCACAGTGCAGGTCAGCCCTTACCATTGCCAGCCCACTTTGACCTTCCGGCGCGCCGCCGGGTATCGTTGTGGGTCGTGTCCGGCATGCCCGGGCCGATCTGTGTGCCTAGCGAGGTATTGCCGTGCGCGCGTTCGTGCAGATTTCTGCATGGAACGAGCATCCGGCTGCCTGTGTGGGGGTATGCGACACACCCGACCTCGGGTGCAGCTCGAGGAGCGGGTGAGGGGCAGCAGCTCTCTTGCCCCAACTGCTAGATCCCTAATTTCAGAACAGCCAAGGTTGCTTGTCCAGAGCAGTCTGTTCAACACGAAGAAAGCCGGTAAATGCCAACCATCAACCAGCTGGTCCGCAAGGGCCGCCGCGACAAGACCGCGAAGGTCAAGACGGCAGCCCTCAAGGGCAGCCCGCAGCGCCGTGGCGTGTGCACCCGCGTGTACACCACCACCCCGAAGAAGCCGAACTCGGCGCTCCGTAAGGTCGCGCGTGTGCGCTTGACCAGCTCCGTCGAGGTCACCGCTTACATCCCGGGTGAGGGCCACAACCTGCAGGAGCACTCGATGGTGCTCGTTCGCGGTGGTCGTGTGAAGGACCTCCCGGGTGTGCGCTACAAGATCATCCGCGGCTCCCTCGACACCCAGGGTGTCAAGGGTCGCAAGCAGGCCCGCAGCCGCTACGGCGCCAAGAAGGAGAAGAGCTAATGCCACGTAAGGGCCCCGCTCCGAAGCGTCCGCTCATCAACGACCCGGTCTACGGTTCGCCCCTGGTGACGCAGCTCGTCAACAAGATCCTGCTGGACGGCAAGAAGTCCACCGCCGAGCGCATCGTCTACGAAGCGCTCGAGCAGGCGCGCGAGAAGACCGGCACCGATCCGGTCGTCACCCTCAAGCGCGCACTGGACAACGTCAAGCCTGCCCTCGAGGTCCGCAGCCGCCGTGTCGGTGGCGCCACCTACCAGGTGCCGGTCGAGGTCCGTCCGGGCCGTTCCACCACCCTCGCGCTGCGCTGGCTGGTGACCTTCTCCCGGCAGCGCCGTGAGAAGACGATGGTCGAGCGTCTCGCCAACGAGCTCCTCGACGCCAGCAACGGCCTCGGCGCCGCTGTGAAGCGTCGTGAGGACACTCACAAGATGGCCGAAGCCAACAAGGCATTCGCCCACTACCGCTGGTGACGTCACGTCGGAGCAGTCACCTACCGTGACTGCTCCGGCGTCGTCGCACGTCGGGCCCCTACCGGGGACCGGCTGATCTACAACTCGAGACAATGGCCCCGCTGGTGGAACACCGGGGAGGCCGTCACCCGATACACGAGCTACGAGCGGGGAAGAATCCTGTGGCACAGGAAGTGCTGACCGACCTGAACAAGGTCCGCAACATCGGCATCATGGCGCACATCGATGCCGGCAAGACCACGACCACCGAGCGCATCCTGTTCTACACCGGTGTCAACTACAAGATCGGTGAGACGCACGACGGTGCGTCGACGACGGACTGGATGGAGCAGGAGAAGGAACGCGGCATCACGATCACCTCTGCCGCGGTGACCTGCTTCTGGAACAACAACCAGATCAACATCATCGACACGCCGGGCCACGTCGACTTCACCGTCGAGGTGGAGCGTTCGCTCCGCGTGCTCGACGGCGCCGTTGCCGTGTTCGACGGCAAGGAGGGCGTCGAGCCCCAGTCGGAGCAGGTGTGGCGTCAGGCCGCCAAGTACGACGTTCCGCGCATCTGTTTCGTCAACAAGATGGACAAGATGGGCGCGGACTTCTACTTCACGGTCCAGACCATCATCGACCGCCTCGGCGCGAAGCCGCTCGTCCTGCAGCTGCCCATCGGCGCCGAGGACGACTTCGACGGCGTCGTCGACCTGGTCGAGATGAAGGCTGTCACCTGGCGTGGCACGGTCGCCATCGGCGCCGAGCCCACCATCGAGGAGATCCCCGCTGATCTCGCCGACAAGGCTGCCGAGTACCGCGAGAAGCTGCTCGAGACGGTCGCCGAGTCCGACGAGAAGCTCATGGAGAAGTACTTCGCCGGCGAGGAACTCTCCGTCGAGGAGATCAAGGGCGCCATCCGCAAGATGACGGTCAACTCCGAGCTGTACCCGGTGCTGTGTGGCTCCGCGTTCAAGAACAAGGGCGTTCAGCCCATGCTCGACGCGGTCATCGACTACCTGCCGAACCCGCTGGACATCGGCGAGGTCCAGGGTCACGCCCTCGGCAACGAAGAAGAAGTTCTCACGCGTAAGCCGAGCAAGGAAGAGCCGTTCTCGGCTCTCGCCTTCAAGATCGCGTCGCACCCCTTCTTCGGCAAGCTGACGTTCGTCCGCGTGTACTCCGGCCGGATCGATCCGGGCGCCCAGGTCATGAACGCGACCAAGGGCAAGAAGGAGCGCATCGGAAAGCTCTTCCAGATGCACGCCAACAAGGAGAACCCGGTCGACGAGGCCGTGGCCGGCCACATCTACGCGATGATCGGTCTGAAGGACACCACGACCGGTGACACCCTGTGTGCACAGGACGCCCCGATCGTGCTCGAGTCCATGAGCTTCCCGGACCCGGTCATCCAGGTCTCGATCGAGCCCAAGACCAAGTCCGACCAGGAGAAGCTGGGCACCGCGATCCAGAAGCTCGCCGAAGAGGACCCGACGTTCTCCGTCGAGCTCGACGAGGAGACCGGCCAGACCGTCATCGGCGGCATGGGCGAGCTCCACCTCGACATCCTCGTCGACCGTATGCGCCGCGAGTTCAAGGTCGAGGCCAACGTCGGCAAGCCGCAGGTCGCCTACCGCGAGACCATCACCAAGAAGGTCGAGAAGCACGACTACACCCACAAGAAGCAGACGGGTGGATCGGGCCAGTTCGCCAAGGTGATCATCGCGCTGGAGCCGTTCGTCGGCGAAGACGGTGCCACCTACGAGTTCGAGAACAAGGTCTCCGGCGGTCGCATCCCTCGCGAGTACATCCCGTCCGTGGATGCAGGCGCGCAGGACGCGATGCAGTACGGCGTTCTCGCCGGCTACCCGCTGGTGAACCTGAAGCTGTCGCTGCTCGACGGTGCATACCACGACGTCGACTCGTCGGAAATGGCCTTCAAGGTTGCCGGTTCGCAGGCGCTGAAGGAAGCCGCCCGCAAGGCCGGCCCGGTCATTCTCGAGCCGCTCATGGCTGTCGAGGTCACGACACCCGAGGAGTACATGGGTGACGTGATCGGCGACCTGAACTCCCGCCGTGGCCAGATCCAGGCCATGGAGGAACGCAGTGGTGCCCGTGTCGTGAAGGCGCTGGTTCCGCTCTCGGAGATGTTTGGTTACATCGGTGATCTGCGGTCGAAGACCCAGGGCCGGGCGAACTTCTCCATGGTGTTCGATTCCTACGCAGAGGTTCCCGCGAACGTCTCGAAGGAAATCATCGCCAAGGCGACCGGCGAGTAACCTCGGTTCCAGCCGGCCGAAGCACGACCCAGTAATAACAACCGCACTGCTGCATACCGCAAGCATCAATCAGTCCAGGAGGACACACAGTGGCGAAGGCGAAGTTCGAGCGGACGAAGCCGCACGTGAACATCGGCACCATCGGTCACGTCGACCACGGCAAGACCACGCTGACCGCGGCCATCACCAAGGTTCTGCACGACGCGTACCCGGATCTCAACGAGGCCTCGGCCTTCGACGAGATCGACAAGGCTCCTGAGGAGAAGGCTCGCGGTATCACGATCAACATCTCGCATGTTGAGTACCAGACCGAGAAGCGCCACTACGCGCACGTCGACGCTCCCGGTCACGCCGACTACATCAAGAACATGATCACCGGTGCGGCGCAGATGGACGGCGCCATCCTCGTGGTCGCGGCCACCGACGGCCCGATGCCCCAGACGCGTGAGCACGTGCTGCTCGCCCGCCAGGTCGGCGTGCCGTACATCCTCGTCGCCCTGAACAAGGCCGACATGGTGGACGACGACGAGATCATCGAGCTCGTCGAGATGGAGGTCCGTGAGCTCCTCGCTGCGCAGGAGTTCGACGAGGAAGCCCCCGTCGTCAAGGTCTCCGCTCTCAAGGCGCTCGAGGGCGACCCGGAGTGGACCAAGAACATCCTCGAGCTCATGGCTGCGGTCGACGAGTCCATCCCGGACCCGGTTCGCGAGACCGAGAAGCCCTTCCTCATGCCCGTCGAGGACGTCTTCACGATCACCGGTCGTGGCACCGTCGTCACCGGTCGTATCGAGCGTGGCGTGATCAACGTCAACGAGGACGTCGAGATCGTCGGCATCAAGGAAACCAAGACCAAGACCACGGTCACGGGTATCGAGATGTTCCGCAAGCTCCTCGACTCGGGCCAGGCGGGCGACAACGTCGGTCTGCTGGTTCGTGGTATCAAGCGCGAAGATGTCGAGCGTGGACAGGTTGTCGTCAAGCCCGGCACCACCACCCCGCACACCGAGTTCGAGGGCCAGGCGTACATCCTGTCCAAGGACGAGGGCGGCCGCCACACGCCGTTCTTCAACAACTACCGTCCGCAGTTCTACTTCCGTACCACGGACGTGACGGGCGTTGTGACGCTGCCCGAGGGCACCGAGATGGTCATGCCCGGTGACAACACCGAGATGTCCGTCAAGCTGATCCAGCCCGTCGCCATGGACGAGGGCCTGCGCTTCGCGATCCGCGAAGGCGGCCGTACGGTCGGCGCCGGCAAGGTCACGAAGATCAACAAGTGATCTAGCTTCACCAACGCCGATGGCGCTCACCCTCCGGGGTGGGCGCCATCGGCGTTTTCGGGGCGGGAACTCAGCTTTCGGCGTGTACCGGGTGGTCGGCGCGGTCGAGGTGGAGCAGGACCTGCGTGGCGACCTCTTGTCCGCCGAGGGTCGATGCGACCCACGAGGCGACGTCCTCGGATTTGCGGGTGAAGTCGTAGATGTCGAGGGTGGCGTCGGCGGTCACCACGATCGAGAGTGTGGGGAGACCGCGTTCGATCACCGCGCGGGCGCGCGTCTGCCGGACGCCGGGGTATTCGGCGAGTTCGCTGGCGACCCCGTTCGCGAGGGAACCGAGATCGACGGTGACGAACGTGCCCGACTCGCGGTCCGGCACGGCGACGGGCGAGGTGCGACGCCGGGTGAGGTCGAGGGCGAGGAGCACGATCCCGAACACCAGTCCCACGAGCACCGTCGCGGCGAGGGCCCAGCCCCACCAGTCCTGGTCGGGGAGTGCGGTGACGCGTGCGCGGTCGTACCGCGAGACCCATTCGCGGACGAGGGGAACCCGTAGGTCCCAGGCGACGGCGTAGGCGCCGAATCCGAGGAGTGCGAGGCCGACGAGAAGGACGATCACGCGGTTGACGGCGGCGGTCCGATGTCTCACGGCTTCACCTGCACTCGGAGTTCGGGGGATCGGCCGAGCAGCGACAGCGTCGGTTCGACGGCCTCGCGGACGGAGATGGCCACGTCGCCTGCGGGTGTCGACTCGGTGCGCACCACGCGGACCGTGACGTGTTTACGGTCGACCGTGGTGTGCGCCGACAGCACCCCGGGCACGGTGTTGGCGTGGCTGCTGGAATTGCGGGCCAGATCGGTGGGGCGGAGCCACACGATCGGGGTGTCACCGACGGCGAGCGGCAGATGGGTACGCGGGCGCGGTTTGAGGGCCGCGACGATGAAGACGATCCCGAGAACGATCGCGCCTACTGCGACGGGGACGATCCAGTCGGACCAGTGCAGCCGGCCGAGCCATTGGAAAGTGTTGCGGATCCACGGTGCGTTGGCGAAGGTGCCGCGCATGATCAGCAGTTCGCGCGCGGCGACGACCGCGAGACCGAGGGCTCCGACGGCAACGAGGATCGCGGCGGGCACCGCGGCCGGAGTGGCCCGCGGCGTGCGTGGACGGACGGGCGCCACCGGGGTGGGCGGCGCGGTCGGATCGCCCTGCTCGGCGAAGAGGCTCTCGGTCGAACTGTCTTCGGGCGCAGCAGATTCCGTTCCGACGACCACGATGTTGAGTTCGATGACCGGCATGCCGGTCATCTCCTCGACCTGACGGTGCACCTGCGCGCGGACCCGGCGGCCCAGGAGGTCGAGGTGGCACGGCCACTGCACCGCGATGTAGAGGTTGATCGCGACGGCGTCCGCCCCCGTGGAGACGTCGGCGCGGGGGAGTTCGCGACCGGTGAGGCGGGACAGCCCGCCCGACTGCTTGACGACGCCGGGCACCTGGAGCGCCGCGGCGACGGCGATCTTCACGACGGCGCGTTCCTTGATCACCAGTTCGCCGCGCAGGGCGGTGTCGTCGAGCAGTGCCTCGTCCTGGGGGCCGGCGGCTGCGGTGGACGGTTCAGCCACGGCCGCGGCTTCGGAGGATGGCACCGAGGTCGAGGTGGCCGTCGCGGTGCGCGCCGACGGCCATGCCCAGTGCGCCGAGGAGGACTGCGAAGACGAACCCGCTGAACCCGCCGAGGATCCCGGCGAGGGCGAGGAGTAATCCGACGATCAGGCCGGTGATTGTGCTGTTCATTGAGCTTGTCCTGTCTCTGTCAGGAGATCTTCGATGATCACGTCGACGGGGACGTCCACCAGCGATTCCACTGCGGCCCGCACTCGGTCGGCGGTGTCGACGACGTTGGCGGGGTAGCGCGCCGCGAGGTGGACGGCGCAGGACGCGGGACCGACGGTCACGCCGGTCACCCGGCGTCCCGGCAGGTAGGTGGCGACTTCACCGAAGGTGCCGCCGTGCATCGCCGCCACTCCGGGGGTCGCGAGCACGGCGGCGACGATGCGTTCGGAGATGTCCTCGGTGTGGTCGCCCGGTGTGAGGGGCCCGGTCACTGCACCCTCGGTTTGCCGTCGAGTTCGGTCACGGCCTCGGATTCGTCGAACAACATGACGTCGAAGACGGTGATGTTCACTTCGGTCACCTCGAGTCCGGTCATGCGCTCGACGGCGGCGATGACGTTCCGGCGGATGCCGACCGCGAGTTCGTGCAGTGCTACGCCGTACTCGGCGACGATGCCGATGTCTATGGCGGCCTGCTTCTCCCCGACCTCGACGGCCACGCCCTGTGCGTGGTTGACGCGGGCACCCGGGATTCGATCCCGGAGGGCGCCGACGGCGCGCGCGGTGCCGCCGCCCACGTCGTACACGCCGTTGATTTCGCGTGTGGCGATTCCCGCGATCTTGGCGACCACGGCGTCCGCGATGATGGTGCGTCCCTCGGAACTGACGAGTTCCGGCGTCGCCCCCGCACCGAACTGCACGCGGCTACGCGCGCCTGAATCGCTGGTCATCGTGGATCCCCTTCGAGTCGCCTGCCTTGCCTTCAACAGTAATGACCACCGACGCTACGCGGGGTTTCCCACGCGCCTTTGCGACCGCGGATCTGCCGCGGGAGGACGGCCAAAAATATTTGATATGACTACGCGGTAGCATCTGGCGTGATCCAGGTAACACGACCACGGCACGACGAAAGGAACCCGATGACGGAAGAGTCGCCCGCTGAGGACGTCGTCACCGACGCCCGGTCGCGGGCAGTCACCCCGGGTGTGGTGATGCTGTCCGTCCTCACCCTCGCCTTCCTCGCAGTCAGTGGCTACTTCGGCTACGGGCACTGGCAGGCCGAGCGGCAGGCGCAGCAGAGGTCCGAGATCCTGGCGGCAGCACGACAGGGCGTCGTCAACCTGACGACGATGGACTACGAGCAGGCCGACGAGGACGTGCAAAAGGTGCTCGACGGCTCGGCCGGAGACTTCCGCGACGAGTTCGAGGCCCGGTCCGAGGATCTCGTCGCGGTCATGCAGGAGGCCAAGGTCAAGTCCGAAGGGGAGGTGCGGCAGGCGGCGATCGAAACGCAGAACGGTGACTCCGCGGACGTGCTCGTCGCCGTCGCGCAGAAGGTGTCCAACGCGGGCGGGGCGGCGGAGGAACCGCGCGGCCAGCGAATGCGCGTCACGATGCAACTCGACGACGGCTCGTACAAGATCGTGAAAGCGGGGTTCGTGCAGTGAGCTCCGAGACGTCACCGAAACCACGCAGACTCCTCCGGATCCTGGGCGCGCTCACCGTGATCACGGCCGTGCTGGCCGGAGTTCTGTATTTCTCGCTCTACCGGTCCGACCGGCGCGTCGACGATTCCGTCCGCGCGGCCGTCACCGACACCGCATCGCAGGGCGCGATCGCGCTGCTGTCGTATCGGCCGGACACGGTGGAGAACGACGTCGGATCCGCCCGGAATCGTCTGACGGGCGAGTTCCTCGACTACTACACGAAGTTCACCACCGATGTCGTCATCCCGGCGGCGAAGGAGAGTCAGGTCGCCACCCAGGCGGCCGTCGCCGCGTCCGGCCCGGTCGAGGTGCAGGCCGACACGGCGAGAGTGCTGCTGTTCGTCAACCAGACCACCACCAGTGCGGCGAAGCCGGACCCGGCGACGACGGCGACGAGCATCGACGTCACACTCACCAAATCCGGCGACAACTGGCTGATCTCCGGCTTCGATCCCGTACAACCCCACGAGTAGCGTTGGCGCCCATGAGTACTCTTCGAGAGGTCGGCGACCGGGAGTCGTGGCGCTGCTGGCTGTGCGACGAACCGGTGGATCCCGACATGTCGGTCAACGATCCGCGCGGCCCCAGCATCGACAGCGTCGTCACCGCGAAGAAGGCGAAGGCCAAGGGCGGCGTCGAACGCCTCGCCCACCGTGCGTGCAACACGAAGAAGGGTGCAGTGAAACCCGTCGTGCCGTGGCCCGACCGGTTGTTCGTCGTCGATCCCGCCCCGATCATCGGCGTGGTCGAGCAACTCGGCCGCAAGGGCGGGCGGGTCGCGGTGGCGCGGTGCCCGGGCAAATCGGACGCGGAGGACGCGTCGGAGTGGTTGCTCGACCGGTTGTCGCGCCTCGCCCCGGAACTGAACGTGGAGACGCAGATCGAAGCCGCGGGTGGCGCCTATCTGCTCGTCCTGCGCACCGCCTGACCCGTGAGTACTTGTTAACCGCGGGAGGTTAACAAGTACTCACGGGCGGCGGAGCCGCACGAGGGAGTACCGTCGGAACCAGAACATGAATCCGACCTCGAGTGCGAAGGAATTCCGATGAATCTGGCCTTGACCGACGAGGAGCTGGCGTTCCGCGACGAGATGCGAACGTTCTTCACCACACAGATTCCGGCGGAGATCCGCGAGCGGTACGCGCGCGGCGAAGTAGTGGGGAAAGAAAGCTTCATCGAGTCCCAGCGGATTCTGAACGCCAACGGCCTCGCGACGCCGCACTGGCCGGTCGAGTGGGGCGGCCGCGACTGGACCGCCGTGCAGAAGCACATCTGGCTCGACGAGTTGCAGCTCGCGTCGGTCCCCGAACCGCTCGCGTTCAACACCAGCATGGTCGGCCCCGTCATCGCGGCGTTCGGGTCGCAGGAGCAGAAGGAGAAGTTCCTTCCGCCGACGGCCAACCTCGACATCTGGTGGTGCCAGGGATTCTCCGAACCCGAGGCGGGCTCCGACCTCGCGTCGCTGAAGACCCGCGCCGTCCGCGACGGCGACGACTACGTGATCAACGGCCAGAAGACGTGGACCACCCTCGCGCAGCACGCCGATTGGATCTTCGTCCTCGCTCGCACGAACCCGGACGCCCCCAAGAAGCAGGCCGGCATCTCCTTCATCCTCGTCGACATGAAGACGCCCGGTGTCACGGTGCGTCCGATCAAGCTGATCGACGGCGGTTACGAGGTCAACGAGATCTTCTTCGAGGACGTGCGCGTACCCGCCGAGAATCTGGTCGGTGAGGAGAATCAGGGCTGGAGCTACGCCAAGTTCCTGCTCGGCAACGAGCGCACCGGCGTCACCCGCCTGGGATTCTCCAAGGTTCGGCTCGCGCAGGCGAAGGAACGTGCCGCCCAGATCTCGGTGGGGGAGGGAACGCTGCTGGACGACCCGCTGTTCGCGGCCCGGATCGCGGAACTGGAAAACGAGATCATCGCGCTCGAGCTCACCCAGCTGCGGGTGGTCGCCAGTTCCGCCGACGGCAAGCCGAACCCGGCGTCGTCGCTGCTGAAGTTGCGCGGTTCCGAACTGCAGCAGGCGACGCTCGAACTGCTCACCGACGTCGCGGGACCGGATTCGCTGCCCTTCGCCGCTGGTGACGGGATCTCCTCCCCGCGCTGGGCGCAGCGGACGGCTCCCACCTATCTGAACTACCGCAAGGTTTCCATCTACAGCGGATCGAGCGAAGTGCAGCGCAGCATCATCGCCTCCTCGATCCTCGGATTGTGAGGGCGTGACATGGACTTCGAATTGACCGACGAACAGAAACTGCTGCGCGACACCACCCGGGAACTGCTGGGCCGCAGTTACGACGCCGAGAAGCGCAACACGGTTACCGACACCGAGCAGGGGTGGAGCCCGCAGGTGTGGAAGCAACTCGCGGAGGTGGGACTGCTGGGTCTGAGCTTCGAGGAGGAGGACGGCGGGATGGGTGCCGGACCCGTCGAGGTGGCGTCGGTGATGACCGAGATCGGCCGCCGCCTCGCACCCGAACCCGTCCTCGACGCGGTCCTCGTGCCCGGTGGACTGATCGCCGCCGCGGGCAGCGCGGAGCAGCGGCGCCGGATTCTGCCCGACGTGTCGGAGGGCAACCTCCTGCTGGCCTTCGCCGATCGGGAACCGGGTGTGCGCTGGCCGTCTCCCCAGGTGTCGACGACCGCGACGAAGAACGGTGACGCGTGGACCCTCACCGGCACCAAGAACCCCGTCCCGCACGGCGGCAGCGCGAACACTCTGGTCGTCACCGCCGCCCTCCCGGACGGTGGGGTCGGATTGTTCCTCGTCGACGCCGACGCGACCGGTCTGACCCGCACCCCGTACGCGACTCACGACGGACTGCGGGCCGCGCAGGTGGAACTGTCGGACACCCCGGCGGAGCCGCTCGGTGAGGGCGGCGACGCGTCGTCGGCGATCGTGGGCGCGCAGATCCGGGCGCAGGCGGCATTGTGCGCGGAGGCGGTCGGTGCGATGGAGGAAGCGCTGCGGCTGACGACCGAGTACCTGAAGACCCGCAAGCAGTTCGGTGTGCCGATCGCGAAGTTCCAGACGCTGACGCACCGGGCGGCCGACATGTACGTGCTGCTGGAACTGGCGCGCAGCATGAGTCTCTACGCAACGATGTCGCTGGCCGACGGCACCGTGGATCCGGTGGTCGCCTCCCGCGCCAAGCTGCAGATCGGCCGTTCCGCTCGCACGATCGGGCAGGAAGCGATCCAGATGCACGGCGGCATCGGCATGACGGCCGAGTACCCGGTCGGGCACTACCTCAGCCGGCTGACCGCCATCGAGCACACGCTCGGCGGTTCCGACGACCACCTGCGGGTGCTCGCGGCGGCGACCACGCAGGGGACGGTCAGCATCATCTAGCCGCACCCGTGAGTACTTGTTAACCGCGGGCGGTTAACAAGTACTCACGGGTGCAGGTCTCGGATTGGTATCGGAAAAGGCGTTTTCGACGTGTCGCACGAGGACCCCCGTGTGACGCAGCTAACGTTCTGCGCGCACATCAGAACTCACGGGGGATGTACGTATCTCGGTGAAGGAGCGTTGTCATGGGGTCCGGTCCAGTCAAAGCGATCATGTGGAGCCTGCTCGTTGTCGGGCTCGTCGGTGCGGGAGTCGGGATCTCCGAACTGCACGTTCCATGGACGGTCGCGTCGCTGATCGTCGCCTCGGTGTCCGGTCTGGTCCTGCTGAGGATCCGCGCCGACGCACATCCCGAACTGCACAGCGACCGCCGGATGGCTGCCGGCTGACCCGGCGCTCAGGCCGTCCGTAGACCGTCCGCCCAGCGGGCGATGTCTCCGCGTTCGAGTGCGAGCGCCAGCAGTTCCGGGAACCTGTCCGGGGTGCACGCGAACGCGGGGATGCCGAGCCCGCCCAGTGCCGCCGCGTTGTCGTGGTCGAACGACGGCGCGCCGTCGTCGGACAGTGCCAGCAGCACCACCACCTGCACGCCGGCGCTCTTCATCGCCGCCATCCGCCGCAGCATCTCGGTGCGGATGCCGCCCTCGTACAGGTCCGAGATCAGCACGAAGAGCGATTCGGCCGGCCTGTCGATCAGTGACTGGCTGTAGGCGATGGCCCGGTTGATGTCGGTGCCGCCGCCGAGTTGCGTCCCGAACAGCACGTCGACGGGGTCGGACAGCCGGTCGGTGAGGTCCACGACCGCCGTGTCGAACACGACCAGCGACGTCTTCAGTGCGCGCATGGACGCGAGCACGGCGCCGAACACGGACGCGTACACGACGCTCGACGCCATCGAGCCGGACTGGTCGATGGCGAGGACGACGTCGCGGTGCACGGCTTGCGATCGGCGGCCGTATCCGAGGAGCCGTTCGGGTACCACCGTCTTGTGTTCGGGCAAGTAGTTCGCGAGGTTGGCGCGGATGGTGCGATTCCAGTCGATGTCGCGGTACTTGGGGGCGGTGATGCGGGCCGACCGGTTGAGTGCGCCGGTCACCGCGGCCCGGGTCTTCTGCGCGATCCGGTCCTCCACCTCCCGGACCACCTTCTCGACGACCATCCGGGCGGTGGCCTTGCTGGTCTCGGGCATCACCCGGTTCAGGCTCAGCAGTGTGCCGACGAGGTGGACGTCGGGTTCGACGGCGTCGAGCAGTTCGGGTTCGAGGAGCAGCTGGGTGAGTCCGAGCCGGTCGATGGCGTCCTTCTGCATCACCTGGACGACGCTGCTCGGAAAGTAGGTGCGGATGTCGCCGAGCCAGCGCGCGACCTTGGGGGCGGATCCACCGAGGCCCGTGCCGCCGCGCCTGCTCTTCGACGCCTCGCTACTGGTGTCGTAGAGGGCGGCGAGTGCGCCGTCCATCGCGGTGTCCGCCCGGGACGCCAGCCCGCCGGTGGACTCCTCGGCGGCATTGCCGAGGACCAGGCGCCACCGGCGTAACCGCTCCGCGTCTTCGCTCACGACGTCACTCCCAGGATGTCGGCGACGGTCCGGATCGCGACGGTGCCGCGCCGGGCATCGACCGGGGCGGGGGCATCGGCGGTGGAACCACCCTCGACGGACTGTCCGATCGCCCGGCGTTCCCCGGTCTCGAAGCTGCCGAACGTGCGCCGCAGCAGCGGCAGCACGTCGACGAAATCCTGCTCACGCAGTCCGGACACCCATCCGTCGAGCAATCGGAGCAGTTGCCGGTCGTGGACCAGGAGCAGCCCGCCGCCGCCGAGGAAACCGTCGACCCACCCCGCCTTGGCGGACGGTTCGGCGCCGACGGACAGCGCCCGCGACAGCCGGGTGGCGGATTCGGCTTCGCTGACGGTGCCTGCGTCGCGGAGCAACCGGACCATCCGGCCGATCACCAGTCCGTTCACGTCGCCGCGGTCGACCAGGCCGACGAGGGTGCCCAGCCACCGGGCCGAGGCACGGTCGTCGTCGCGCAACATCACCGCGGCGTGGACGTCGTCGACGGCACGGCGGACGTCGAGTGCACTGTCGTCGTCCAGGCCGGACACCGCCGAGGGGAGTCCCGCGCAGATCCGGACGAGGAGGCTGTCGGTGACGCGGGTGAGGGAGGAGACGTCGGTGCCGCGGACGTCGCCGTAGCGCAGGGTGCGGGTCAGGGCGGGCAGGGCGTCCATCAGGTGCATCACGTCGTGGTCGAGTGCGGCAGCGCTCTCCAGTGCGCGCAACAACTCGGCGAGGGCGGCACCGAGATCGGACAGCAGGGCCTGCTCGAGCAGCCGGGTGAGCTGCGCGAGGGACACGTCGCCGGACGACGCCTCGTCCCGGACCTTCGCCGTCGCCGCGGCCTCGACGGTGGTGCCCCACAGCGACGCCTCGATGATCGACACCGCCAGTTCGGGTTTCCACATGAGCGACCACGTCTCGCGGAACGTGCCGGTGCCGCGGACCTCGCTCTCGGCGGGGGTCCCCCATCCGACGCCGAGGATCTGCAGGCGGTGCAGCAGGCGGGACCGCGCGACGTCGTTGTCCCGGCGGAGGTCGAGATCGAGCGTCTTCTCGGTGGCCTGCTGCTTCAGCCGGAGGGTTTTCGCCCGCGCCCGCAGATCGGCGTCGAGGGGAACTGTCGGGGTGTCGTCGGGCACGGCGCCGAGGGCCTCGCCCACGACCAGCCGCCGCGTGATCAGGTCGAGCAGGACGTCGTTGCCGTCGCACATCACGGCCCGGGTGGCCTCGGTGACCTCGGAGAGACCTGCCAGCGGTCGCGCCCGCATCGAGGCCAGTGTGTCTGCGAGACGGACGGATTCGATGACGTGCGCGCTCGACACTGGAAGGTCCTCGGCACGCAGCACCCGCGCGACCTTCGTGAGCCAACGGGTGATCGTCCGGTCCGGTGCGGTGAACAGGTGGTGATACCAGCCGGGGGAGGTGATGCCGGCGCCGTATCCGGACGCCGTGGACAACCGCGAATGCGTCCACGGAACCCAGGTGAGGGAGGTCTTGATCTTGGGGATTCCCTTGAGGATTCGGGCGTCCGCGGTGGCCGGGCCCAGGGGTCCGGCGAGTGCCGGGGCATGCCAGGCGCCGCACACCACCGCGATCCGCTGGGCGCCGCCCTTGATCGCCTTCCGCAGGGTCTGGCGCATGTACGCCTCGCGCCTGCTGGTGGGTTCGTCGAGTTCGACGGTGTCCCGCAGCGCGGTCATGGCGTCGGTGATCGCGTCGAAAGCGTCAGCTCCCGAACCCGATTCGATCACGGCGTCCCACCAGCGTTCGGTGCCGTCGTAACCGGCCGCCGCGGCGAGCTGCGCGAGCGGGTCCTCACGAGCGGGGTCGGAGCGGTCGGCGGCGAGGGTGTTGGCGGCGGGAAGATCGCAGAAGCGGACGTCGACGCCGTGCCCGGCCGCCCACGACAACGCCTGCCACTCCGGGGAGAACACGGCGAACGGCCAGAACGCCGCGGTCCTGGGTTCGCCGGTGGCGTACGCCAGCAGCGCGACCGGCGGTTCCATGCCGTCGGAGCCGGCCAACGCGACCAGCGGATCGGCGTCCGCAGGCCCGTCGATCAGGACGATGTCGGGGACGAACTCGTCGAGCGCGCGGCGCACCGAACGCGCCGAGCCGGGCCCGTGGTGGCGGATACCGAAGACACGGACGTCGCCCGCCGGCGGGCTCATCGCCCTGTTGCTCACCCGGTGACCTCGCGGCACGCCCGGTAGAAGTCGGCCCAGTCCTCGCGTTCGCGGACCACGGCCTCCAGATACTCGGTCCACACCACCCTGTCGGCCACCGGATCCTTCAGCACGGACCCGAGGATTCCGGCGGCGACGTCGGACGGGCGGAGCACGCCGTCACCGAAGTGCGCGGCGAGGGCGAGTCCGCTGGTGACGACGGAGATCGCCTCCGCCGTCGACAACGTTCCGGACGGCGACTTCAGCTTGATGCGGCCGTCGCCGGTGGCGCCCGACCTCAGCTCCCGGAATACGGTGACCACCCGCCGGATCTCGTCGACCGTCGCCGGGACCGTCGGCAGTTCGAGCGACGCTCCGAGTTGTTCGACGCGCCGCGCGACGATGGCCACCTCGTCTTCCTCGCTGGCGGGCAGGGGCAGCACCACCGTGTTGAAACGTCGGCGCAGCGCGGACGACAATTCGTTGACCCCGCGGTCGCGGTCGTTGGCGGTGGCGATCAGGTTGAAACCCTTGGCAGCCTGGACCTCGGTGCCCAGTTCGGGGATGGGCAAGGTCTTCTCGGAGAGCACGGTGATGAGCGCGTCCTGCACGTCGGCGGGGATGCGGGTCAGTTCCTCGACCCGTGCGATCCGGCCGCCCTCCATGGCCGTCATGACCGGGGACGGCACGAGCGCGCCCGCCGTCGGGCCCTCGGCGAGAAGCCGGGCGTAGTTCCATCCGTACCGGATGGCCTCCTCCGGCGTCCCCGACGTTCCCTGCACGAGCAGGGTCGACTCCCCGGACACCGCGGCCGACAGGTGCTCGGACACCCACGTCTTGGCGGTTCCGGGAACGCCGAGCAGAAGCAGTGCCCGGTCGGTGGCGAGCGTCGCGACCGCCACTTCCATCAACCGGCGGGGACCGACGTACTTGGGGGTGATCACGGTGCCGTCGTCGAGTTCGCCGCCGAGCAGGTATGTCACGACAGCCCAGGGCGACAACTTCCACGACGGCGGCCGGGGCCGGGTGTCGTGCGCGGCGAGGGCCGTGAGTTCGTCGGCGTAGGCCTGCTCCGCGTGGGGGCGCAGCAGGTCGGCCTGGGCGGCCGCGATCTCGGTCACTCGAGCTCCTTCAACACTGTTCGGCGATGGTCGATGTTGGCGGCGACCGTGGCGAACGCCTGGTGCCAGCCGGGGTCACGGGTCCGTTCGGCGGCCGCACGCAGCAGCGGAACCGCCGTGAACGGGAAATGCGTCTCGGCGCTGCGGAGGGTCGAGTAGTGGCTGTGCCGGGAGAACTGCCCGAGGTCCTTGCCGGTTGCGGCGTGCCGTCCGGCCACGTCCTCGAGGCGGGTGATCACCCGCGCGGCGAGGTCGAGCGGCCAGGGATGCGGCAGACCGTCGAAGAGGGCGGCGCCCTCCACTCCGAGCAGGTAGGAGTCGGCCCGGCCCGACAGGATGTACTCGAGGCGTTCGCGGGCGGGGACGATCGGCACCACGCGACGTTCGGTCGTGCGACCCTCGCGGTGCAGCAGGGCGGACGCCCATCGCGGATTGCGCTGAAGCACAGTGGCATTGGTCCACGCTTCCGTCATCACCTCCCGCCATTGGTCCTCGATCCGGATCTCCCATGCCTGGGAGGCGGAGCCGATCATTCCTTCCCACACCGACAGGGGCGCGGCGGTGACCACCATCCGCAACCACCAACTGCGGATTCCCTTGTTCTTGAAGTGAACGTCCTCGATCCCATCGCGACGGGCGGAATCGTCCAGGGAACCGGGCATGTTCACCACGAGCCGGGTGCGCAGCGGCTTCTTCTCCACCCGCACCCACGCCCGGGCGCGTGCGGCCATCCGCTGGGCATAGGCGGAATTCGGCAGTTGCCGCAGCAGCTGGACCGCCTGCTGGCGCACCTCCTTCCGCCGGTCGTCGAGTGCGTGTTCGAGCAGCGCGGCGTCCGCATCGCCGAGCCCCGTTCCCAGGACGGCGATGAATGCCGCCCGGTGCTCACCCCGTTCGGAATCCCAGGTGCGGCTCAGTTCCGCCGACGCGACCACGGGGTGTTCCGCCCGCATCGTGGTGAGCCATTGCATGCGTTCCTGGTGCGAACCGTGCGTCCAGACGTCGGTGCGATCGGACCGACGGACCAGCGTCGACCATTCCGGATTCTGCGCGGCGAGCCACTGGCCGCGGGCGCCGGTCAACCGCAGAATGCTCTCGCGGTGCGTGTCGTTGGTGCGTGCGACGGCCATCAGATCGGCCACGAGGTGATCGGGGGCGCGGTATCCACGTTCGCCGGCCACCGCGAACCATTCGGTGAGGGTCCACGACTTGGCGGCGAGCAACTGCATGAGATGCGCCGCGGAGGCGGGCGGCAACTGGAGCCGGGGATCGTCCTCGGCGGGTGCGGGCAGCACGTGCGCGGTCGCGACGACGCCGCCGTCGCGGTAGGCGTTCTCGAGGGCTGCCGCGCCCAGCAGTGTCTCCGCTGCATCGCCGATGATCGACTCGGCGAGTTCGCCGGTGGCCGAACCGTGGAACGACGGGGTTGCGCGTGCGGTGCCGAGCAGTGCGGAGGACAGCAGTTCGCTCATCGTCGGCGCACCGCCGCCGCGGACGAGGGCGTGCCCGCCCCGAGCGGGTACACGTCGCCGCGATCGAACACCGACACCGGAACGAGCGATTCGCTGTTCCATTCCCCGAACACGGTGACCGGATGGCCCCCGGACATTCCGAGGAGCCGCCACAGGACCGGGTCCTCGCCGGACAGCGGCAGCGCCCGGCCCTCCGCGTCGACGACCACCCAGTTCCCGTCGTCGAATGCGGGGGTGACCTCGGTGAGCAGAGCGGGCCACGACCGGACCCACGGGTCGGCGCCGATCGCCGCAGCGAAGTGGTCGAGGGCGGTGTCGACGCCGCTCGGTGCGACGGTGGTGAACGGTTCGGGGCTCTCGTGGACGTCGCCGAACTGGGCGCGCAGCGGTGCCGCGCCGGGATAGAAGTGCAGGGTGGCGTCGACCAGGGAACCGGGCGGCGGGACCGCGGTCGCGAAGTTGGCGGAGCCGTGCGCGAAGTCCAGCAGGATCGCGCGGCGACCGCGGTCGCGGCCGAGCAGCCACACCTTGCGGGTGAACAGCCGCTTCTCCTCGGTGGTCTGCACTCCCAGGACCATCCACCGGTCGCGGACCCCGGGCTGACCGCGCACGCTGTCGGTGGAGATCGGGTAACCCACGTGCGCGCGCACCGATGCCTGCAGCGGTTCCGGCAACTCGCCCAGACGGCGATGCGCGACGACGAGCAGGTGCAGCCTCGCGTATTCGCGGAGCAACCGGTCGGGCCAGTCCGTCCGGGTGGCCACGACGATCGGCAGACGACGCAGGGCGGACGCGGCACCGGGCGCCTGCGCGTCGACCATCCGGGCCGCGATGGCGTCGAACGCGGAAGCCGAGATGTCGGCCGCGCCGAGGCCGCCCCGGATCTGGTCGGTGAGCCACAGGTCGAGTTCGTCGAGCCCCGCTGTCACTCGCTCGGCCCGGCGCTCCGCGGACTTCGCGCCGACGGTGGTGGTGGCCGGCGCCGCTGCGGCGGGCGGCGCGGTGGCGCGCGCGGCTCTGCGGCTCAGCCATTCCTCCGCGAACGCGGGCGGCGCGGACACGTCGGGAACCCGGCCCGCCGACCACATCAGCAGCAGGCCGAGTGCGTGCTTGCAGGGAAATTTCCGGCTCGGACACGAGCAGTGATACGCGGGCCCGGACAGGTCGACCACCGCGCGGTACGGGTTCGCGCCGCTGCCCTGGCACAGTCCCCACAGTGCGTCGCCTGCGGCGCCCGTCTGCGACCACGCGGTCGACAGCTTTCGCGCGGCAGCGAGCGAGCCGGCATCGGGGGCGACCGATGCGACCTGTCCCTCCGACCAAGGCGACGTCACTCCGTCACCGTAAGGGAATTGTCCGACACGAAGGGAGGAGGGTGCGCGGAATGTCGGCGAACTTCGATGTGCACGGCGGCCTCGCGTGTCAAGCTGTCGTCAGGTGCGACAGCGAGGAGTGGGCCGGTGATCCACGGAAGGTATTTCGAGTTCAAGGGTCGTCCCGCCGTGCGGTTCCGGTGCACGTACCCGTTCCCGGTGCAGAGGTTGTGGGCGGCGGTGTCCGATCCGGACGAACTCGCCCACTGGTTTCCGTCGCGCGTCCGGATCGACCCCTACGCCGGCGGCGACATCGAATTCGTCCCGGAACCGCACAGCGACGTCGAGACGGGGACGGTCCTCGTATACGGCGCGCCGTGCGCACTCGCATTCACGTGGGGCGGCGACGAGATCCACTTCGAGGTGGAGCCGACCGCGGACGGGTGCGCCCTGACGCTCGTCAACGTTCTCGAGGTCCGCAACACCGCGGCCCGCAACGCCGCCGGGTGGAGTGTGTGTCTCGCCGACCTGGACCGGCACCTCGACGGGACGGACGCGTCCGGCCACCGCCGGGACGCGTCGTCCGACTGGCGGCCGTTCTATCAGACGTATCTGGGGGAGGGGATGCCGTCGGGCGCCCAGATCCCGGGCGAATCCGCCTGACCCCTCGCCGTCAGAGTCGAGGCCGCTCGAACAGGCTCTCGACGTTCGACACCCGCTCGTTCGGTTCCTCGACCGCGATGTTGCCGCCGGTCCGCAGCCACCCGTTGCGCAACGACGACGTGAGCCAGTTGTCCAGCGCAGCTTGGGTTTCGAATTTCAGCACGATCACGCACACGTCGGAGGTGCTGCTTTCCTTCAGCCAGCCGCCGCCGAGGAATCCGGGGAACAGCCTGGCGAGGCCGAGGCCGGTCTGGATCCAGTCGGCGAACTCCTCGTCACAGCCGGCGAGGACCCGGCGCACGATCGTCGTCGTGACGGACGCATCCGCCGATTCACTTGGCCGGGCGTCCTCGGCCGCGTTCTCCATCGTTTCCTACCTCGGTTCCGCTCACCCCCGTGACACGTGCCACCTCAAACTACCAGCGCATTCGTCGTCACAGGTCGTAGAACGGCGCCGCGTACCGGAACGTGCCGGTGAGGGTCGGTTCCCAGCGTGCGAGACGGCGGACCTGGAAGTGGGACGACCACGACGGCTCGTCCGGCTCGATCCCGACCGACGTGCCCGAGACGAAGCCGAAACGCGGGTAGTAGTCGAGGTGGCCGAGCAACGCGACCAGAGGTTCGTCGCGGGCGTCGGCGCCGCCGAGAGCGGCATGCATCAGCGCGGAGCCGACCCCGTCGCGCTGGACGTGCGGGAGCACGCCGATCGGACCGAGCGCGAGGACGTCCGCGGAGTCGACGGTCGCGCGGGTGAGGCAGACGTGGCCGGCAACGGTGCCGGACAGTTCGGCGACGAGGGACAGTTGCGGAATCCACGCATCGCTCGACCGCAACCGGGTGACGAGGTCGACCTCGACGGGGACGTCGCCGTCGAAGGCCTGCCGGTGCACCTCCGCCACGGCGGCGACGTCGTTCGGATTCTCTCGCCTGATCAGCATGCCGCCAGCGTGCATCGAAGGCATCGTGGTCGCAACGGTTTTTTCGGCGTCGTGGGTTGTCCGGCCGGTAGCCGTGTGGCGAAAGCGTTCTCCAATTGTGACCGTGTGACGTTTCCGGCCGAATGAAATTCCGGGGAGTCGGTAGCAGTATGGGCAGAACGTGAGTCGAGCGAAGGACAACGGGGAAACGGGGTGCGGGTGGTCGAGGCCAGGGTGGTCGGTTATAGTTGCAGTGTGCAACACAACGGGGTCGAGCCGGAGGAAACGCCCGCATCGGGCGTGGTGGCCGTCCATGACGAACTCGTCCGCCTCGTCCGACAATTGGTTGCCGGCGACCGTCCGCCCGCGGGATCGCCGACGTTCGCTCAACATTCGCTGCTCTCGTTCGTCGCCCGCAATCCCGGGTGCCGGGCCACCCAGATCTCGGACGCGTTCGGAGTGCACCGCTCCACCGTGTCGCGGCAACTGCGCGGCTGTGTCGACGAGGGCTGGGTGCACGCCGAGCCGGGTCCGCTCCGCAGCGGGCATCCCCTGAGCCTCACCGACGTCGGCATCGCGGTGCTCGCGGGTGCCGACGCACGCCGGGTCGAGGAGGTGCGCGACCGCGTGGCCTCGTGGTCGGACGGTGAGATCGCCGCATTCGCCCGGGATCTCCGCAAATTCCGCCAGGGCGGCGACACGGACCACGAGAGCATCGGAGACGACCCCCGTGCGTGAGTACGCCAGCGCCGAGACGGTCACCGTCTCGGACCACGAGAATGCCGTGCTGACGGTGTTCGCGCACGCCGAGAGCAACCCGGATCGCGTGATGTATTCCCGCCCGGAGTCCGGTGGGTGGGTCGACGTGACCGCCAAGGACTTCGGCGCGCTCGTCACCGGGGTCGCGAAGGGCCTGATCGCCAACGGAGTCCGCCCGGGCGACCGGGTGGCACTGCTGTCGTCGACGAGATTCGAATGGTCGCTGCTCGACTACGCGATCTGGGCGGCGGGCGCGGCGTCCGTCCCGATCTACGATTCCTCGTCCCACGACCAGATCCGCTGGATCATCGAGGATTCGGGCGCGGTGGCCGCCCTCGTGGAGACCCCGGCGCACGCGTCGAGTTTCGAGGGTGACGGAATCCCCTACACGCTGAAGCGCATCCTGACCATCGACGAGGACGCCGTCGGCACCCTCATCACGGACGGGTTGTCGATCGACGATTCCGAGGTGTTCAAACGGGTGGTGGCCCTGACCGCCAACGATCTCGCGTCACTGGTGTACACGTCCGGGACGACGGGCCGTCCCAAGGGATGCATCCTCACCCACCGCAACTTCCTGTCGGAGGTGCGGGCGCTGCTCGCGGCGCCGATCGGTGACGTCGCCCGCCCCGGCAACCGCGTCCTGACGTTCCTCCCGCTCGCCCACGTGCTGGCGCGGGCGGTGTCGCTCGCGATGTTCGAGGCCGGCGCCACCCAGGCCCACTGGTCCGACTTCGGCACGGTGACGGGCGAATTCGCACGCTTCCGGCCCAACACCATCCTCGGCGTTCCGCGCGTGTTCGAGAAGGTGCGCGACGGTGCCGCCCGCTCGGCGGCGTCGGCCGGTGGTCTGCAGACCCGGATCTTCGACTTCGCCGAGGCCACCGCGGTCGCGTACAGCGAGGCTCAGGACAACGGCGGCCCGTCACTGCGGCTCCGGCTCGAGCGGATGGTGGCCGACCGGCTCGTCTACGCGAAACTGCGTGCCGCTCTGGGCGGCGACTGCTGGTGGGCGATCTCGGGCGGCGGCGCGCTCATGCCGAGACTCGGCCACTTCTTCCGCGGCATGGGCGTTCCGGTCTACGAAGGGTACGGCCTCACCGAATCTACTGCCGCGCACTGCGTGAACGTCCCGGGTGCCCAGAAGATCGGGACCGTCGGCAGGGCGTTGGGCGGCAACAGCGTGCGCATCGCCGGGGACGGCGAGATCGAACTGCGCGGCGGCGTCGTGTTCGGCGGGTACTGGCGCAACGAGCACGCCACCCGGGAAGCGTTGGACGAAGGCTGGTTCCGCACCGGCGACCTCGGTGAACTGGACGACGACGGGTACCTCACCATCACCGGACGCAAGAAGGATCTGCTGGTCACGGCCGGGGGCAAGAATGTGTCGCCGGGTCCGCTCGAAGACCGGTTGCGCTCGCACCCCCTCGTCTCGCAGGCAGTGGTGGTCGGCGACGGCCGCCCGTTCGTCGGCGCCCTGCTCACCGTCGATCCACCGGAATTCGAGAAGTGGAAGTCCGCGCACGGCAAGCCCTCCGACGCGTCGGTGGCGGATCTGCGCGACGACGAGGAACTGCGCGGAGATCTGCAGGACGCCGTCGACGACGCGAACACCACCGTCTCCCACACGGAATCCATCAAACGTTTCGTCATCTTGGGCCGCGACCTCACGGAGGCCGACGGAGAACTGACCGCGACCTTGAAGATCAAGCGTCCCGTCGTGACCGAACGCTTCGCCGCGGACATCGCGAACCTGTACCGCCGGGGCTGACCGGATACGGTGGCGACATGACCACAGCTTTCGTTCTGTCGGGTGGAGCCAGCCTCGGGGCCATCGAGGTCGGGATGTTGCAGACCCTGATCGGCAGGGGAATTCGGCCCGACCTCATCGTCGGCACGTCCGTCGGAGCGCTCAACGGCGCGTGGCTCGCCGGTGGCTCCTCCGACGCGGACCTTCGTGACCTGGCCGACCTGTGGCGCGGGCTGAAGCGCAGCGCGGTATTCCCCGCCGGGTTGCTTACCGGCTTCACCGGTTTCGTCGGGCTCCGGAACCATCTCGTGTCCAACCGGGCCATCAAGCGGTTACTGGAGACCCATCTCCGGTTCGAGCGGATGGAGGACGCACCCATTCCGCTGCACGTCATCGCCGTCGACGTGCTGACCGGCAAGGACGTTCGGTTGTCGACGGGCCCCGCGGTCGACGCCGTCACCGCGAGCGCGGCGCTGCCGGGCATCCTCCCGCCCGTGGTGATCGACGGCCGGGCCCTGATGGACGGCGGGGTCGTGAACAACACCCCCATCTCCCACGCGATCGAACTGGGTGCCACGACCGTGTGGGTGCTGCCCACCGGGTACTCCTGCACGCTGTCGAAGGTCCCCGGAAGTGCCCTGGGGATGGGGTTGCTCGGGGTGACCCTCGCGATCAATCAGCGTCTCGCCCTGGATATCGAGCGGTACGAGAGCGTCGCCGACATCCGGGTCGTGCCGCCGCTGTGTCCGCTGGACACGAGTCCCGCCGATTTCGGCGACGCCGACGAGCTGATCACGCGGGCCCGGGAGCAGACCGCGAAGTGGCTCGACGAGGCGCCCGTCGAGGTCGGGCAGGCCGATCTGCTGCTGCCGCATCGGCATCGGTGACGGTCAGCGGCACCCGTCGGGCGCCGGCACACCGGCGAGTCGCTCGTCGATCCAGTGCACCACCTCCGGCAGCGCGAACACGGCCGCGGTGAGGTGTTCCCCGAACTGCGGGGCGTAGGTGACATTCGCGCCGCCGCGGCACCACTCCTGCTGAAGGGCGATCACCCCCTCCTCCGGAATCCACTCGTCGCCGAGGAACACTCGCGACGACCCGTGATAGAGCAGCACCGGGGTGGTCGGCGCGACTGCGCCCAAACGGTTCTCGGCAACGACCGTCCGTGCCGTGACCGAGTCGAACGGGTCGGGCACGGACGCGAGCAGTTCGGCGGGAATCGAGGCGACCCCGGCCGGGGCGAGAGCCATGATGCACTGATCCCGCAGCGGTGACGTCGCCAGCAGCACACCCAGCGGATTCGCCAGGGTCAGCATCTCCGGATATTCGCGGGCGAGCCCGAGGACGGCGGACAGGTACACACCCGAACCGATCTGACCGTTCAGCGTCCTGCGGAGTAGCCCGAAGTCTGCGGGGGTTCCGCCCGCGGCCGCCCCGGCGAGTGCGACGTCCGGTGCGTACGTCGGCTGAAGTTGCGCGGCCCACCCTGTGGCGATCGCGCCGCCGCTGTACCCCGTCGCGACCACGGGACTGTCCGACAGTCCCAGCCCCGGTAGTCGCTTCATGCCGCGGATGCTGTCGAGCACGGCATGACCCGCCATGCGCCCCGCGCTGTACGCCATCCGCGGTCCCTGGTGATCGGGCACGAGCACCGCGTAGTTCTTCGCGAGGAACAGCGACAGCACCGGGGGGATGTCCAGGTCGAGGGTCTGCCAGTTGTGGACCATCTTGTACGACGGGGTGCACCGGGCCCCCAGCGAGTCGATGGGCATGTTGTAGTCGACGACGGGCCTCGGCCCCGGCGCAGTCCATTCCGCGGTCGGGACCAGCACCGTCGCGGTCACCGGCACGGGACGGTCCTTGGAATCGTTGGAGCGCACCATGATCTGGTGGGCCCGGTGTGGTACCAGCGGGTTCGGGAACGCGCGGAGCGTCACCTCCCGCGAGCGGATGATCTCGCCCGCCGCGAAGTCCGCGACATTCGGCGGCCACACGAAGAAGTCGTCGTCCAGGATGGGGGACGGGAGAATGGATTCGGGCCCGAGGGGCTGCGCGGACACCCGCGGGGGATGGGCGCAGACGTACGCGGCCGCGCAGGTGGAGAGTGTCATCAGGACCACTGCGCGAAACAGCTTCATCGCTACCACCGCCGCCCTGAGGTAACTGTCCCGGGATGTAACTGTAACTCCAGTCACGTCGTCGCAGATAGACACGGCTACAGCGGTGGTTTGTTTTCGCTGCCGGATGGTTACTGTGTGTGCATGGCGGTCACCGTGGAGCGGGCAGTACTCGAGCAGGCTGAAGACATCGTTCAGATGCACTGGGACGCAGAGGATTGGCTCCTGGCCAGGGAAATCGATCCGCCCGCCCGAGGTGAGGTGTCGCTCGCCGACGTGCGGGAACAGATCGAGTTCGGAGAATGGCGTGTCGCGCTGTTCGCCGGGATCGTGGTGGGGGCGCTGCGGGTGCTGCGGTCGGACCCGGACGTGTGGACCGAGGACGACACCCCGGCCGCGTACGTCGCCCGCGTCATGACCGACCGCCGCCACGCCAGCGCGGGACTCGGCGCCCAACTGCTCCGGTGGGTCGACGAGCACGCCCGCTCAGAGGCGGCGTCCGTCGTCCGGCTCGAGTGCGTCGAAACCAATTCGCGACTCCGCGACTACTACGAGGAGCAGGGCTTCTTCCCGGTGGGTCGCAGAGACTTCGAGGTGGAGTGGCCGAGCGTCGTGCTGATGGAGAAGTCCCTGCTCTGACCGTTCACAGCGGGTCGAGGATCCGGTGCAGGAACTGCCGCAGCCGTGGCCCGGCCGGATTCGCGAGTACCTCCTTCGGTGTGCCGCGTTCGAGCACGACGCCGCCGTCGATGAACAGCACCTGGTCGGCCACCTGCTGAGCGAACCGGATCTCGTGCGTCACGATCACCATCGTCCAGCCCTCGGTGGCGAGGTCGCGGATCACGCGCAACACCTCACCGACCAGTTCGGGATCGAGTGCGGACGTCGGCTCGTCGAACAACATCAGTTTCGGCTTCAGCGCGAGCGCCCGGGCGATCCCGACCCGCTGCTGCTGACCGCCCGACAGCTGATACGGGTACCGGTCCGCCTTCTCCGCGAGGCCGACCTGGGTCAGCAACCGCATCGCGTCGGCGCACGCCTCGTCCTTGGGACGCTTCTGCACGACGATCGGGCCTTCGGTGACGTTCTGCAGCACCGTCTTGTGGGGAAACAGGTTGTGGGACTGAAACACCATCCCGCTCTGCGCGCGGAACCGGGCCAGCATCGAACGGCCCACCTCCGTGCCGAAATCCACCGACACGTCGCCGATGGAGATCACCCCGGCATCGGCCATGTCGAGGGCGTTGAGGGTGCGCAGCACCGTCGTCTTGCCGGAACCCGACGGTCCGATGATGACGGTGACCGTTCCGGCGGCGACGTCGAACCCGATGTCGCGGAGCACCTGATGGTCGCCGAACGACTTCTCGACGCCGGATACCTGGAGCAGGGGAGGAGTGTCGGTCATCGGGCCACATACCTGTCGAGTCGGGCTTCGAGCCGGCCCTGGACGGCCGACAGGAAGATGCAGATCACCCAGTAGTACAGCGCCGCGACACCGTAGAGGGCGAAGAAGTCGAACGTCGGCGCGGCCGCGAGCTGCGCGACGCGCAGCAGTTCGGTCACCAGGATCGTCGACGCCAGTGAGGTGTCCTTCACCAGTGAGATCAGCGTGTTCGACAACGGGGGGACGGCGACGCGCGCGGCCTGCGGCAGCACGATGCGCTGCAGGGTGGTGGTATATCCCATCCCGATGGTCTGGGCGGCCTCCCACTGTCCCTTGGGGATCGACAGGATCGCCGAGCGGATCACCTCCGCCGCGTAGCCACCGACGTTGAGGCTGAACGCGATCACCGCCGCCGGGAACGGCTCGAGCGTGATCCCGAATTGCGGCAGCGCATAGAACACGATGAACAACTGCACCAGCAGCGGGGTGCCGCGGATGATTGAGACGTAGAAGCGGGCGAGCACCGACAGCGGTCTGATCGACGAGATCCGGGCCAGCGCCACCAGCAGCGCGATCACGAGCCCGATGGTGAAGCTGATGATGGTCAACGGGATGGTCATGGTGATCGTGGCCTTCAGCATCGGCCACAGGTTGTCCAGGATCAGCTGGACCGTTGCGTCGTCCACGGACAGACTCTCAGTTGCTCGGCGCCGAGACGTCGGTGCCGAAGTACTTCTGCGAGATCTGGGCGAGGGTACCGTCGGCCCGCAGCTCGTCGAGCGCCTTGTCGATGTCGGGCATCAGGCCGCTGTCCTTGCGGGCGGCGAACGCCTGCTCGCTCGTGTCCCCGGTCTCCGCGGCCACCTTCACGCCGGTGTCCCCGGTCTGTTTCTGGTACTCGGCGACGGCCAGATTGTCGTTGACGGTGGCGTCGACGCGGCCGTCCTTCAGCAGGGTGATCGCCTGCACGAAGCCCTCGACGGATTCGACGTTCGCGCCCGCGTCCCGCGCCACCTGCGCCCAGTTGCTCGTCGCCGACTGCGCCGTCGTCTTGCCGTTCAGGTCGGCGAGCGAGGTGATCGAGTTGTCGTCGGCGCGGGTGACGATCACGCCCTCGGAGTAGGTGTACGGGGTCGACAGGTCGTACTTCTGGGTGCGTTCGTCGTTGACGGTCACCTGATTGGCGACGAGGTCGTACCGCTTCGCCTCGAGGCCCGCGAAGATGGAGTCCCACGGAGTCTGCGTGAACTCGACGGAGACACCGAGTTTGTCGCCGACCGCGCGGATGACGTCCACGTCGTACCCGGTGAGCTGGCCGTCGGGGCCCTGGTAGCTGAACGGCGTGTACGTGCCCTCGGTGCCGACCTTCAGGACCCCGGCCTCGCGAACCTGGTCGATCACCGGCCCCGAATCGGAGTTCCCGCACCCGGCCAGCGACAGTGCGGTCAGGACGGCGATCAGGGCGGCCGGAAGTGTGCGTCGCACGGAGTTCCTCCTCGTTCGGCGGATCAGCTAACCGTACTGGTCGAACGCCACCCGGATAGGATCTTCGCGTCCCCCTCAGGAAGAAGGTTTGTCCCGCCGTGCCCTCTCTCGCTCTCCGACGGCCGGTGTGGCTGCATCCGACGGTGTTTCGTATCGAGTCGTTGTCTGCGCTCGTCGTGGCGATGGCCCTCATCCCGGAGGCGTTGTCGTTCTCCATCATCGTGGGTGTCGATCCGCGGGTGGGCCTGTTCACCGCCGCGATCATGGCGATGACCATCGCGTTCACCGGCGGCCGTCCGGCGATGATCTCCGCGGCCACCGGTTCGGTGTCGCTGGTGCTGGCGCCGCTCATGGCGTCACACGGGTTGCAGTACCTCATCGCGGCGGTCTTCCTCGGCGGTGCCATGCAGATCCTCCTCGCCGTCCTCGGGGTCGCGCGGCTCATGCGGTTCCTGCCCCGCAGCGTGATGGTCGGGTTCTGCAACGCGCTGGGAATCCTCATCTTCGTCCACCAGTTCCCGTACCTGACGAACGTGCCGTGGGCGGTGTACGCGCTCCTCGCCGCCGGTCTGGCGCTGCTCGTGTGGATCCCGAAGCTGACCACGGCGGTGCCGGCCCCGCTGCTGGTGATCGTCGGTCTCACCGCGTTCACCGTGCTCGCCGGTGTCGCGGTGCCCACCGTCGGCGACCAGGGGGAATTGCCCGACGGGCTGCCGACCCTGATCGGGCTGCCCGACGTTCCGTTCACCGTCGACACTCTGAAGATCATCGCCCCGTTCGCGTTGGCGATGGCCGTCGTCGGACTGCTCGAATCGTTGATGAGCGCCAAACTCGTGGACTCGGTCACCGACACGCATTCGGACAAGACTCGCGAGTCGTGGGGCCAGGGCGTCGCCAACATCGTGGCCGGACTCTTCGGCGGCATGGGCGGATGCGCACTCATCGGGCAGACCATCATCAACGTCAAGACGGGCGGGGCCCGCACCCGGCTGTCGACGTTCCTGTCGGGGGCGTTTCTGCTGATTCTCGTGGTCGGGCTCGGCGACGTAGTGGGGACCATTCCGATGGCGGCGCTCGTCGCCGTCATGGTGCTGGTGGCCGCGACCACCTTCGACTGGCACAGCGTGCGCACGCTCCGGCGGATGCCTCTGAGCGAGACCCTGGTAATGCTCAGCACCGTCGCGGGCACCCTCGCGACGGACAATCTCGCGATCGGTGTGGGTGTCGGTGTGCTCGTCGCGATGGTGCTGTTCGCGCGCCGGGTGGCGCACATGGTGGACGTGCGCGGCGAACTCGACGGCGGCGTGAAGACGTACCGGGTCAGCGGGCAACTCTTCTTCGCCTCGTCCAACGACCTCGTGTTCTCGTTCGACTACGCCGACGACCCCGGCCGTGTGGTCATCGACCTGTCGGGCGCCACCATCTGGGACGCCTCCACCGTGGCCGCGCTCGACGGCATCACCACCAAGTACGCGAGCCGGGGCACCGACGTCACCGTCGAGGGCCTGAACCCGGTCAGCGAGGAGCGGTACCGCAGGCTGACCGGCCGGCTGGGCGACTAACCCACCGTCTCCCGCAGGTACGCGAGATCCTCGGCCAGCCCTTCCTCCGGTGTCTCGAGGACGACGGGCGCATCGGCGGTTCTGACGACCTCGGCGAGCAGTTCGGCGTCGATGGTTCCGTCGGCGAGGTTCGCGTGCCGGTCGCGCGCCGAGTTGAACTCGTCGCGGGAGTTGTTGAGATGGACCAGGTCGATACGCCCGGTGATGGCCTTGATGCGCTCGACGACACCCATCAGTTCCTCGCCGCCCGCCCATGCGTGACAGGTGTCGAGGCAGAATCCGGCGCCGAAGTCGCCGACCTCCTGCCACAGCCGGTCGATGGCGTCGAAGTGCCGTGCCATCGCGAAGTCGCCGCCGGCCGTGTTCTCGATGAGGATGGGGACGGGGAACCCGCCCTTGTCGGCCTGACGTTCGAAGAGTTTGCGCCAGTTGACGATCCCGGCCTGCACGTCCTCGCCGTCGCGGACGTGGCCGCCGTGGACCACCAGTCCGAACGCGCCGATGTCGGCAGCGGCCTGGGCCTGCTGTGCGACGGCGTTGCGCGACGGCATCCGCAGCCGGTTGTTGAGGCTGGCCACATTGATCACGTAGGAGGAGTGCACGACGACGTCGATGGAGCTGTCGCGAATCTCGTCCGTCCGCGGATGTGTCGGAGGTTTTTCCCATTTCTGAGGGTCGGTGAGAAACATCTGGATGACGTCGGCGCCGAGCCGTTCGCCGTATCCGATCGGATCTTCGTCCTGGCGGACGTGTGCTCCTATGCGCATGTAACCAGGGTAGGGGGTGGGTGCGGCGACATCGCTTGTGCTTGTGATCGCAGGCTTAATGCGTGATGGCTAGTCTTTTGGAGCCTCCATCGGCATTAGGCTTGCGCTCGCAGTCATAGGCATGGACTTCGGGGCGAAATCGGCGCACACTGTCGTTAAGCATCCGATTACAAGCATTGTGCGAACAGAGTAGGAGGCTTTCATGGCGACCCCCCGCCGCCGCGAACGCACGGAAACCGGAGGCATCGCCGACGGATTCGTGGCCCGGCGGCATCAGCTCGCGCTCACGCAGGCGGAGCTGGCCGACCTGGCCGGGGTGTCGAGGTCCAGCGTGCAGTCGATCGAATCCGGTCGGGGCACGGTCCAACTGGATCTCGTCGACGCCGTCGCGGGTGCGCTGGGCTGCCGCCTGGTGCTCGTGACCCGCGCGGGGGTCGAGGTGACGTCCTGATGGTCGAGAATCTCAGCGGGGTCGAGCGGGCCGACGTCTACAAGGGTGAGCGCCTCGCGGGCAGCCTCGCCAGGGAAGCCGGGGACGTCGTCTTCCGCTACGACGCCGCGTACCTGCAGGACCCGAAATCCCCGCAGATCGCGTGGACGATCCCCACGTCGTCGCCCGACGTGCGGGCGAGCGGCGGCAGCGTTCCGCCGTTCTTCGCGGGTCTCCTCCCGGAAGGGATCCGGCTTCGCGGTGCGGTCGCGGCCACCAAGACATCCGAGGACGATCACCTCACGATCCTGATGGCCGTGGGGGCAGACACGATCGGAGACGTGCGCGTCCTGCCCGAAGGGGTGCCGCCGCCCGAGACGGCGCCCGTGTTCGACCCCGACGCCATCGAACGCTCCGACCTGCGGGCGCTGTTCGAGCACATGTCGGGGCACGAAGCGGTGAAGCTGGACCCCACCTCGCTGCCCGGAGTGCAGGCGAAGGTGTCCGCTCAGATGTACTCGACGCCCATCGCGACCGAGAAGGGTCCTGCCATCCTCAAACTCTCACCACCGCAGGGATACCCGCAGCTGGTGGAGAACGAGCACTTCTTCATGGGGCTCGCCGCGCACTGCGGGTTGCCCGTCGCCGATCATCAACTGGTGCGCGACGGGAAGGGCAACGCCGGCCTGCTGGTCGCGCGTTTCGACAGGCGAGTCGACTCCGCCGGTCGAGTCGTTCGCACACCGCAGGAGGACGCCTGCCAGGTGATGGGCGTGTTCCCCGCCGCCAAGTATCGGTTGAAGACCGAGAATGTCATCACCGCCCTGGCCGACGTGTGCGAGCGCGGCGGCGGATCGGCGCGAGTGGCGACACTGGAACTGCTCCGGCTGGTCGCATATTCGTACGCGATCGGCAACGGCGACCTGCACGGCAAGAACTTCTCGGTGCAACTTGCCGAATCAGGGCTGTGGAGCGTGACCCCCGCCTACGACCTGCTGTGCACTCAGCCGTACCTCGGGTGGCGCGACCCGATGGCACTCGACTTCTACGGCAAGGCGAACAAGCTGAACCGCAGGCATTTCGTCGAATCGGGTGGCCGGCTCGGTGTTCCCGAACGTGCCGTCACCAGGATGCTCGACGGTGTCCGCAAGGGCATCGGGCGGGGCATCGGGGACATCGAGAGAATCGGTTTCACGCCGAAGGAAAACGCTCAGCTGCGCACACTGATGGAGCGGCGCTCGGCCGAGCTGGGCTGAGGTCTCACCACACCCGGAACGCGCTGTCGGAGAGCGTGAATCCGTGCCCCGCCTCGCTGTGGCACGTCACCCCGGACTTCTCGTCGACGAGGCACGTCAGATCGTTCACCTGCAACGCGGTGGCATAAGGCAGGGCCGGGGCCGCCGACCCGTCGAGGGGGTAATACCGGGGATCACCCGCGCTGGCGAACTGCCCGGGGCGGGCGCCGGTGACCTCGATCGCATTCGGTGTCACCGCGGTGCCGGACGCGCCGGCCCCCGGAACCTTCGGCGCCGACGCCGGCATCGGGCCGTGACAGCCCGCGGTCGGGAGGTCGCCGCCGGTCAGGATGCCGCAGTGGAACTTGGTGCTCGGGGTGGTGAAGTAGTAACTCCCCGCCGCCGTGCCCGCGAACGCCTTCGGATCCGCCTGCGCCGGGGAGGTCGTGGTGGTCGTGGTGGTGGTGGGGCTTGTCGACGTCGTGCGCGGGGGTGTCGTGGTGGTCGTTCTCGGCGCGGTCGTCACCGAGGGCGTTGTCACCGTCGGGGTGGTGGCCGGTCCCGCGACGGCACCGGTCTCGGGGGATCCGTCGACCGAGCGACCGCAACCGGCCACCAGCAGCAGTGAAGCGAACAGGAGCACCGCACGCACCGTGGAGGTCATGGGGGAGAGCCTAGAGCGCGCCGGACGAAATTCTGGGACAGTGGTGATCAGTCAGTTGCCAGGAGGTCCGATGCCGGAAAACGCCCACTACGAGGAGCGTCGTGCCCGCATCTCGGCCCAGGTCCGCCAGTGGTGTGAGCAGGCCTCGATCGCGGGCAGGCATGCCCCGCTGTCGGACGCCGCCGCGGTGCTGATCGCCGCCGGTCATCTCGACGCCCCGACCCGGCAGGTGCTCACGAACCGCCGTCGGGCGGGCCGGACCATCCCGGCGATCGGCGGCTTCGGGGCGTTGCGTCTGCTGACGGACGAATACAACCAGGTTGTGCGCCGCGCCGATGCCCTGCGCCCCGGCCCGGCGCAACTGCTGTTCAAGTACCGCGCCACCGAACTGGGCCGCAAACTGCAGTCGTACCGGTCTGCCGTGGTGATGTCGACGGCGCACTACGGCAGCGGCGTCCGGGCGATGCGCCGGGACCGGCGTGAGGGCGTGCATCTGGACCTCGAACAACGGGAGTCCCTGTTCCGGGCGCTGCAGCGCACACCGGCGCCGGTCGTCGGCACGCCGCTCGAACGGGCCGGCAACTATGCCCGCGGCACCGCAGCGGAACGAATCGGTCAGGCGGCGGAGAACACACCGATGGCCGCCGTCGGACGACGCGTCGCCGAGGCGATCGGCAAGGGCGCCGACCTCGACAACGACACCTTCGCCGACGGCTACGACACCCTGCTCTACCTGGCGGGGATGCTCTTCGACCGAATCGACGGTTCCCCTGTCTGGCAGTCGGAGCACTTCGCGGTGCAGCGGCATCAACTCGACCTCGCCGAAGAACTCACCCAGATCGCCGTCGACACCGTCGCCCTGCGCGGCATCCGGCTCGAACTCGACGACGCACTCCGCGCCACCCACTCCGACAGCGGGCGGCACCAGGTCGAGGCCCGGCGGAACGCGCTGAAACCGGTGTGGGATCAACTGGTGGACCGCGTCGCCGCCCTCGCCCGAATAGGCGACCTGCTGTCGCGGGCCGAGGTGCAACTGCGATCCGTGCTGGCGGTCAACCGGGCGATGAGTCTCGACAGCCGCATCGACGAACTCATCGCCCGCTCGGGCGATCGCGAATTGTCGGCGGAGAACACCCACTACGTGGGCGATCAGTTCGGCGGGGTGGAGGAACTGATGCTCACCTACCAGTCGGCGTTGTACGGCGACATCGCCGAACTCACCTCCTGGGGACGGGCGTGACCGACTTCGACCGGTTGGGTGACGAATCGTTCGTCTCTCTCACCACGTTCCGGAAGTCCGGCGCGGCCGTGGCGACGCCGGTGTGGATTGCCCGTGACGGCGGTGCCCTGATCGTCACCACCCCCGAGGACAGCGGAAAGGTGAAGCGGCTTCGCAACAATGGGAACGTCGAACTTCGCCCCTGCACCCGACGGGGCAAAGTGGACGCCGACTCCGAACCCGTTGCCGCAGTGGCCGAAATCGTCACCGACGAGTCCACCAGCAGAAGGATGACCGACACCATCCGGGACGAATACGGACTGGAATACCGGATCGTGATGTTCGTCGAACGCATCCTCGCGCGCAGGCAGAAGCCGCGGGTTCTTCTGCGCATCACCCCGGCGACCGAGGGTGCAAGACCAGCCATTTCATGACGCTCGCAGGTGTGTCGGAGTCGGGAGCGGTGGTGCGGTGGATCGGTAGTGGTGCCCGGTCGGGGTGCCGAGATCGATCGCATGCCGACCACCCCGGTGGGTGACCGGGCGGGCCACCCAGCCCGGTGCCTCCTTCGCGTAATTGCACGCCTCGCACACACCGGACCCGTTGTTCGCCGACGTCCGACCGGACTTGTCGTGTGAGCGGATGTGGTCGTGATGGCGGATCGGCGCATCACACCACGGCGTCCGGCACGTCCGATCCCGCAGGTCGATCAACCTCGCCAGGCTCTTCGGAAACGTGCGGGACCGCGAGTCCATCGCCGTCAACGCCCCCGACCCCGGGCGCGCATACACCCGCCGCAACGCGGTCTCCGTGTCCGCGCTCACCGCGTCCGCCACCAGGTGCCGGGCGATCCCCGCCGGCACCGGACCGAACCCCTGCAGCTGTGCCGTCTCGGAACCGCCGGCGAGGAGGGTGTCGTCGGAGAGCACCAGATTCACCGCCACCGGCGCCCCCGCCGCCACGGATTGTCCGGTGCCGCGTTCGAACAGCAGGTCCACCATCAGCTGATTGCGGGTCCGGCCACCGCTCTGTCCGGTGGCGATCAGGCGGTCCGCGTCCCGGCCCAGGGTCGCCTGCAAACAGACGGCCTGCGCCACCGGCATCAGCACACTCAGGTGCGCCATCGTGTCCGGCGCCGGCCGTGTCGTCACCCGCCGCTCCGAGACCGCCTTGCGGTGCCGGCGGACGACTGCGGCGGCGTCGAGTTCGGCCGCCAACGCCGCCGCCCGCGCGATCAGCCCGCGGTCACCGACCCCGTCCAGCACGGCCGGGTCGGCGCACAACCGGCGGTCCACGATGCCCCGATCGGATGCGGACAGGCACGCCGTTTCCCGCACCAACAGGGTGGCCCGCCATTCGTTCAACCGCCCCGACCGCAGCAACGCCAGGGTGTGCGGCATCTCGTGCACCACCGCCCGAGCGAACCCCAGATGCCGGCCACCCCGGTTCGGGGATTCCCTGCGCGCCAACGCGATCTGCGACCCGATCCCGCGATTCCACTCCGCCCGCGGCAGCCCCGCGGCCTGCCGCTCCGCCCGAACACATGTCGCGACGTGGTCGGTGATCACCGCCTGCGCCGCACAGCCCACCGACTTCAACGCCTCGATCGCATCGAGCAGATCGATCCCCGCCCCGGCGTCATCACCGGCCGCCACGCACCGCAACCGTGCGGTGAACGCCCGCACCTCCGCCAGATCCGGTGCCACCACATCCCCCAATGGAACCCCCCCAAGGCCATTCGAAACTTTGTTCGATTTTACCAATCATGTTCGACTGGGGCAATACTCGGCGGATTCGGTCTACGGTGGTCGGGAGAACTCTCGTCGAACAAGGATGTGGGGACTGGCTGCGATGACCGATGACGCTGAACTGCAACGTGCGGTCGCGCACGAATTCTCGGCACTGGCCGATCTGCTCGACGGGCTCTCCGATGCGGAGTGGAACACTCCGTCGCTGTGTGCGGGGTGGCGGATTCGGGAAGTCGTCGCGCACGTGACCATGGCGGCGCGCTACTCGGAGGACGAGTTCATGAGACGTCTGCGGGAGAGCGAATTCGATTTCACCCGGCTGTCGAACGAGATCGCCGCTCGCGATGCCGAATTGGCAACCACGGAACTCGTCGCCAATGTGCGCTCGGACATCATGCGCCACTGGACCCCGCCGCGCGGTGGGTATCACGGCGCTCTCAACCATGTGGTGATTCACGGTCTCGACGCCACCGTGCCGCTCGGAGTGCCGCGCCGCGTTCCCGAGGCGACGATTCGTGTCGTTCTCAACGATCTCACCGCGGGTGGCGGTCACTCGAACTTCGGCATCGATATCGAGGGCCGCGGCTTGCGGGCGACGGACCTCGATTGGTCGTATGGTTCCGGTGCCGAATTACGGGGAGCGGGTGAAGATCTCGCGCTGATGATCTGTGGCCGCACCCTTCCTGCAGGGCGGGTCGAGGGCGACCCCCTGTAGTCCGGTTCAGATTCCCGGGATGATCCCGGGTAGACGAAGTGCCCGGGACCTCCGCCGGGGAGGGTGGCGCCGAGTGATCCTGGGAAGTCCATGGACAGCTTGACGAGTTTGTGTGGTTGCCCGTTCTGGTCGGCCTGCCAGCAATCGAGAAGGACGCCGTGGAATCCGGTGCAGACGATACGGTTCGCGGTGCCGAACGGCGAGGTGAGCCGGCGTGCGGCCGCTACGTCCGCAAACCGGGATGACGGCTGGCCAGGACCGGTACGAGGAACTTGTTCGGCGCGAGGCGGGCGAACACGGAGGCCGCCCGGTTCGCGAAGCCGGGTATGGCGATCATGTGCCCCTTGTCGAGTCCGTCGATGCCGGTCGCGGCCACGGATTCGGCGCTCTCCCACATGAAACTGGGCAATGCGGCTTCGGCGTCTTCCTTCGCGAATCCGGCGGTCTCCCCGAACCCGGTGTCCACGGGCCCGGGGCAGAGCGCGGTCGCGGTGACGCCGGTGCCTTTCAATTCGCCGGTCAGGCTCTCGGTGTAGGAAAGGACGAACGCCTTGCAAGCGGCGTACCCGGCCTGCCCGGGCAGCGGCTGGAATGCCCCGGTGGACGCGACGTTGAGGATCGCCCCCCGGCGCCGTTGCACCATGCCGGGCAGGGCGCGGCTGCACAGATCCGCGACAGCCATCACATCGACCTCGATCATGTTCATCTCGGCGTCCGGATCGGACGCGGCCACCGGGCCGAGGGTGGACAGGCCGGCGTTGTTGACGAGGATGTCGAGGGTGAGTCCGAGTTCGCCGACGCGGTCGAGCAGGGTCGCACGGGCGGAGCGGTCGGACAGATCGGCGCTCACCACGTGTGCCCGACCGCCTGCGGCCCGGAGTTCGGTGGCCAGTTCCTCCAACTTGTCGGCCCGACGGGCGACGAGCACGACCTGGTGACCGCGGCGGCTGAGTTCACGGCTGATCGCGGTGCCGATCCCGGACGACGCTCCGGTGACGAGCGCGGTGCGATCGGCGGCAGGCGTGGGAAGAGTCATGAGTCCAACCTACGTGCCGCCGCCGTCGCTGACGCAGGATTCACCGGGTCAGGCGTGGGTTCCGCCATCGATGCGGATCTCGGTTCCGGTGACGAACGCACCGTCGTCGGAGGCGAGCATGGCGACCACACCGGCGACCTGCTCGGGTCCGCCCATGGCCGCGCCACCGGATTCCAGGGTGGTGGGGAGGATGGGCGAGAGCTTGGAGAACAGGCTCCAGTCGGCGTCGGAGGGCACGTAACCCGATGTGGCGTCGGTGATTCCGGTCTTGATGCTGCCGGGGGCGACGCCGACGGCGCGCAGGCCCTGCTTGCCGTATTCGAGTGCCAGTGCATGGGTGAACGACTGGATGGCGCCCTTGCTCGCGGCGTACGCGGCCATGTAGGGGTGCGCGAACGCGGCGGACGTGGAACTGAAGTTCACGACCACGCTGCGCTCGCCCCGCAGCAGTGCCGGCAGGCATTCGCGGACCATGAGGAACGTGCCGGTGAGGTTGACACCGATCACCTGGTTCCAGAGGTCCAGCGACGTCTCGTGGGTGTGCGAGGCGCGGAGGATGCCGGCGGCATTCACGAGGACGTCCAGTCCGCCGAGGGTCTCGACGCTCGACTTCACGCCGTCGACGACGGACTTCTCGTCGCCGATGTCGATGCCGGTGACGCTGAGGCGTCCCGCGGTGCCTGCGGCGTCGGCGAGTTCCACAGTCTTTGCCAGGCCGTCTTCGGAGACGTCGGCTGCCACGACGATGCCGCCCTCGTCGAGCAGGCGGAGCGCGGTGGCCTGTCCGATACCCGACGCGGCGCCTGTCACCAGGATCCGCCGGTTGTCGAATCGATTCATGGTGTTACTCCTCGTGTGTTTCCGTGTTCGATGTCATTGGCCCATCACGTATTTCACGGTGGGTCCGGCGGTCCATCCGCCGTCGACGGCCAGTTCCGCACCGGTGACGTAGGCGGCGGCGTCGGACAGCAGGAAGCCGACGGCGCCGGCGATTTCCTCGGGTACCCCGACCCGGGCCATGGGGGTGTTCGGGTAGTTGCCTTCGCCCGCCTGGATTCCGAGGCCCGCGGTCATCGGGGTGTACGTCATTCCGGGGTGGACGGAATTGACGCGGATCCGGTCGGTGCCCAACTCGACGGCGGCGATCTTCGTCAGTCCCCGCACGCCCCACTTCGATGCGCCGTACCCGGCGGTCAGCGCGAGGCCCATCAGTCCGGCGGCCGAGGAGATGTTGACGATCGATCCGCCGCCGACGGCGCGCATGGGGGCGATCACGGCCTGCAGACCGTTGAACACACCGGTCAGGTTGATGTCGAGGACCGTCCGGAAGTGGTCGAGCGGTTCGTGCTCGATGTACTGGCCGGTGGAGATGCCGGCGTTGTTGACGAGGCCGTCGACGCGTCCGAACTCGTTCGTCGCCACGTCGACCGCGGCCTGCCACTGCTGCGGGTCGGTGACGTCGAGGTGGCTGTACCGCGCCCGGTCACCCAGCTGGGCGACGGTGGCCTGTCCTTCTTCGTCGAGGACGTCGCCGACGACGACGCTGCCGCCCTCGTCGACGATGCGCTGCGCGAAGGCGGCGCCGAGCCCGCGCGATGCGCCGGTCACGATCACGACCTTCCCCGCCAGTTGCTGTGCGATCTCGGTCATCTCAGCTCACATCCTCGTTTTCGAAAGTCTCGTTCGTCGGCGCGCGTCGGTTGCCGACCGCCCGAGTCTGCTGCGGGCTTCGCCGTCGGGAAACGGGTTCTCCCGGTGATCGGAACAACTCGTAGCCACCGGAAACCCCAGCCCACTGTGATGTGGATTACCCGCTCACGCTCCGGACACGCCGGAGGGCGGCTCTCCTCGACAGCCCACCGAAAGGCTCTTCCATGTCTCGTCGTGTCACGTCCACCGCCGCGGTGCTGATCACCGGCAGCGTCCTGTTCGCGGGTCTCGGCACGCCGGCGCTCGCATCGGCGGACCCGTTGTCGCTGCCCGGAATCACGCTGCCCGGATTCGGTTCCTCCGACTTCGGGAGCGCGGGCCCGGTCGCCGAGACGCCACGACTCGCGTCGGTCGACAACTTCCGCGACGTCGGGGGAACGGGACGTGGGTACGCCACCGCCCGTGGGGGACACGTGACGCGGGGAGTGTTCTACCGTTCGAACGCACTGGTTCCGAACGATCAGGATCTCGCCGTCCTCACCGGTCTCGGTCTGACGGCGGTGTACGACGTGCGCACCGTCGAAGAGGTCGCGGCGAAACCGGACCGGCTCCCGGCAGGCCCGCGATACCTGGGCATCCCCATCCTGTCGGGCGACCTGGGTGCAGCGGTCGCGCAATTGAAGTCGCCGGCCGACGCCGTCGCGTTCATGCAGCAGATGAACCGCAGCTTCGTCGACGACGCGGCCACCCGTGCGGGGTTCGCGAATCTTCTGACGTCACTGGCAGAGACGGACGGGCCGCAGGTCTTCCACTGCACGGCGGGCAAGGATCGCACCGGCTGGGCGTCCGCATTGCTGCTGTCGATCGCGGGCGTTGCGCAGGAGACCATCTTCGACGACTACCTGCTGACCAACGACTACACCGCCGCGTCGATGAAGGTCACGTACAACCAGATCGCCGCCAGCCGCGGGGACGCGGTGGCGGCGATCTACCAGCCGTTGCTGGGGGTCGACCGGAGTTATCTGGAGGCAGGCCTGGGGCGTCTCACCGAGCGGTACGGCACGGTCGACCGCTACCTGACCGAGGGGCTCGGCCTGAGCCCGGCGACCATCGACCGGCTCCGGAGCAAGCTGCTGAGCTGAGTCGAGTGGTGCGTCAGGCGCCGATCGCGTCCGAGAGCGTCGTGAGGTGGTTGATCTCGGACGCGGTCAGCGTCACCGTCGGGGCGTCGAGCAGGGCGGGGAGTTGCTCGAGTCGGCTCGCGCTCGCGATCGGCGCGGTGATGCCGGGCCGGGTGAGGAGCCAGGCGAGCGCGATGGTGGAGATCTCCGCGGAGTGGGCGGCGGCGATCTCGGCCAGCGCGTCGACGACGGCGAGGCCCGACTCGGAGAAGTAGCGGGTCGCCATCCGCTGCCGGGGTTGACCGTCCAGATCGGCCTGGGTGCGGTACTTGCCCGCGAGAAAGCCCGCGGCCAGGGAGTAGTACGGGAAGACGCCGAGGTTGTTCTCGGTGGCGATCGCCGCGACCTCGGGTTCGTAGTCGTGCCGGTGGACGAGGTTGTAGTGCGGCTGCAGCGCGATCGGGGCCGCGAACCCGTGCTCGGCCGTGAGGGACAGCCATTCCCGGATGCGCTCGGGGGAGTAGTTGGAGATGGCGACGTAGCGGACGAGGCCGTCGCGCACCAGTTCGTCGAAGGCGCCGAGTGTGTCGACGAGCGGGGTCTCGGCGTCGTCGAAGTGGGCGTAGTACACGTCGATGTGGTCGGTCTGGAGCCGCTTCAGGGACGCCTCGGCCGCGGACCGGACGTTGGCGGGCGCCAAGCCCTTGAAATTTGGGTGCTGGCTGACCTTGGTGGCGATCACCATGTGTTCGCGGTTGCCGCGGGAGGACATCCAATTGCCGAGGACGGTCTCCGATTCGCCGCCGGAGTTCCCCTCGGCGAACGCCGAGTACGAGTCGGCCGTGTCGACGAAGTTGCCGCCGCCCGCCGCGAATGCGTCGAGGATCTCGAACGACGTCGATTCGTCACTGGTCCAGCCGAAGGTGTTTCCGCCGAGGGCCAGGGGGAAGATGTCCAGATCCGACGTGCCGATCGCGACCACGGGTGCTCCGTTTCTTGGTGTGCTGTTTCTCGGTGTGCATGTGCGAAGGTGCGAAGAGTTCGGCTGACCACGCTATCGCAGCCGCGTAGCGAACGTGCGTCCGACTACCGAACGCCCTGTTTTGATGGAACTCCCGGAATCGGACATGTGTGATCGAACCCAGCCCACCGCGACTCCACTGGCATACCGTGAAGGGGGTGCATGCGTTCCGGCGAGCCACGGAGTTGAGTGATGCAGGACCAGTCGATCGACGACCTCTTGAACACGGGCCTGTTCATCGACGGGCAGTGGGTCCACTCGAGCTCCGGTGAGACCCGGGACTGCATCAATCCGGCTGACGGATCGGTGGTCGCCACCGTCGACGAGGCATCTGCGGACGACGCCACCCGTGCCGTCGCCGCGGCCCGTGCGGCCTTCGACGAGGGTACGTGGCCCCGCACCCCCGTCGCCGAGCGTGCGGCCCTGGTCGCGAGAATCGCCGATCTGCTCGTGCGGGACAAGGAGACGCTCGCGCGGATCGAGACACTCGACACCGGAAAGACGTTGGAGGAGAGTCGGATCGACATCGACGACGTGGTGTCGGTGTTCCGGTACTACGCGAACCTCGCGGCCGTCGAGGCGGACCGCCTGGTGGACGTCGGCCGGCCCGACGTGATCAGCCGGGTGGTACGTGAACCGATCGGCGTCTGCGTGCTCATCGCCCCGTGGAACTATCCGCTGCTGCAGATCTCGTGGAAGGTGGCGCCCGCGCTGGCCGCCGGCTGCACGATGGTCCTCAAACCGAGCGAGGTGACCCCGCTCAGCACTATCGCGTTCGTCGAGTTGATCGTCGAGGCAGGCGCTCCGGCCGGGGTGGTGAACCTGGTGCAGGGCAGCGGCGCGGTGCTCGGTGCCGCGCTCACGGGCACCGCGGACGTCGATTTCGTCTCGTTCACGGGTGGGCTCGCCACCGGACGAGTCATCCTCGAGACCGCCGCGAAGAACGTCACGAAGGTGGCGGTGGAACTCGGTGGCAAGAATCCGCACATCGTCTTCGCGGACGCGGACGGCGACGATTCGGTGGACCAGGTGCTCACGGGGGTGTTCCTGCACTCCGGTCAGGTGTGCTCCGCGGGAACCCGGCTCATCGTCGAGGAATCCATCGCCGACCGGTTCGTGGCCGCGCTCGCCGCGCGCGCCGAGAAGATCCGGATGGGCAACGGTCTCGATCCCGCGAGCCGTACCGGCCCGTTGGTTTCCGAGGCGCACCGGGAGAAGGTCGAGCGGTACGTCGCGCTCGGGCTCGCCGAAGGCGCCCAGTTGGTGACGGGAGGCGCGCGGCCGTCGGATCCCGCGCTGGCGAAGGGGAGCTACTACCTCCCGACCATCTTCGATCACTGCGACCGCACCATGCGCCTCGTGCAGGAAGAGACGTTCGGGCCCATCCTCACCGTCGAGCGTTTCACCACGGAGGAGGAGGCGCTGCGCCTCGGCAACGACACCGAGTACGGCCTCGCTGCCGGTGTCCGGACCGCCGACAGCGCGCGGGGCGAGCGGATGGTGCGCGGTCTGCGGCACGGCACGGTGTGGCTCAACGACTTCGGCTACTACACCGCGGCCGCCGAATGGGGCGGTTTCAAGATGTCCGGAAACGGGCGCGAACTCGGACCCGCCGGTCTGGCGGAATATCAGGAGACCAAACACATCTGGCACAACACCTCGCCCACGGCGGCGGGGTGGTTCGACAACGACTAGGTCGGCGCACGGAGAGGCGAGAGAACCATGGCAACTCGGCACGGGGCAGTGGGTGACGACGGGACGCCGGGGGACAGCGGGCTCGGCGAACTGGGGTACAAGGAAGAGCTGGATCGGAGCCTCGGAAAATTCGCCAGTTTCGCCGCGGGAGTCAGCTACATCTCGATCCTCACCGGCACCTTCCAACTGTTCTACTTCGGATTCGGCACCGCGGGCCCCGCATACCTGTGGTCGTGGCCGATGGTGTTCGTCGGGCAGATGGCCGTCGCCCTGTGCTTCATGGAACTCGCGGCCAAATACCCCGTCGCCGGCTCCGTATACAACTGGGCGAAACTGCTCGGCAGCAGGATCGTGGGATGGTCGTCGGGCTGGCTGATGCTCACGGCGTCGATCGTCACCCTGTCGGCCGTCGTGCTCGCACTGCAACTCAACCTGCCGCGGCTGTGGAGCGGGTTCCAGATCGTCGGCGACGGCAGCGGTGAATACGACTTCGCGACCAACGCCGTCATTCTCGGCACGATCATGATCGCGTTCACGACGGCGGTCAATGCGTTCGGCGTCAAGCTGATGGCGCTCATCAACAGCACGGGCGTGTTCGTCGAATTGATCGCGGCCGTGCTCATCGCCGTGATCCTCGCCGCCAACGTCACCCGCGGTCCGGACGTGTTCTTCTCCACCCACGGGTACGGTGCCGGCGAGACCGGCGGCTATCTGAGCGTCTTCCTCGTGGCGTCCCTCGCGTCGGGGTACGTGATGTACGGATTCGACACCGCGAGTTCGCTCGGTGAGGAAACGGTCGATCCGCGGCGGACGGCACCCAAGGCGATCCTGCGGGCGATTCTCGCGTCGTTCGTGATCGGCGGGGCGATCCTGGTGTTCGCGATCATGGCGGCGCCCGACCTCGACGATCCGCTGATCGGCAGCAGCGAGGGCGGCCTGCAGTACATCGTCGAGCAGGTGATGTGGGGACCGCTCGGCAAGGTCTTCCTCGTCTGCATCGTCATCGCCGTCACCGTGTGCTCGCTCGCGGTGCACGCCGCGGCCATCCGGCTCACGTTCGCGATGGCCCGCGACAACGCCCTGCCCTTCGGTGAGCGACTCGCCCACGTCAACCCGAAGCATCAGACGCCGGTGGTGCCCGCCATCGTGATCGGGGTGCTCGCGGCGTTCATCCTCGTCATCAACATCGGTCAGCCGCAGATCTTCACGGTGCTGACGTCGATCGCGATCATCATGATCTACCTGGCGTACCTCATGGTCACCGGTCCGCTGCTGAAGAAGCGGCTGCAGGGGCACTGGCCGCCGAAGGATCTCGCGGAGAAGGGCTACTTCACGATGGGCCGGTGGGGACTTCCCGTCAACATCTTCGCCGTGTTGTGGGGAGTGGGCATGGCGCTCAACCTCGCCTGGCCGCGCACCGAGGTGTACGGCACGCCCTGGTACAACACGTGGGGTGCGTTCGTGTACATCGGCATCATCCTCGGGCTGGGTCTCCTCTGGTACGCGGTGAAGGGGCGTAACCACATCGGATGTCTCGCCTCGCACGCGGCGTCGTCGAAGGACGAGACGACGGAGAGCGAACTGTCATGACGGACACCGTATTCGACTACGTGATCGCCGGCGGCGGCACCGCCGGGTGCGTACTCGCCGCGCGACTCAGCGAGGACCCCTCGGTGACCGTCTGCCTCGTCGAGGCCGGACCGTCCGACGTCGGTGACCGCAACGTCCTGGACTTGTCGCAGTGGATGCACCTGCTGGACTCCGGGTACGACTGGGACTATCCGGTCGAGCCGCAGGAGAGGGGCAACAGCTTCATGCGGCACGCCCGCGCCAAGGTCCTCGGCGGATGCTCCTCCCACAATTCGTGCATCGCGTTCTGGCCGCCCGCCGAGACGCTCGACGACTGGGCGGCGGCCGGCGCCACCGGCTGGGGAGCGCAGGATGTGCTCCCGCTGGTGGCGCGGGTCGAGAACAACGACGCCCCCGGCGACCAGCACGGACACGACGGTCCCGTGCGGTTGCGCGACGTCCCGCCGAACGACCCGTGCGGCGTGGCCCTGCTCGAAAGCGCGGCGAAGGCCGGGTTGCCGACGGTGCAGTTCAACCGCGGCACCACCGTCCTCGACGGGGCCGGCTGGTTCCAGATCAACGCGTCCGAGGACGGCACCCGGATGTCGACGTCGCACGCCTACCTGCACCCGATTCTCGGATCCCGCCCGAATCTGGACGTGCGCACCGACTGCTGGGTCAGCGAGATCCTCGTCGACGACGCGACCACGGCGACGGGCGTGCGGTACCAGCGACCCGATCTCTCCGGCTACGACACCGTCTCGGCCCGCCGCGAGGTGATCGTCACGGCGGGCGCCATCGACACCCCGAAACTGTTGATGCTCTCGGGGATCGGGCCGACGGTGCACCTGCGGGAGATGGGTGTGCGCGTTCGCGTCGACGCTCCCGGGGTCGGGCAGAACCTCGACGACCACGTCGAGGGGCTGGTGTTCTGGGACGCGTCCCGGCCGATGGTCGAGACGTCGACGCAGTGGTGGGAGATCGGGTTGTTCGCCACCACCGTGAAGGGGTTGAACCATCCGGACCTGATGATGCATTACGGCAGTGTGCCGTTCGACATGAACACACTCCGGTGGGGCTACCCGACGACCGACAACGGGTTCTGCCTCACCCCGAATGTCACGCAGGGGCTGTCCCGCGGAACGGTGCGACTGCGTTCCCGCGACTTCCGGGACCGCCCGCGAGTGGACCCGCGGTACTTCACCGACCCCGACGGCCACGACGAGGCCGTGATGCTCGCCGGATTCCGGCTGGCGCGCCGCATCGCCGAGCAGGAACCCCTCCGCGGCTGGATTGCGCGGGAACTGGCGCCCGGGAAGGAGGCGGAGGCCGACGACGAACTGATCGACTACGCGCACCGGACGCACAACACCGTGTACCACCCGGCCGGGACCGCCCGCATGGGCGCGGCCGCCGATCCGATGGCCGTCCTCGATCCGGAGTTGCGGGTGAAGGGTGTCCGCAATCTGCGGGTGGTGGACGCGTCGGCCATGCCGAAGCTGCCGTACGTCAATCCCAACATCACGGTCATGACGATGGCCGAGAAGTGCGCCGATCTGATCCGCGGCGCCTGAACGGAGTGCCCCGGAGGCCCTGCGTGAACCGCTGGGTACTTTGAAGTCCTACTATCTCCCCATACCGGTAGAGAGACGGAAGGGCACGTCATGAATTCTCCTGAACCAATCCTGGTGGTCGACGGCGCGAGGACCCCGATCGGCAGCTTCGGTGGCGCGTTCAAGGACGTGCCCGCCCACGAACTGGGTGCCACCGCCGCGAAGGCCGCCCTGACACGCGCCGGGGTGCCCGGCGCCGACATCGACGAGGTGGTGATGGGGTGCATCGGTCAGGTCGGACCGGACGCCTACAACGCCCGCCGCGTGGCCCTGGCCGCGGGACTGCCCGAGAAGACCCCCGCATACACCGTGAACCGGCTGTGCGGGTCCGGTCTGCAGGCGGTGTGGTCGGCGGCGCAGCAGATGCGCTGGGGTGGGGTGAACTTCGCCCTCGCCGGCGGCGACGAGAGCATGTCGCGGATGCCGTTCTACGACTTCTCCGCCCGCTCCGGCTACAAGCTCGGTGACCGCACACTCGTCGACGGCACGGTCGCGATCCTGACCGACCCGTTCGGTGGGGTGCACATGGGCCGCACCGCCGAGGCCGTCGCCCGCAAGTACGACGTGAGCCGGCAGCAGCAGGACGAGTTCGCGGTCGAATCGCAGCGCCGCGCCGCCTCCGATGCGGCGCGGGCCGCGTTCGCGCAGGAAATCACCCCCGTCGAGATCGGGGGCCGCCGACCGAAGACGATCGACACGGATGAGCACCCCAAACCGGACACCACCCTCGAGACGCTGGCGACGTTGCGGCCGGCGTTCGAGGAGGGCGGCTCGGTGACCGCGGGCAACGCGTCCGGGATCAACGACGGCGCCGCGGCGCTGGTGCTGGCGACGCAGTCCGCGGCGCAGGAGAAGGGCCTGACCGGACTGGTCACGCTGGAGGCGGTCGCGACCGCGGCGATGGACCCGGCGCTGATGGGGTACGCCCCGGTGCTGGCACTGCAGAACCTGTTCGAGCAGACCGGCACCACCCCGGGTGACATCGACGTGATCGAGCTGAACGAGGCGTTCGCGTCGCAGGCGGTCGCGGTGATCCGGGACGCGAAGCTGAACCCGGAGAAGACCAACCCGTACGGCGGGGCGATCGCGCTGGGGCATCCGGTCGGGGCGACCGGTGCGATCCTGTCCCTGCGTCTGGCGAAGGACCTGGTGCGCCGCGACCTCGAACTGGGCATCGTCACCATGTGCATCGGCGGCGGCCAGGCCCTCGCCGCACTCTTCAAGCGCGTCTAGAAATCAGGGTCGACGATGAAGAAGCACGTTCCGTCGTGGCACGACGACGAGGTGAAGGCCCTGTCCGAACTCGCGGTCGGGTTCTTCGAGCGTGAGGTGGTCGCGCACCACGAGAAGTGGGACGCGCAGCACCGCATCGACCGTGAGGTGTGGCTGGCGGCGGGCAAGCTCGGGTTGCTGTGCTGTTCGATCCCGGAGGAGTACGGCGGCGGCGGTGGCACGTTCGCCCACGACCTGGCCGTGTTCGAGGCCCAGGGGTATGCCGGTGACCTCGCGCTCGGCATTTCCGTGCATTCCGGCATCGTCCCGCACTACATCTACGAGTACGGCACCGAGGAGCAGAAGAAGGCGTGGCTTCCGGGCATGGCGAGCGGGGAGATCCTGGGCGCCATCGGCATGACCGAGCCCGGCGCCGGTTCGGATCTCAAGGCGATCAAGACCACGGCGATCCGGGACGGTGACGAGTACGTCGTCAACGGGTCGAAGACGTTCATCACCAACGGCGCTTCCGCCGACGTGATCGTGTTGGCGGTCAAGACCGACCCGAAGGCCGGTGCGAAGGGGGTGTCGCTGCTGATCGTCGATCTGCGGGACTGTCCCGGATTCGTCGTGGGCCGGGTGCTGGACAAGGTCGGTCAGCACGGCGCGGACACGTCGGAGTTGTCGTTCACCGACGTGCGGGTGCCGGTGTCGAATCTGCTCGGTGAGGAGGGGCAGGGGTTCGGGCAGTTGATGGCGCAGTTGGTGCAGGAGCGGTTGATCATCGGTGCGCAGGCGTCGGGTGCGATGAATCGTGCGGTCGAGGACACGGTTGCGTACACGAGGTCGCGGCAGGCGTTCGGGCACAGTCTGTTCGAGTTCCAGAACACGGCATTCGAGCTCGCCGAGTGTCAGACCATCGCCCGCACGTGTGCGGTGTTCCTGGACCATTGCATCGAGGCGCATCTGCGGGGCGAGTTGGATCCGTCCGAGGCGGCGATGGTCAAGTACTGGCTCACCGAGCAGCAGTGCGCGGTCATCGACCGGTGTGTGCAGTTGCATGGCGGGTACGGATATATGCGCGAATATCTGATCGCCCGGATGTACGAGGACGCCCGCGTCCAGAAGATCTACGCGGGCGCCAACGAGGTGATGAAGGGAATCATCGCGAAGTCGCTGTGACCGCCGGCTCGGACGACACCTCGTACGCGGCCTCGTCGAACCGGCCGAGCCGCTGCCGCATCCGGTCGGTCGACCACGGCCAGTTGAAGCTGTTGCGGCCGTTGACATCCAGGAAGTAGCTCTGGCAGCCACCGGCGTTGTACACGGTGGTGGCCAGGGCCTCCTGGACCTGCGCGTTGAACGCGTCCTGTACGTCGCGTCGCGGTTCCATCCGGGTCCAGCCGTTGCTCCGGGCCCGGGTGACGGCCTGGACCAGATACTCCAATTGCGCCTCGAGGATCATGAACGCCGAGGTGTGTCCCGTGCCGAGAGCGGGGCCGAGGAGAACGAACGCGTTGGGGAAACCCGCGACGGTCGTGCCGAGGTAGGCCTGCGGGCTGCCCTTCCAGTGGTCGTCGAGGCTCCGGCCCGTGCCGTCGAACACCTTCGAGCCGATCGGCATGTCGAGGATGTGGAAGCCGGTGCCGAAGATGATGGCGTCCACCTCCCGTTCGGCGCCGTCGCTGCCGACGATCACGTTCCCGCGCACCGACTGCACGGCGTTCGCGTGCACCTCGACGTTGGGCCGGGTGAGCGCGGGGTAGTAGGTGTTCGACATCAACAGTCGCTTGCAGCCGAGCGTGTAGTCGGGGGTCAGGGCCTTGCGCAGCTGCGGATCTCGTACCTGCGCGCGCAGTTGGGCCTTCCCGATCTGCTGCACCACACGCAGGATCCACGGGTGCCGGAAGCCGAGTCCGAGCGACTCCATGATCATGTACTCGATGCGTCGCAGTGCCCGGATCGCACCCGGCACCCGCCGCAGGACTGCGCGCTCCACGCCCGGCAGGGTGTGATCGGGTTTCGGCAGCACCCACTGGGCGGTGCGCTGGTACAGATGCAGCGACTCGACCTTCGGTGCGATGGCCGGGACGAATTGCACGGCGGACGCACCGGTTCCGACGACGGCCACGCGTTTGCCGGTGAGATCGTACGAGTGGTTCCAGCGGGAGGAGTGGAAGACCTCGCCGGTGAACGTGTCGAGTCCGGGGACGGTGGGCACGAGCGGTTCGTTCCACGGTCCGGCGGCGGCGATGACGGCATTCGCGGTGACCGTGCCCGCGGACGTGTCCACTGTCCACCGCCTGCTCTGCTCGCTCCACTGGGCACGCTGCATCTCGGTGCCGAATTTCACGTGTTCCGGGACCCCGTGTTCGGCGGCGGTGCGTTCGATGTAGCGGCGGATCTCCTCCTGTCCGGCGAACAGCCGCGACCACTCCCGGTTCGGTGCGAACGAGTAGGAGTACAGGGCGGACGGGACGTCGCAGGCGCAGCCCGGGTAGGTGTTGTCACGCCAGGTACCGCCCAGCGCGTCGCTCTTCTCGAGGATGACGAAGTTGTCGATTCCGCTCTGCTTCAATCGAATTGCGGCGCCGATGCCGGAGATCCCGGCGCCGACGATGAGAATGTCGTAATGCTTCATGCGTGTACTCCGTTCGCGAACTGGGCTCGGGTGCTGACGAGGGAATGTTCGAGGGTGGCGAGCCGGCGCCTGCCGTCCATGAAGTTCGGACCCATGACGGCGAGGTGCCCGTCGAGCGCCGGATGGGTCGCCCCGCCGAGGTGCATCGCGAGCAGTTCGTCGACGCCGGCGCCGCCGCCCAGCATGGTGACGAGTTCGGCGCCCGCGGACGTGCCCACGAGCACTGCCACCGTCCATGCTGCGCCGAGCGTGCCTCCGCAACCGATCACCAGCCCGCGGCTGAGGTATCTGTCACTCGAAGTCATATACAGAAGCTAGCAGAAACCAGATACCAACGGTATATGAAAAGTAGAATATTCTCCGAAGGCTTCGGCGAAAGGGCAGATATGGCACGAATGACCAGGTCGGAGAGTCAGGCGCAGACGCGGGCGCATCTCGTCGCGACTGCACGCGACCTCTTCCTGGCCGACGGTTACGCGGCCACGTCGCTCGACAAGGTGGCCGACGTGGCCGGCTATTCCAAAGGCGCGGTGTACTCCAACTTCAAGAACAAGAAGCAACTGTGCCTCGAGGTGCTCGGCCTCATCCACGCCACCAAGGGGCAGGAGATCGCGGAAGCGCTCTCTGGCGGCGACACCATGGAGGAGCGACTCGCGGCGTTCCAGGCCTGGGCGGAGAAGACGCTCGGCGACGTCGGGTGGACCATGCTCGAATTCGAGCTGATCGTCTTGTCCCGCCACGATCCCGAACTGCGAGACGCACTGACCGCCACGCTCGGCGTCGCACGGGAGATCACGGTGTCGCTGCTGAAGTCGTTCACCGAATCACTCGGGGTGGTCCTGCCGATTCCTGCGGAGGACGTGGCCGGCGGCATGCTCGGTCTCGGTGTCGGGCTGGGTATTCAGCGCGCCATCGATCCCACCGTCTCCGCGCAGGTGGTCACCGACGCACTGCGCGTCCTGCTGGCGGTATCGCAGCCGAGTGAAAGCTAGCTCCGTCAGATCCAGTCGCGCCGGCGGAAGAGAATGTAGAGCAGGCTGGCGGACGTCACGATCACGACGGTGCTGACGATCGTCCCCGACACCTGCCCGACTCCGGGGAACAGGACGTTCTGACCGAACCACCCCGTCACCGCGGTGGGAACGGCGATGATCGCCGCCCACCCGGTGAGCTTCTTCATGACGGTGTTGAGCCGGGCGTCCTGCAGCGACAGATTCGTCTCGAAGACGGTCACCACCATGTCGCGTAATGAGTCCGTCCACTCGGCCGCGCGCGTCACGTGGTCGTACAGGTCGGTGTAGAGGCCGTCGAGAATCGGCGACTGCTCGTGCTCGGATTCGGCGCGGCCGCGCATGATCGCGCCCACGACCTCCCGCATGGGCAATACGACGCGACGCAGTTGCACCAGTTCCTTCCGCAGCCGGTACGTGCTCCGCTGGACTTCCCGGGTCCGCGCGGACTCGTCGAACAAGCCCTCCTCGAGCGCTTCGATCGCGTCGTCGATCGTTTCGATGGTCTCGAACTGCCCGTCCACGATGACGTCCAGGAGTCCGTGGAGGAGGGCCAGGGCTCCGGAACCTCGTGTGAGCAGCGCGGGGTCGTCCTCCCAGCGCTTCACCACCTCGGACATGTCGAATCGGTCGTCGCGACGCACCGTGACGATCCCGTTCGACAGGACGAACGCCGACACGCGGCTGAGCCGAAGCCGTGAGTCGAGGACGCCGAGCGTGACGGCGTCCTCGGCGTCGAACCATGTGGCATATGCGGTCACGAACGCGTGGCCCGCATAGCGCGTCGCCTTCGGTCGCTCACCCCGGGCGACGGCATCCTCGATGGCGTTCGGATCGAGCGAGAGTTCCGCCGCCAGTTCCGTCAGGCACTCGTGGTCGGGGTCGCACAGGTCGACCCACACCAGCGCGCCCTCGTCCTGCAACCGTTCGGACACGTCGGCGAGCGGGAAATCCTTGCCCACGCACTGGCCATCGCGCCATACACGGGTTCGCACCAGGTTGAGGGTCACTCACCCAGTCTGCCGAACTCTCCGGGCCGGGAGGCGGTTACGACGCGCGGTCGGACGAATAACCCCACAACCAGTCGGTGTACTTGAAGCTCGAGGTGTCGCGGGTGCGGAACAGTTCGTTGCGGGCGATGCGGGCGGTGCCGTCCAGATGCCACAGCTCGCCCCACATCCGTCCGGTGGTGAGGATCCGGTTGCAGCGCGGTGCCCGTTCGGTGTTGACCTCCTTCAGGATCTGCGGCCACGCGGCGTTCCCGCCGCCCGCGGAGAAGTCCTCGGCCGCATAGTCGGCGAGGCATTTCGCGTCCTCGATCGCCATCACGGCTCCCGACGCCAGGTACTGCAGCGGCGGGTGTGCGGCGTCGCCGAGGAGGATCATCCGGCCGTCCACCCAGTTCTCGATGGGCTCCCGGTCGTACATCGGCCACCAGCGGTCCTTCCACAGGTAGTCGATTCCGCGACGGACGTTCTCGTGGCAGTGCGCGTACGCCTGTTCGAGTTCCTCCGGCCCGCCCCAGTTCTCGACACCCTGCCGGTAACCGGGGGATTCGAACACCGCGACCTGATTGAGCATCGCACCGCCGCGCAGCGGGTACTGGATGAAGTGGCAGTGCGGTCCGATGTACCCGACCACGTCCTCGATGTCCTCGTCGAGTTCCACGTCCTGGTACGCGGTGGTGCCACGGTACGCGGCGTAGCCGGACGACACGGGCTCGTCGTCCGAGATCTTCGCCCGCAGGCGGGATTTGAGACCATCCATGCCGAGGGCGATGTCGGCCTCGTGCGTGTGTCCGTCGTCGGTGGTGACGAGGACCTTGTCGCCGTCGGTGACCACGTCGGTGACGGTGATCCCGGTGCGCAGTTCGGCGCCCGCCGCGCGGGCCGCGTCGACGAGTGTCGCGTGCAAGTCGCTGCGGTGCGTGACGAAGTACGGACCGCCGTACCGGGCCCGGAATTCGGAGCCGAGGTCGATCTTGGTGAGCACCTCCGCGGTGATCGCGTCGCGGAACACGATGTTCTTCGGCAGGAAGGCGCGGGAGAGAACGTCGTCGAGCACGCCCCAGGAGTCGAGGATGCGGGCTCCGTGCGGTCCGACCTGCAGTCCGGCGCCGACTTCACCGAATTCGGCGGCGCGTTCGAACAGGGTGACGTTCGCCCCTCTCCGGGCGAGGGCGAGGGCGTTGGCTGCGCCGCCGATCCCGCCTCCGGCGATGATGATGCGTGCGTCCTGCAGGTTCGACATGACAGTTCCTTCTGTTCGAGCGTTCGGGGCAGGTGAGTGGCAAAGCGTGCCGGGGCACACGGCGGCACTCACGTGGGGGAGGGGAAGCGGCGCCAGATCACGGTGAGCAGCAGTGCGGCGACGAGGGCACTGACGCAGAAGAGGACGAAGTTCGAGTCGGCGCCGAGTCCCGCGGCGAGCAGCCAGCCACCGATCTGCGGAGCGGCCACGGCGCCGACCCGGCCGACGCCGAGCGCCCAGCCGAGGGCCGTGCCCCGCAGATGGTCGGGGTAGTACGACGCGACCGCGGCGATGATCAGGCACTGGGTTCCGTGCGTCCCGACGCCGGCGAGGACGAAGATGACGTAAACCAGCGCCACCGGCGGATTCGTGAGCAATGCCAGCAGGGCGAGACCCGCGAGAAGTGCGGCGACGATGCTGGTGGGTATCGTGCCGAACCGGACGCCGCCCCACGCGGTCACGAACGACCCGGCCACCGCGCCCAGATTCAGCGCCAGCGCGAAGGTGAGCGCGCTGCCCAGATCGGTGCCCTCACCCTGCATGAGCTTGGGCAGCCACGTCCCGAGGCCGTACCAGGCGAGCAGGGTCACCACCGTCGCGAGTGCGAACATGATGCTGACGGAACGGAAACGGGCACCGAGTAGTGCGCCGAAACCGGTCACCCGATTCGGGGTCGACCCGGTGGCCCCCATCGTGCGGTCCGGAAGCGTCTTCCACGCGAGGGGGACGAGCACGACGAGCGGGATCAGGGCGAACAGGAACATCGGCTCCCAGCCCCAGCGCGGGATCACCGGGATGCCGAGCAGTGCCGCGATCGAACCGCCGATGGGAACCCCGGACATCATCATCGTGGCCACCGCGGCCCGCCACTTCGCGGGAACCAGTTCAGCAGCGAGCGCATTGGATGTGGGGACGAGGCCGCCCAGTCCGAGACCGGCGATCAGGCGGAGCGCGCCGAACATCACCGGACCGGTCGCCAGGGCGCACAGCGCGGTGAACACCGACAGGACGATCGCGCACCCGATCACCGCACGCTTGCGTCCCACCACGTCGGACAATCGGCCCGCGAGGACGGCGCCGATCATCATTCCCAGGAACGCGAGGCTGCCGAGAGAGCCCGCGGTGGCGGCGCTGATGCCCCATTCCTTCTGCAGGCTCGGGATGACGTTGCCGTAGACGATGAGGTCGTAGCCGTCGAAGACCACGAAGAGCCAGCAGACGACGACGGCGACCGTGGCCTTGCGGTCCAGGCCGACGCGGTTCACCGGTGGCGCTGCGGAGGTGGCGGTAAGGGGCATGATTCGAGGGTGATGCGGCGCACAGGGTGCGTGCAATAGAGTTCTGCTGTGCAGAAAAAGCGGACGATCGAGAAACCGACGTACATGTTGGAGTCCGTCGACAACGCGCTGCGGCTGTTGCAGATGCTGCGCGACGTCGGGGGATTGCGCCTCAAGGACGCCGCTGAGGAACTCGGTATCGCGCCGTCCACCGCGCACCGGTTGCTGGCGATGCTCGTGTACCGCGGGTTCGCGGTTCAGGACGAGAAGCGCATGTATCACCCCGGTTCGGCGATGGGCGCCGGTCCGGCCCGGCGCGGGTGGACTCGCGAGTTCACCGACCTGTGCCGGCCGCACATGGAAGCGCTCGCGATCCTGTGCGGTGAGACCGTCAACCTCGTGATCCGGGTCGGCACGCAGGCGCGGTTCCTCTCGTCCGCGGAGTCGACGGGAATGCTGCGCGTCGGCGACCGTCAGGGGCAGGTACTCGACGCGGAATTGACTGCGGGAGGGCGGATTCTGCTGGCAGAGCTGCCGCGGGACATCCTCGAGCAGTTGTACTTGCGGCCCCCGGATCTGACCGACGACGAACGGGAGTGGGGCGACCGCCGCCTGTCGGCCGACGCATTCGAGCGCTTCTGCCGTGAACTGTCCGCCGCCCGTGCCGTCGGGTTCGCGCTCAACGTGCAGCAGACCGAGGAGGGGGTTGCGGCGTTCGGGGTCGCGATCCGGAACCGGGCGCGTACGGCCGTCGGAGCGATGACCGTGGCCGTGCCGATCACGCGGTTCCGTCAGCACTCGCAGGGACCGTTGGTGTCGCAGATGAAGAACGCGATCCGCGAACTGGAGGTGGACATCGCCGACCTCGCCCCCTGATCTGATTCTGCACAGCAGAATTACCTCCCGGCTGCGGCTCCCGCCCTTCTAGCGTTGACGCCATGACCGCTACCGAACCGCATCTCGACGACGAGCTGCTCACGCAGCTGTACCAGGACTTCGAGAGCGAACACCTGAATCCGTTGTGGACCCAGCTCGGCGATTTGATGCCGATGACGCCGACGTCGCGGGCGGTGCCGTTCGTGTGGAAGTGGTCGACGCTGTATCCGCTGGCGCAGCGCGCCGGGGATCTGGTGCCCGTCGGCCGCGGCGGGGAACGCCGCGCGATCGCGCTGGCCAACCCCGGTCTGGGTGGGGTGCCGTACGTGACACCGACGTTGTGGGCGGCCATCCAGTACCTGGGCCCGAAGGAGGTCGCCCCCGAGCACCGGCACGCGCAGAACGCGTTCCGGTTCGTCGTCGAGGGCGAGGGGGTGTGGACGGTCGTCAACGGCGACCCGGTCGCGATGCGCCGCGGCGACTTCCTGCTCACCCCGGGCTGGCACTTCCACGGCCACCACAACGAAACCGATCAGCCGATGGCCTGGATCGACGGACTCGACATCCCGTTCGTCCACTACACCGACACCGGATTCTTCGAATTCGGGTCCGAGAACGTCACCGACGACTCCACCCCCGACGTGTCCCGGTCGGAGCGGTTGTGGGCGCATCCGGGACTGCGACCGCTGGTCGGACTGGACGCGAAAACGTCCTCACCGATCGCCGCGTACCGGTGGGAGCACACCGACGCCGCGCTGCGCGAACAGTTGGCACTCGAGGACGAGGGATACGCGGCGACCACCGAACCCGGCCACGCCGCCGTCCGCTACACCAACCCGACCACCGGCGGCGACGTGATGCCCACCATCCGGGCCGAGTTCCACCGGCTGCGCGCCGGTGCGCACACCCGGCCGCGCCGTGACGTCGGGTCCACCGTCTACCAGGTGTTCGAGGGCGAGGGGCGGTTCCTGCTCGCCGGCACCGAACACGTCGTCGGGAAGGGCGACATGATCGTGGTCCCGTCCTGGACCGAATGGTCCATCCAGGCCGACACCGAGTTCGACCTGTTCGCGTTCTCCGACGCCCCGATCGTCGAACGCCTGCACTTCCACCGCACGTACATTTCCGAAGGAGCCTGACACTCTCATGAAGCTTGCCACCCTGCGCCGCGCCGGCGGCACCGCCGCCGTCCGCGTCGATTCCGACACCACCGCCACCATCGTCGACGGGTTTCCGGACCTGTCCGCGCTCCTCGCCGACCCCGACTGGAAGTCTCTGGCCGAGAACGCGTCCGGAGAAGTTCTCAGCCTCGACGGCGCCGACTACGCCCCGGTGGTCCCGTCCCCGGGGAAGATCATCTGCGTCGGGTTGAACTACGCCAACCACATCCAGGAGATGGGCCGGGATCTGCCGGAGTACCCCACCCTGTTCTCGAAGTTCAAAGAAGCGCTCACCGGTCCGTACGACGACGTGGTCGTTCCGTCGTACGCGGCCGCCCAGTTGGACTGGGAGGGGGAGCTGGCGTTCGTCGTCGGCAAACAGGCGTATCAGGTGTCCGAGGCGGACGCCGAGCAGTACATCGCCGGGTATTCGGTGATGAACGATTACACGATGCGCGACTACCAGTACCGCACCCTGCAGTGGGATCAGGGCAAGACGTTCGAGAAGACCAGCGGCTTCGGACCGTTCCTGACCACCACCGACTCCTACACGTTCGGGGGTGCTCTGGTCACGAAACTCGAGGGGCAGGTGGTGCAGACCACCACCACCGACGATCTGGTGTTCACCCCGGCGAAGTTGGTGGAGTACATCAGCCACATCGTGACCCTGCAGCCCGGTGACGTGGTGATCACCGGCACCCCGGGCGGGGTGGGGCACGCCCGCAAGCCCGGTCTGTACATCCAGGACGGGCAGACCGTCGAGGTCACCATCGAGGGCCTCGGCAGCGTGCGCAACAAGACGATCGTCAAGTAGGGGCCATGTCGTTCCAGGATCTGCCGTTGGCGGAGCGGTTGCTGATCGCGCGGCGGGGGACCGCGTATTTCGCGCAGCGTCTGGCGGAGTTGACCGACGACGACCTGAACTCGGACACGCTGCTGTCGGGGTGGTCGCGCAAGCATCTGCTCGCGCATGTCGGGTACAACGCTGCGGCGTTGTGCAGGCTGCTGGACTGGGCGGCCACGGGCATCGAGACGCCGATGTACGCCTCGCCGGAGCAGCGCGGCACCGAGATCGACGAGGGTGCCACCCTGTCGGCAGCGGCGTTGCGGAACCTGTTCGATCACACCGTCGCCCGGCTCGACGAGAAGTGGCGGCACCTGCCCGCGTCGGCGTGGCACGCGCAGGTGCGGACCGCGCAGGGCCGCCTGGTGCCGGTGTCGGAGACGGCGTGGATGCGCACCCGGGAGGTGTGGATCCACGCGGTCGATCTCGGTAACGGGGGCCGGTTCGGTGACTTCCCCGACGTGGTGGCCGATTCGCTGCTCACCGACATCGTCGGGATGTGGCAGAAGAAGGACCTCGGCGCCGGACTGGTCCTCGAGGTCGACGGATGTGCTCCCATTGCGGTGCAACCGGATTCGCCGACGTCCACCAAGGTCGGTGGTTCCCTCGCGTCCGTCGTGCGATGGGCCGCGGGCCGCGGTGCGGTCGGTCTCACCTCCGGCGCGGACGCTCAACCCCCGCGCTGGCTGTGAGTCAGTACGACGCCCGGCCGCCGCTGGCGTCGTAGACGGCCCCGGTGGAGAAGCTGAGCGCCGTCGACGACAGCCAGGCGACGAGTTCGGCGATCTCCTCCGGCCGCCCCATCCGGGCCATCGGGGTGAGACTCTGTGAGCGGGCGAGGATCGCCGGATCGGTGCCGGCGTTCATCGGGCTCTCCACGGCGGCCGGGGCCACGACATTGGCGAGGACGCCGGTGGTCGCTACCTCCTTGCCGAGCGATTTCGTGAGGGCGATGACGGCAGCCTTGGACGCCGAGTACGCACTCTGTCCGGGGTTGCCGTCCTTCGCCGCGATGCTCGCGAGGTTCACGACCCGGCCCCAGCCGGCCTCGACCATCCCGGGCACGAACGCCCGGCACAGGAGGAACGTTCCATCGACGTTGATGCGGAACGTGCGCCGCCAGTCGTCCAGGTCGACGTCGACGAGAGGGGCCGACGGTCCCACGACGCCGGCGCTGTTGACGAGGATGTCCACCCGCCCCAGCCGGGTGCGGAGAGCGTCGACGGCGTCGGAGTCGGTGACGTCCAGGCGCTCGTCGGCACCGGCCGCGATGTCGGCGGTGACGACTCGGACGCCGTCGTCGGACAGTCGCTTCGCGCAGGCCGCGCCGATTCCGCTCGCGCCGCCGGTGACGAGGGCTGTCGCGCGTTCGGGGTAGGTGAGCATCTGAATTCTCCTCGCGCGCTGAGTGCGCAGTAGTCTTACTCTATGTGCGAAATCGGCATGATTATTTCCACACTGTGTATGAATCTGGATATATGACGTGAGCGACAATCGTCAAGCCCGCCCGTCGTTCTCATCGGAGGAGCATTCGTGGAGATCCGCTGGATCCAGGCGTTCGTCGCCGTTGCCGAGGAACTGCATTTCGGCCGGGCCGCGGCCCGGCTCCAGATGGCGCAGTCGCCGCTGAGTCAGACCGTGCGCAAACTCGAGAAAGACCTCGGGGTGCCGCTGTTCGAGCGCAGCACCCGCAGCGTCGCCCTCACCGCGGGCGGTCACGCCTTCCTGCCGCACGCCTACCGCATCCTCGAGAGCGTCGACACCGCCCGGCAGGCCACCCGTGCCTCCGCGGGCGGCGTGTACGGCCGCATCAGGATCGGTTTCACCGGCGTGCTGAACCACCTGTCGCTTCCCCCGCTCACCAGGGCGCTGCGGCAGCGGTACCCCGACATCGAACTCACGCTCGTCGGCCGCATCATGACCCGCGACGCGGTGACCCAATTGGACAGCGGGGCAATCGATCTCGCCTTCGTCGGACTGCCGGTCGAGACGGCCTCGGTGTCGACGCGGCTGATCCGCCGGGAGGCGTTCGGCGCCGTCCTGCCGTCCGACCACCGGCTGGCCGGTGAGAAGCGGATCGACCTGCGCGACCTCGCCGACGACGGCTTCGTCACCACCCCGCTGTCCGCGGGTTCCGCGCTGCAGGAGGTCGCGATGCGAGCGTGCGTCGACGCGGGTTTCCGGCCGCGGGTGGTCCAGGAGATCACCGACCCGTACATGATCCTGATGCTGGTGGCCACGGGCGTCGGCGTCGCCCTCATGACCTCGGGGATCGCCGCGATCACACCCCCGGGCACGGTGTTCGTCCCGCTCACCGGCGACCCGATCTACATGAACCACGGTCTCGCCTGGTCGCCGCGCCGGGTGTCCGATGCGCTCGCCGTGGCCCTGCAGGTGTCGGAGGAAATCCTCCCCACCCCCGAGTAAGACATTTTCGGTCTTTATCTGAGACTTTTTTGGTGTTGGACGCGACATAGTCGGCCGTGACACGCTCGTCACGGTCCGGATCTTCGTGTGAGGTGAGTCACCCCCCGAAGTCAGCCTCGCGGCGTTCCGGATCCCTGGGACGAAAGGAACACCATGGCACGCACGTCTACTCGCGACACCGGGGGACAACCGAACGAGAACGCCCGCCGGGCGGCCGTCTCGGGTTTCCTCGGCAGCACGCTCGAGTACTACGACTTCTTCATCTACGGATCGGCGGCCGCACTCGTCTTTCCCCGGATCTTCTTTCCCGGCGGCGGAGCCACCGCGACATTGCTGTCGATCGGCACGCTCGGTGTCGCCTACATCGCCCGTCCGCTCGGCGCAGTGCTGTGGGGACATCTCGGCGATCGCTACGGACGCAAGAACTCGCTCCTCGCCTGCCTGCTGCTCATGGGAATCTCGACCGTCGTCGTCGGGTGTCTGCCCACGTACCACCAGGTCGGCATCGCCGCACCCATCATTCTCGTGTTCCTGCGACTGCTGCAGGGACTGTCGGCCGGCGGAGAGTCACCCGGATCGTCCGCTCTCACGCTCGAGCACGCTCCGGACCGCCGCCGCTCGTTCTTCACCTCGTTCACCATGAGCGGCATCATGTTCGGCATCGTCGTCTCCAGTCTGGTGTTCATCCCGGTGGCGGCCCTGCCGGACGACGACCTCTATTCCTGGGGTTGGCGGGTGCCGTTCCTGCTCAGCATCGTCGTGACCGGTGTCGCCGTCTGGCTGCGTCGCAAGCTCGACGAGCCGGAGGTGTTCGAAGAACTGAAGGAACACGACGACACGGCGGGAATCCCCGTCATCGAGATGTTCCGCTCGCACTGGCGCACCGTGATCCGCATCAGCCTCAGCGCGACCTTTGCGATGATCAACACCATCGTCAACGTCTTCGCGCTGGCGTACGCCGTGCAGGTCGCCGGATTCGAACGTTCGACGATGCTGTGGGCCATCGCCACCGCCAACTTCGTCGCGGTGCTGACCCAGCCGCTGTTCGGCATGCTCGCCGACCGGATCGGCCGCAAACCGGTCTTCGTGACGGGTGCCGTCGGCTCCGCGGTCATGGTGTTCGTGTTCTTCCACGCCATCGGAACCGGAAGCGCACCGATGGTATTCGCGTCGGGCATCGTCCTGATCGGCCTGTTCTACGCGATGCCCAACGGGGTGTACCCGGCGTACTTCCCGGAGCAGTTCCCCGCCAAGGTCCGCTACACGGGCATGGCCGTGAGCCTCATGCTGGGCCTGCTGGTCGCCGGTTTCACTCCGGCCATCGCGCAGTGGCTGTCCGCGGGCGACACCGCGAACTGGACCCCGGTCGCGTGGATGTGCCTGGGCTTCGCGCTGCTGTCCTCGGTGGCCGCGCTCACCGGTCCCGAGACGTACCGCACGCCCACCGACCAACTCGGCGAGCCCCGCACGGAGGCGGTCGCCGCCCCGCCCGAGGCGCTCGTCCGCAACGACGCCTGACCGGCCCGAACCACGCAGGAGAATTCTCATGGGCCCCGAACCCAGCCGCCACCGCATCGGCCTCGTCGGGGCAGGGATCGCCACGTCCCTGTCGCCGGCGCTGCACACGCACGAGGCGGACGCCCTCGGCCTCACCGGCTACCGTTACGACCTGATCGACCTCGACGTCTCGGGGGTCCCGGCCGAGAGCGCCCGTACGGTCCTGCGCGACGCCGTCGCCGTCGGCTACACCGGACTCAACGTCACGCACCCGTGTAAGCAGGTGGTCGTTGCCGCCCTCGACGAACTGTCGGCGGACGCGCGTCTTGTCGGTGCCGTCAACACCGTCGTCGTCCGCGACGGCCGACTGGTCGGCCACAACACGGACCACAGCGGATTCCTCGCCGCGCTGCGGCGTGGGCTGCCCGACACGACGCTCGACCGGGTGGTCCTGGCCGGTGCCGGTGGGGCGGGTTCGGCGGTCGCGTACGCACTCGCCGCGGCCGGGGTCCGGGACCTGCGGATCGCCGACGCCGACCCGGCCCGCGCCGCCGACGTGTGCGCCCGGGTGGCCGCCGCCTTCCCGTCCACCCGGACCACTCCCATCCTGGTCGACGCGATCGCCGGCGCCCTGCGGTCGTCGGACGGTGTCGTCAACGCGTCGCCGATCGGCATGGTCGGACACCCGGGAACACCGTTCGACCCCGACGCACTGCACCCCGGGTTGTGGGTCGCGGACATCGTGTACCGGCCGCTGCGCACCGAACTCATTTCGGCCGCAACCGCTCTCGGCTGCGACGTGCTCGACGGCGGGCAGATGCTCGTCGCGCAGGCCGCCGACACGTTCGCGCTCGTCACCGGGATTCGTCCCGACCCCGAACGCATGCGACGCCACCTCGGCGAACTCCTCGCCGCGCAGGGCGTCCCGACCCTTCTCGAGGAGTCCCGATGACCACCCCACCGGCCTTCGCGGCCCCGCTCGACCTGGGCGGACTGCGACTGCGCAACCGCTTCGTGTCGGCGCCGATGGAACGCAACTACTGCGAGGTCGACGGCACGATGACCGACGACTACATCGCGTACCTGGAGTGCCGCGCCGCCGGCGGTGCCGCACTCGTGTTCACCGAGGCAAGCTACGTCCGCGCCGACGGCAAGGGCCGCATCCGGCAGATGGGCGTCGACGTCGACGAACGCATCCCCGGCATCGCGAAGATGTCCGACGCGATCCACGCGCACGGTGCGCTGGTGGGCGTCGAGCTCAACCACGGCGGCCGCACCGCGCAGGGCGCCGTCAGCGGATTCGTCCCCGTCGCCCCGTCGCCGATCCCGTGCGCCGTGGTCGGTGGGGAGATGCCGGAACAACTCGACGGCGACGACATCGAGCACATCATCGAATGCTTCGGCGAGGCGGCGGCGCGCTGCCGGCAGGCCGGGGTGGACGTGATCTCGTTGCACGGCGGGCACGGCTATCTCATCCACCAGTTCCTCTCGCCCGCCTACAACCACCGCGACGACGAGTGGGCCGACCCGGCCCTGTTCGTCAACCGGGTGATCGACGCGGTCCGCACGATGGCGCCGGGTATCGCTCTCGGACTGCGTTTCTCGGCATTCGAGGCCGTTGACGGCGGTCTCGACACCGCCACCACCCGCGCGCGCATCGACGCGATCGACACCGACCGCCTCGACTTCCTCGACGTCTCGGCGGGCAATTACGAATCCGGGCAGTGGATCATCCAGCCCGGTGAATGGCAGCGCGGCCTGCTCGCGCCGCACGCAGAGCCCTACACGCGGGACTTCGACATCCCGATCGGCGTCGCCGGCCGGATCAGCTCGCCCGACGTCGCCGCCCGCATCATCGAGTCGGGTCAGGCCGACTTCGTGAGCATGGCCCGCACCCTGCACGCCGACCCGGACTTCCCGAACCGCGCGCTGGACGGCGGCCGCTACCGACCGTGCATCGCGTGCAACTACTGCATCGACAGCCTCGCCGCCGGACCCGTTCCGTGCTCGGTCAACCCCTGGGTCGGCCGGGAACTCGAGCAGCCATCGAAGCCCGCGGACGTCCCGGTGCGGGTCGCGGTCGTCGGGGCCGGTCCTGCGGGCATGGCGGCCGCCCGCGACCTCGCGCTCGCCGGGCACCGCGTCGACCTCTACGACGAACGAGAAAGCCTCGGAGGAGATTTCGCGTTGGCGTCGCGGCTGCACGAATACCCCGAGTACGCACGGATCGTCGACTGGTACCGCGCCGAACTCGTCGACCTCGACGTCACCTGCCATACCGGGATTCGGGTCGACGCCGCGGCACTGGCCGGCCTCGACTTCGACGCGATCGTGCTCGCGACGGGGGGCCGCGGACCGGCCGTCGACCTCCCCGGCGCCGGCACCCGCACGGTGCGTGACGTGCGGGAGTTCCTCTCCTCCGGAGACCCTGCGCCCGAATCGATCACGATCTTCGGCGCCGACCGCGAGGCCGCCGCCGTCGCCGACGACCTGCTCCAGCAGGGCGCCAAAGTCGTCATGATCGGCCCGCAGGAGACCGTCGCCCACGACGTCGGCCGGCGCGGGAAGATCGTGCTGCTCCCGCGCCTCGCGGCAAGCGAGAACCTCACCACCCACCTGTCGTCGATCGTCACGCGGGTCGAGAGGGACCGGGTGACGATCTCGACCGGCGGCGAGGAGCGCACCGTCGACGCACCCGGCGAACTGCTGATCTCGCACGGCGTCGAACCGCGTGCCGACCTGCTCGACGAACTTCGTTCGCTGGCACCGCGACTCGGAGTCCACCCGGTCGGTGACGCCAGTGGTGACGGCGGCTCCATCCACGCCGCCCTCGTCACCGCCGTCGACGTCGCCGCGAAGATAACCGCGGCCGCCGATGCCCGCGAGGAGGTCAGCGCATGATTGCGATTCCGCTCCTCGGTCTCGGCACCTGGCCGCTGACCGGGGCCGACGCCACGGATTCGGTGCGGTCGGGCATCGAATCCGGCTACCGGCTGATCGACACGGCCGCCATCTACGACAACGAGGTCGCCGTCGGCGCCGGTATCGCGGAGAGCGGAGTGCCGCGGGACGACCTGTTCGTCACCACCAAACTCCGCGGATCCGACCAGGTGTCGGGCGACATCCGTGGCGCGATCGAGCGAAGCCTCGACCGGCTGGGGCTGGAACGGCTCGACCTGTTCCTCATCCACTGGCCGCTCCCGCGCCTCGACCGGTACGTCGCGGCGTTCGAGGGAATGCTCGCCTGCCGCGACGCCGGCCTCGTCCGCTACGTCGGCGTCTCCAACTTCCTGGAGAAACATCTCCGCCGCGTCGTCGCGGAAACGGGAGAGGCTCCCGCCGTCAACCAGATTCAGATGGACCCTTCGCTCACCCGGCTGCCCGTCCGCCGCGCGAACGACGAACTCGGGGTGCTCACGCAGTCGTGGAGCCCGCTGGGCCGCGGCGACGTCCTCAGCGCACCGGCCGTCGGGGAGATCGCGCAGCGTCTCGACTGCACGCCCGCGCAGGTGGTGCTGGCGTGGCACCGCGCGCAGGGCGTGGTGCCGATCGCGCGGTCGGCGGATCCGGTTCGCCGGCAGGAGAACCTGGCCGCCGTCGACATCCGGCTCGCGCCCGCGGACGTCGACGCCCTGAACCGTCTCGACCGCGGCGAGTCCGCGGCCCGGGACGTCGAAACGGAGGAACACTTCTGATGGCACTACGCATCGGCATCGTCGGCTGCGGCAAGATTGCCGGCAACCACGCGCAGGCACTGCAGCAGGTGCCCGGCGTCGAGGTGGTCGGATGCTGCGACCCCGACCTCGACCGCGCCCAGGCATTCGCGGCGGCGCACGGCATCGGCCGGGCGGTGCGCTCGGTGGCGGACCTCCTCGACCTCGGCCTCGACGCATGCACTGTCTGCACTCCGCATCCCGTCCACGAACAGGTGGTCGTCGCGGCGGCCGATGCCGGCATCCACGTGCTGTGCGAGAAGCCGATCGCCGTCGACGTCGCCGCGGCCGACCGGATGATCGAGGCCGCCGACCGCGCCGGCATCACGTTCGGTGTGATGTTCCAGCGCCGGTTCTGGCCCGCCGCCCGGCGGATCAAGGCCGCGATCGAAGACGGCCGCCTCGGCGTCCCGGTGCTCGGTGAGGCGTCGGTGCTCCTGCACCGCCCGTCGGCGTACTACTCCGCCGACGCGTGGCGTGGCCGCTGGGACACCGACGGCGGCGGCGTCCTCATGACGCAGGCCGTGCACCAGATCGACATGCTGCAATGGTTCATGGGGGACGCCGTCCAGGTCAGCGGCTTCATCCGCACCCACACGCACGGAGAGCACATCGAGACCGAGGACAGCGCGTCCGCCGTCGTCTCGTTCGCGTCGGGCGGCACCGCCACCGTCACCGCGACCACCGGCGCCAACCACAACCTCGGCAACCGGGTCACCGTGATCGGGCAGACCGGTGCGATCGCCAGCGTCCTCGAGTTCCCGGAAGGGCAGGAGGGGGTCAACGAGATCTGGACCGTCCCCGGCGAACTGGAGTTCCGAGCGCCGTTCTCGCCCGGCGTTCACGCCAACCTCGACGTCACCGAAGTCAACGCCGGCCTCGCCGACTTCCACACCCTCCAGGTGCAGGACTTCGCGGACGCCGTCCTGACCGGCCGGGCGCCGGCCGTCACCGGACACGACGCCCGCGCCTCGCTCGCGATCGTCGCCGCCGTCTACGAGTCGTCGCGCACCGGCCGGGTCGTGAACCTGGCACCTCCCCCCGCCCTCGCCACCACCAAGGAGTACCGATGACCCCCGACACCACCACCTACGACGTCGTCGTCATCGGCTCCGGCGCGGGCGGCCTGTCCGCCGCCGTCGCCGCCGCCGACGGGGGAGCGTCCGTTCTCGTCGTCGAGAAGGCGGACACGTGCGGCGGCGCCACGGCCTGGTCCGGCGGGTGGATGTGGACGCCGCGGAATCTGTTCGCCCACGCGGACGGTGTGGTCGAGGACCGCTCGGCACCTCGCACCTACCTCGAACACCGGCTCGGCGACCACTTCGACGCCGCCAAGGTCGACGCCCTGCTCGACGGCGCACCCGAGATGGTCGAGTTCTTCGAGAAGAAGACCGCCCTGCAGTTCGTTCCGGGCGCGAAGATCGCCGACATCCACGGCGACACCCCCGGTGCCGGTACCGGTCACCGCTCGGTGGGACCGAAGCCGGTGAGCCTGCGGACGCTCGGACCCGACGTCGCGGCGCTGCTGCGTCGCCAGCTCTACGAGACGTCGTTCCTCGGCATGGGCATCATGGCCGGTCCCGACCTGCAGGCGTTCCTGCACTCGACGCGCTCGGCGAAGGCGTTCCTGCACTGCGCGAAACGGGTGTCGACGCACCTGTTCGACCTCGCCACCAAGCAGCGCGGCCAGCAACTCGTCAATGGCACCGCGCTCGTCGGCCGGCTGCTGCGGTCGGCGCTGGACGCGGGTGCCGAGATCAGGGTGGGCACGGCCGCGACCGCACTGACCACCGACTCGGACGGCCGCGTCACGGGTGTCCGGCTGGACGGTCCCGACGGCGCGTACACGGTGCACGCGCGCCGCGGGGTGGTCCTCGCGACGGGTGGATTCACCCACGACCTGGACCGGCGACGCGAACTCTTCCCCCGCACTCCCACAGGTCGCGAGCACCGGACACTCACCCCGCCGACGACCACCGGCGACGGCATCACCCTCGGCGAATCCGCCGGCGGCCGGCTGGACCGTTCGCTCGCGTCCCCGGTCGCGTACTGCCCGGTGTCGATCATCCGGTACCGCAACGGCAAGGAGGGTGTGTTCCCGCACATCCTCGACCGCGGAAAGCCCGGTGCCATCGGCGTTCTCGCGGACGGGCGGCGCTTCGTCAACGAGGGGCTCGGCTACCACGACTACACCCTCGCGATGGTCGAGCAGGTGCCCGACGGTGAGGAGGTGTGCTCCTGGCTTATCGCCGACCAGCGCTACCTGCGGTACTTCCCCCTCGGCATGGCCAAGCCGCTGCCGATCCCGTCGTGGCCGTACCTGAAGTCGGGGTACCTCACCCGGGGCCGCACGGTCCGGGAACTCGCGGAGAAGATCGGCGTCGACCCGGACGGTCTGGAGAAGACGGTCGCGGCGTTCAACGAGGGAGCCCGCGACGGCGTCGACCCCGAGTTCGACCGGGGCACCACCCCGTTCACCGTCGCGTCCGGCGACCCCGACAACCCGTGGCCCAACCCGGCGCTCGCCCCGCTCGACGAGGGCCCGTTCTATGCGGTGAAGGTGGTGCCCGGCAGCTTCGGCACGTTCGCCGGTCTGGTCACCGACGCGACGTCGCGGGTGCTGAACGACGACAACCAGCCCGTCGACGGCCTGTTCGCCGTCGGCGTCGACCAGGCCAGCGTCATGGGCGGGCACTACCCGTCCGGCGGCATCAACCTGGGCCCGGCCATGACGTTCGGCTACCTCACCGGCCGCCGCCTCGCCTCGACGACAGGAGTTTCCCGATGACCGCCCCACTCGGCCTCGCCGCCCTCACCGTCCTGGATACGGCTCCGCTCGAGCAGGTCGACCTCGCCGAGAAGCACGGGTTCGACACCATCGGCATCCGGTTGCTGCCCGCGGCACCGGGCACCACCGCCTACCCGCTGCACGAGGACGACACCGCGCTCGACGCCCTCGTGCGTCGGCTCGCGGATTCGCCGGTGACGGTGTTCGACCTCGAGATCATCCGGCTGGGCGCCGATTTCGACGCGAAAGCCTATGTGCCGCTGCTGGAGGCCGGGGCGCGGCTGGGGGCCAAGGCGGTTCTCGTCGGCGGCGACGACCGCGACCGCGCGAGGCTCACCGACTCCTACGCCCGGCTCGCGGAACTGTGCGCCACCTACGGGATCGTCGCGAGCCTCGAATTCATGCCGTGGACCGCCGTACCGGACGCGACCGCGGCCGTCGAGATCGTGTCGCAGGCCGACGGCCCGGCTCGCAGCGTCCTCGTCGACGCCCTGCACACCGCCCGTTCGACGACCACCCTCGACGATCTCGCGGCGATTCCCCGCGAGTGGCTGCACTACGCGCAGATGTGCGACGGCTCCACCCCGGCGCCCACCCACGACGCCGAACTGATCCGCCACGCCCGGGAGGAACGGCTGGTGCCGGGAACCGGCGGCATCGACCTCACCGGCATCTGGTCGCGGCTGCCCGCCGACCTGCCGGTGAGCATCGAACTGCCCAACGAGCCACTCCGCCGGGCCGTCGGCACCGATGCGTGGCTGGATCGGCTGGTCGCGGCGACCCGTGCCGTTCTCTCACCGAGCCGTCAGGGGTTCTAGGTCACGCGGGACACACCGGGTTGCCGGGGAACGCCGGCACACCGTTTCGGCAGCCGACGGCGGTGACCGCTGTCAACCGCTCGACCGGTTCCCGAATCTCGAGCGCAGGCAGCAGTCCGTCGGACACGAGCGCGGTCTTGGTGGCGGGCGCCGTGGCGCGTGCATCGAGTGTTCCACGCACCCGCGCGAATGCGACGAGTTCGTCGTACACCATCGACAGGGCCGCCTCGGTCGTCCGGTCTTCCGGTGCGAGCCCGGCGAAATCCACGCCGGTCTCGTACTCGTGGCGCATTGCGTGCGGGCCCTGGTCGCAGGTGGGCACGTTCAGGTCGATCCCGAACGCCGGGCTTCCCGGGCTCGGCGGCGTGATCGTCCCGGCATCGGTGCAGACGTGGTGCGAGATGCGATCACCGAGAGCATGAATGTAGATGCCCATCCGCGCATTCCACGAATCGCTGCCGATCCAGGAATCGAATTGTGACGAGCGCACGTTGTCGGAGATGACCTGCTCACCGGTGTCGTTGGTGAAGGGGATGGCGACGGGCGTTTCCACGCTGTACGTGCCGTTGATCTGCACAGGCTGGGCGCCGCCGTAACATGTTGTACCCGTGGCATAGTCGCCGTCGGCCGAGGGGCTCGTGAAACCTCCGGTGCACAGCGGGGCATCGCTGCCCGGTCCGGCCATGGCCCAGCGCCGGAGGTGCGTGAGCATGATCTCGTGCTGCGGATCGTCGACGTCGGGTTGCAGCCCGTCGGGCAGGGGGTCCGACGGCCCACGCAACGTGGGCAGGAAGTGGAAGAGGAATCCGCCGGTGGCGAAGTGCGTGCGCACGAGGCCACTGATGTCCTTGGTCGTCAACGCGTCGGCGCCGGGAACCAGGCGGCCGTTGACGTCTCGTGGAGCGAACGTGCCGAGGTCGGTCGCTTCGTCGTACGCCGCGATCCAATACGCGTCCCGCTCCGAGAATCCGACGGTGCGGGCGATGATGTACGTCGAATCCGAGTGCACGAGACTCCGGCCGCCGAGCGGTTGGCGCAACGTGAACCCGTAGGCGGCGAACGCCTCGACGCCGCAGATCGGCCCGTTGGGATCGTTCAGCGGGCAGTCGGTGGGCAGGGGAGCGCAGTTGTGCGGTGGCGCTCCGTCTTCGGTGTAACAGATGTCCTCGGCGAAGCCGTGCACCAGCGGCGGTGAGACGACCAGTGCGGCGGCAGTGAGCGTGAGCGTCACGATGGCCGAACTCATTCTTCGAGTGAATGTACTCATCGACGTGCGCCTTTCGCAGCGAACTTCGTCAAGATTAACATCGGGGCAGGTGCCGATAGTTCGGTTCTCGCGAGCTCGAGCTCGAGCGCCCCGCGCTACCGTTCTTCCATGCCCCGGTCCGACCACGTCCCCGCATACACGATCCGCCAACTGGCGGCGTTCGTGGCCGTCGCCGAGACGGGCACGATCAGCGGCGCGGCCGAGCGGATGCATCTGTCGCAGTCGGCGTTGTCCGCGGCGGTGACGGATCTGGAGAAGGCACTGAAGGCGCAGCTGTGCGTGCGCCGACGTGCCCGCGGTGTGCAGCTGACACCCACGGGGGAGGCGGTGCTGTCGCGGGCACGAGCCCTGCTGCAGCAGGCGGGGGAGTTGCAGGCCGACGCGTCGGGGGAGGGCGGCGTCGTCGCGGGACCGATCGCCGTCGGCTGCTACCCGGCGCTCGGGCCGACGATCCTGCCGTCGATGCTGTACGCATTCACCACCGAGTACCCGCGAGCGTCGGTGGAGTTCCGGGAGGACACCCAGAACCGGTTGCGGACGGAGCTCGAGGGCGGGGAGCTGGACGTCGCCATCGTCTACGACCTCGACCTGTCCCCGGATTGGCAGACGGTGCCGCTGATGACCCGCGAGCCGATGGTGGTGCTCGGGGCGGAGCATCCGCTCGCGGGAGTCGACGGGCCGGTGCGTCTCGCCGATCTGGCCGAGCATCCGATGGTGCTGCTCGATGCGCCGCCGAGCACCAACCACGCGATGGACGTCTGCCGGGAGGCCGGCTTCGCGCCGCGGGTGGCGTACCGGACGGCGAACTTCGAGACCGCCCGGGCCTTCGTCGGGCGCGGTCTGGGGTGGACGCTGCTGCTCCAGCGTCCCCGGGTGGACGTCACCTACGAGGGCCTGCCCGTCGTGGTGAAACCGATCGCCGAACCGAAACCGGCGTCGGTGGCCGTGGTCGTCGCGTGGCACCGGGAGGCGACGCTGAGCAGGGTCGCGCGGGCCTTCATCCGGTTCGTGTCCGCCTGAACAGCGCACTCGGCCCTTCCACGGATTTTCTGCATTTCATGAGGGGATAGTCCCGCTTTTCAAAGCTTGTGAGCCGGGTCATTGTTTTCTTCGTAGCGCGAGAAGTGTGCGCAGCAGAACCGGGAAGGCAGACGATGACGGCAATCACCGAGGCGACACCGACGGTGTCTCACAAGGAAGCGCGCAGGGCAGTCCTGTCGAGCTTCGTCGGCACCGCGATCGAGTGGTACGACTTCTTCATATACGGCACCGCCGCAGCCCTGGTGATCGGACCGCAGTTCTTCCCGGGGGCGTCCGCGTTCGCCGGCACCCTGGCCGCGTTCGCGACGTTCGCGGTCGGATTCGTGGCCCGCCCCATCGGCGGCGTCGTCATGGGCCACTTCGGCGACCGCATCGGACGCAAGTCGATGCTGGTGCTGTCGCTCACGATGATGGGCGCCGCGACCGTCGGCATCGGCCTGCTCCCGAACTTCGAGGCCATCGGGGTGGCCGCACCCATCCTGCTGGTGGCATTGCGGTTCGTCCAGGGAATCGGCGTCGGCGGCGAATGGGGTGGCGCGGTTCTCATGGCCACCGAGCACGCCCCCGAAGGCAAACGCGGACTGTACGGCGCCGCACCGCAGATGGGTGTCCCCGCCGGCGTGATCATGGCGAACGTCGTCTTCCTCGGCGTCACGCAGTTGCTGTCCGACCACGCGTTCCAAACGTGGGGCTGGCGCGTGCCGTTCCTCATGAGCGCCGTGCTCGTCGGCGTCGCGATGTGGATTCGCCTCGGCGTCTTCGAATCCCCGGCCTTCGCCGAGGCCAAGGAGACCGACACGATCGTGAAGATGCCGATCGTCGAGGTGCTCACGAAGAACTGGCGGACCGTGCTGCTCGCCGCGGGCACGTTCATCGCGACCAACGGCATCGCCTACGTCTTCATGGTCTACGTGCTGACATACGGCACGAAAGAACTCGGCTTCAGCCGTGCCACGATGCTCACCCTTCTGATCGTCGCGTGCCCGGTGTGGATGGCCGGCATGGCGATCTCGGCCTGGAAGTCGGACGTGCTCGGCAGGCGCCGCGTGTACACCTGGAGTTCGGTCGCGCTGGTGATCGTCGCGGCGGCGTTCTTCCCGCTGATCGACTCGGCGTCGATCCCCGTCATGCTGGCCGCGATGGTCGTGATGGCCGCGGTGCTCGGCACCACCGCCGGACCGCAGTCGGCTCTGTTCGCGGAACTCTTCCCCGCCCACATCCGGTACAGCGGAGCGTCTCTCGGCTATCAGATCGGCGCCATCCTCGGCGGCGGGCTCGCACCGTTCATGGCCACGTGGCTGTTCGGCGCCGTCGGGAGTTCCGCGGCGATCACCGCCTATTTCGTGGTGATCGCCCTGATCAGTCTCGTCGCGATCCTGCGACTCCCGGAAACGAACACGACCGCACGGAAAGCGGAGGCCGCCTGACATGTCCACCTACTTTCAGCCCCGGAAATACCCGGCGACGGATTTCGACTCGACCACCGCAACCGACGAGGCCCTGCCCGTCGTCGTCGTGGGTGCCGGACCGGTCGGGATGGGCGTCGCGCTCGGGCTCGCACAGCGCGGCATCCCGGTGACCGTCCTCGAGGCCGCCGACCAGGTGTCGTTCGGCAGTCGCGCCATTTGCATCTCCCGGCACAGCCTCGAGGTCGCGGCCCGTCTCGGCTTCGGGCCGCAACTCGAGAAGATCGTGCTTCCCTGGGTGGGCGGCCGCAGCTTCTACCGCGACGAACAGGTGCTGCACTTCGAGATGGCGCACGGCGAGCACGACGTCCGCGGTCCCATGGTCAACGTGTCGCAGTCCGAGATCGAGCAGATCATGACCGACACGCTGCTCGAGCACCCGCTGATCACGTTCCACTGGTCGTCGAGCGTCGCCGGGGTCCTGCGATCGGACGACGACGTGACACTCGACATCGACACCGCTTTCGGCACGCGCCGGTTGCGCGCGCGGTGGGTGGTCGCGGCGGACGGTGGGCGCAGTCGCATGCGCGAACTGGCGGGAATCCGGTTGCAGGGAAACAGCTATCAGGGCAATTACGTCATCGCCGACATCCACTGGGAATCGACGCTTCCCGCCGAACGGATGGTGTGGTTCGATCCGCCGAGCAACCCCGGCTCGACGATCATCATGCATCAGCAGCCGCGCGACATCTGGCGCATCGACTACCAGTTGGACAGCGCCGACGACGCCGAACTCGAGACGCAGGAAGACCGGATCCGCGACCGGATCACCCGGCACCTCGACTGGCTGGAGAACGACGTGCCGTGGACCCTCGAATGGCACGGCTTCTACCGCGCCCACGCGCTCGCGCTGGACGATTTCGCGCACGGGCGCATCCTGTTCGCCGGCGACGCCGCCCACCTGGTGCCGATCTTCGGTGTCCGCGGACTGAACTCGGGAATGGAGGACGCCGAGACCCTCGCCTGGACGCTGGCCGCCGTCGTCCACGGCACCGCGGACGAGGCTCTGCTGCAGGCGTACTCGGTCGAGCGGCGCAGCGCCTGGCAGCAGAACGTCGACAACGCGGGCAAGTCGACGCTCATCATGTCGCCGGGCAGCCACGGCTACCGCACCACCCGCGACGCCGTCCTGGCACTGGCGACGACCCGTCCGGAATTCGGTCACCTCATCAACCCCCGGCAGTCCAGCGCCACGCACGCGCACCTGTCCCCGCTGACGTGGCCGGTGGCCGAGGGCACGACCGGCGTGCTGCCCGGAGATCCGCTGGAGGACCGGCGCGTTCGCGTCGCCACCGCCGAAGGGTCGGTGGAGTCGTCGCTGAACCGGGTCCGCGGAACGGGTTTCGCGGTGCTCGGTGTCGGAGTCGATGCGGCCGGTGCTCGGATGATCGCCGCGCACGCATCTGGGCTCGCAATGGCGCTGTCGCCGGAGTCGGTGCGGGCGGTCGTCGTCCCCGCACCCGGTGCGGTGGTGGACGCGGCGGCGGACCTGACCGTCCTGGACGACCCCGACGGTGCGGTCGCGGCCGCTCTCGGCGCGTCCCCCGGCGAGTGCTTCGTCATCCGCCCGGACGGGCTCGTCCTGTGCCGGGTCCGCGACCTGTCGCTGCTCGGGGAGGTGCACGAGCACCTGAGGGCGGCGACCGCCCCCGCGGTGGGTGTCGTCCCCGCGCACACCGGCTCGGCCGCGAGCCCGGAGGACCTGCTGCGCGAGAACGTGTGGATGGGGTTGTCGGAGGCACTCGACCAGGCGGGCGAAGCGGACCGCGAAGGGTTCCTGACCAGGCTGGCGTTGCTGCTCGGATCGCAGTCGGGGCAGCGGGAGTTCGAGGAAGCGCTCGCCGCCGCCGCCCACGTGAGTGGCAATGTGTGCTCCGGCACTCCACGGCACTCACATGTGGGCGCTTAGCCTGGGGGCATGGCGCACCCACAGTTCCTGAACTCGCCCAAGTCCTTCGTCGTCGATGCGCTCCGCGGGGCCGTCGCCACCACCGACGACCTCGCATGGCATCCGGAACCGGGCTACCTGACGCGGCGGGAACCGTTGCCGTCCGGGCAGGTCGCGTTGCTGTCGGGCGGTGGGTCCGGGCACGAACCGCTGCACGCCGGGTTCGTCGGCCGGGGCATGCTCACCGGGGCCTGCCCCGGCCTGATCTTCAGCTCGCCCAACGCGCTGCAGGTTCGGGCCGCCACCCGGGCCGTCGACGCGGGTGGCGGCGTCGTGCACATCGTGAAGAACTACACCGGCGACATCCTCAACTTCCGCATCGCCGGCGACCTGGCTGCGGAGGACGGCATCACGGTGGAGCACGTGCTCGTCGACGACGACGTCGCCTCCGAGCGGGAGGACGGGCCCGGACGCCGCGGCACCGCGGCCACGATCGCCGTCGAGAAGGTCTGCGGCGCTTCGGCGGAACGCGGCGACGACCTCGCCACCGTCGCGGAATTCGGGCGACGCACCGCCCGGAACGCGCGCAGCATGGCGGTGGCACTGGGAGCGTGCACCGTGCCGGGGTCGGACTCGCCGTCGTTCGACCTGCCGGAGGGGCAGATCGAACTCGGGATCGGCATCCACGGCGAACGCGGAACCGAGCGGGTCGACGCGATGCCCGCCGCCGAAATCGTCCGCCTGCTCACCGACCCCGTCCTCGCCTCGCTCGGCGTGCAGCGGGGGGAGCAGGTTATCGCGATCGTCAACGGGCTCGGCGCGGCCCATCCGCTCGAACTGCAACTGCTGTTCGGTGAGCTCGCCGGCTACCTCGCCGAGCGGGACGTGGTGATCCGCCGCTCGCTGGTCGGCAGTTTCGTCACCGCCCTCGACATGGACGGCGCGTCCGTCACGCTGGTGCGCTGCGACGACCAGCTCCTCGAGCTGTGGGACGCCCCGACCGCGGCACCGGGGTGGCCCAACGCCCCGGCCGGTGAATTCCGCGGCGTCCCCGACGCATCCGGGATGCAGTTCCGATCGAAGGTCGCATCACGCGAGGACGAGGCGGAGGTTCCCGGCACCGACGGCGCGCTGGGCCGGGCGGCGGTGGGCAGATGGATCGGCGCGTTCGTGGAGAAGGTGCTCGCCGAGGAGCCCAACCTCACCGACCTCGACCGCCGCGCCGGTGACGGCGACTTCGGCACCAACATGGTGGCGGCACTCGACCACGTCGACGTCGCGAAGATCCGCGACAGCTACGCCCCGGCGACGGTGTTCGAGTCGCTGTCCGATGCCTATCTCGGGCACGCCGGAGGCACGTCGGGCGCCCTGTTCGGGGTCTGGTTCCGGCAGTTCTACCGCACGGCCGCGGACGCGCCGCACGGCCTGGATCTGGCCGCGATCACCGCGGCGGCACGCGCCGGCCTCGTTGCCATCCAGGAACTCGGCGGCGCGCAACCCGGGGACAAGACCATGATCGACGCAATCGCTCCCGCCGTCACCGCCCTCGAATCGGCCGTCGCCGCCGGGAGCGGTCCGGCCGACGGTCTGGCCGAGGCCGCGGACGCCGCCGCCCGCGGGGCCGAGGGCACCGCCGGCATCACCGCGAGGCGCGGCCGGGCCAGCTACATCGGCGAGGCGGCGCGCGGCGTCGTGGACCCCGGTGCGCTGGTGCTGTCGTGGCTGTTCGCCGAGGCCGCGACCGCGGCCCGCGCGGTCGGGTAGTCACACTTCCCGAACCCGGCACGTATGGTGAGGAGAAGAACGCCGAGTCGTGCTGCGCAAACCCGTCGCCACACCTCTCTCCACCTGCGTACGGGACGCAGAATCAGGGACGGACACGTACACAGTGGAAGACACCGCCAGCCGGGGAATCCAGGCCTTCATCGCCGATGTCGTGGAACGGGGCGGCAAGGCAGTCCGGCTCACCCACTCACGACGCAACCCCGTCCAGGTCTGGGGCGACGACGGCACCAGTTGCATCGTGCGGGTGCGCTCCAAACTGAGCGGCGACTGGCAGGCCCGTAAACAGGACGAATCGCTCGACGACGACGACACCGGTTCGCAGTTCTGGGTGTTCGTGGACCTCGCGAGCACCCCGGAAGAGTTCTTCGTCGTGCCCTCCGCCGAGGTCGCGGACGACATCCGCGCCGAGGTGGATCTGTGGATGATGGACACCCCCGGCCGCACACGGACCGGGCATCACGCCATCCCGCTGAACCGGATCGCGCACGGCCGCGGTCGCTGGGACCTGCTGGGCCTGGCGGGGGACAAGGACCCCAGCCGCTACAGCGACGCGCAGCGTGCGACCACGGCGGCGACGCTGCGCGCGGACGCGGCCGCCGAGGCCTCCGCCCGGAAGAAGCCGGCGAAAGCTGCCGCCGTGTCGGACGAACTGGTCGATACCCGACTCGAGGTGGTCGCCGACTTCGAGGGGTACCGCCTGGTCGGACGATTCGATCCCGACACCCGTTCGCTGGAGATCGTGCGCGGCCCGATGCAGGGCCGGCGGTTCCCCGACCCGACGACGGCGGCGCGTGCCGTTGCCAGCCACATCAGCGGCGACGTCGAGACCTACGACGGGTGGGACTTCTGGCGCACCGAGCAGGGTGAACGAATTCCCTTGGGGTAGAACGGAATCTGAGGTTTACGGAGAGTTCCCTGAATACGTTCCGGTGCGAGGCGGTTGGGAATACCCTGGGGTGGGTACCGCGGTCATGACCGCGCCGATGTCGGCGGCGCCGGTGGCCACGGCCGATGGGAGTTCATGATGCGAATCGCCGACGGCGTTGTGCACGCCGTGACGGGTGCGGTCGGGGTGGCGCTCGCGCCGCCGAACTTCGGCACGGATTCCAGGCAGTAGCCGCCGTGGGACCGGTCGGATATCTCCGCACCGCCGCGTCGCTGCCGGTGCGTGGCGCCGGATTCGGTCTCGGAGTGGCGACCTACGGGGGTGCCGTGGCCGCGGATCTCGTGGCCACCGCCGCCCGGACGGCGACGCAGCTGGCCGGCGAGCTGATGGGGGGAACACCGGTCAGACGGACGAGTGCCCGCCACGGTCGCGCCTGGATCGAGGTCCGCGGAATCGACGGGGTGCGCGGCGACGACGTGGCCACGGGGGTTCTCGCTGCCGTCCGCGGTCTCGACGGTGTGGACCGGGCGGAACTCAACCGGTCGTTGTCCCGGCTGGTCGTGACCGTCGGCGCGAACGGACCGTCGGTGGCCGAGCTGTGCACCGTGATCGCCGGCGCCGAGGATCGGGCCCGGCCGCCGGTCCCGGGCGCCGCCGGCGACCGGCCGAGGGAACTTCCCGGCGACGACGTGACGCTCGCCGAACGCTCCCTCGCACTGGCCGCCGTGACGACCGGGTTCGTCGCGGCGCTCGCCGGCCGCCTGATTCCGATCCCCGGCCTGCCCTGGCCGGTGCCGGCGGCGGCAGTCACCTTCGTCACCTATCAGCCGCGCCTGCGCGGGATGGTCGAGGACCGGCTCGGACCGGACGCCGCCGAACTGCTGCTCGCCACCGCGCAGGCAGCCGGCGACGTGGTGCGGCAGGCGCCCGCGTCGCTCGCCGTCGACATGGTTCTGCGGTCCGCGATCACGGCGGAGGCCTGGTCGGGACGGCAGGCGTGGCGGCGGCGCGAACCCGTATTGGCGCGGAACCCTGCCGACGACACCCACCGCGTCGCAGTTCCCCGCGACCGCACGTCGGGACCGCTGGAGCGGGACGCCGACCGCGCGGCCGTCGCCCAGTTGGTCGGGGCCACGGCGGTGGGGGCGGCCACCCGCAGCGTGGCGGGCGCCGCGGACGCGGCCCTGGTTGCCGCGCCGAAGGCGGCGCGCACCGCCCGCGAGGTGTTCGCCGCCACGCTCGGCCGCGGACTCGCCGATCGCCACGGCGTCCTCACCCTGCGTCCCCGCGCACTGCGCTGCCTGGACCGGATCGACGCGGTGGTCGTCGACCCCGACGTCCTGCACACGTCCGAGCTCCGGGTGAGCGCGATCCGCGCGGTCCGCGATTCCGGCCGGACCCGGGTGTGGGAGGCCGCCCGATCCGCCGTGGCCGCCGGTGCTCTCGGAGCGGGCTGGCACGCGCTGGGCGAGCTCCCGGATGATCTCGCCGCGGCAGCCGAGGACGACGACGCCGCCGTGCTCGTGACCCCCGCCCACCATTCGCACGCGGCGGCCGTGCTCGCGCAGGCCCGGACGTCGGGAGCGCAGGTGGTGTCGGTGGACGTGGACACCCTCGGTGGTCTCCGCTCCGCCTTCGACGACCTGTTCCCGTCGAGCGGGTCACAGGACGCGGACCTCCGCGACGCGGTCGCGGCGCTGCGGGCGAAAGGCGCGACCGTCGCGGTGCTCGCGGTCCGGGCGCCGCTGGCCCTGGCCGCCGCGGACGTCGGCATCGGCCTCCTCGCCCCCGATGGCCCGCCGCCCTGGCCCGCCGATCTCCTGGTCGACGATCTCGTCGTGGCCTGGCGGGTGCTGCGATCGCTGCCGGACGCGAGGACCGCGAGCAGGCACGGCGTGGAGATCGCGACGGCGTCGTCGATACTCGGTGCGCTCCTCATGCTTCCGGGAGTGCGCGGCCGCGGACCCGGACCCGTGGCGGTCGGGGCGGCGGCCGGAGTGTGGACGGGGCATTCCCTCGCGCGCGGCGTGCTGCGGGCCCCGGCCCCGGCCGCGGCGCCGGTCCACGCGTGGCACGAGATGCCGGTTCCGGACGTGCGCCGGCTGCTGCCCGTGCGTGAGGACGAGGGGATCGGCGGCTCGCGGCGTCGTTCGGTGAACCTCGTGCTGGGCCCGGTCGCGGTGATCGGGCGGCTCACCGCGTGGCCGGCCGGACTGGCCTGGGACTTCGGGCAGGCCATGCGCACCGAGCTGTCCGACCCGCTGACACCGGTCCTCGCCACCGGGTCGGCGGCGAGCGCGCTGCTCGGGTCGCCGGTGGACGCGGTGCTCGTGGGCTCCGTCCTCGTCGGCAATGCCGCGCTGTCCGCGGTGCAACGTCTGCACGCGGAACGCCTGCTCGACCGGTTGCTGGCGGCGGGGGATCCGCCCGCACACCGCATCGCCGGAGTTCCGGAACACCGGGTGTCGGAACGGGTGGAGGCCTCGCGGTTGCGGCCCGGGGACGTGATCGAGATCGGTCCCGGCGAGGTGGTGCCCGCCGACGGCCGGGTGGTCGAGTCCGCCGGCGTCGAGGTCGACGAGTCGTCGCTCACCGGGGAATCCCTGCCGGTGGTCAAACAGACGTCGGCCACTCCGGGTGCGCCGCTCAGCGAGCGCGCCTGCATGGTGTTCGCGGGAAGCACCGTCCTCACCGGCACGGCGACGGCGATCGTCACCGCGGTGGGCGAGACGACCGAAGCGGGGCGCGCCGGCGCCCTCACTCCCGCGGGCGCGTCGCACGTGGGTCTGCAGGCGCAGCTCCGGACCCTCACCGATCGGGTCCTGCCCGTCAGCGTCGGGGGCGGTGCGCTGGTGACGGCCGTCGGGTTCCTGCGCGGCACCGGACTGCGGCAGGCGGTCACCAGCGGTGTCGCGGTCGCGGTGGCGGCCGTTCCCGAGGGACTGCCGCTCGTGGCGACGCTCGCGCAACAGGCCGCCGCACGCAGGCTGACGAGGTCGGACGCGTTGGTGCGGGCACCGCGTTCGGTCGAAGCGCTGGGCCGGGTCGACGTGGTGTGCTTCGACAAGACCGGCACGCTCAGCGAGAACCGGCTCCGGGTGGTCCGCGCCGACCCGCACCCGGGTCACGACCGCGAGGAGGTGCTCGCCTGCGCGGCCCGCAGCGCCGTGACACCCGACGGACGTCCGGCCGCACACGCCACCGACGCCGCGATCGCCGAGGCGGCGGCGGACCTCGCCCCGGAGGACAGCGAGCACATCCACCTCCCGTTCCGATCCGGGCGGCCGTACTCCGCTGCGCTGTCGGGCACGCACTTGTCGCTGAAGGGTGCGCCGGAGGTCGTGCTGGAGGCCTGCACCGGAATCGACGCCGACGAGGTGCACGGCACCGTCGTCGGCATGGCCGCGGACGGGCTGCGCGTCATCGCCGTCGCCCGCCGAACCGTCACGCCCTTCCAAGCGCGCCGCGCGGCCGCCGACACCGCGGTCCTGGACGAGCTCTGCGGCGCCGGACTGGAATTCGTCGGACTGCTCGGGCTCGCCGACACCCCGCGTCCGGAGGCGGCCGGGCTGCTGCCGGAGTTGGAACGGCGGCAGGTCGGGGTCCGGTTGATCACCGGCGACCATCCCGTGACCGCGACCGCGATCACGAGAGAGCTGGGGCTGCCGGTGTCGGCCGAGCAGGTGATCAGCGGGACGGCCTGGGACGCGTTGTCGCACCGGGGTCAGGAGAATGCCGTCGAGAAGTGCGTCGTCTTCGCCCGCATGTCCCCGGAGAACAAGGTGCAGATCGTGCAGACCCTCGAACGGGTGGGGCACGTCTGCGCCATGGTCGGCGACGGCGCGAACGACGCGGCGGCGATCCGGGCCGCCAGCGTGGGCATCGGGGTCAGCTCCCGCGGCAGCGACCCCGCCCGGAGCGCCGCGGACGTCGTGCTGCTCGACGGCCGTGTCGACGCGTTGCTCGACGCCCTGGACGAAGGCCGTCAGTTGTGGCGGCGGGTGCAGGCGGGAGTGTCGGTGCTGCTCGGCGGCAATGCGGGGGAGGTGGCGTTCGCTCTGGTCGGCAGCGCGATCGCCGGACGGTCGCCGCTGACCGCGCGCCAGCTCCTGCTGGTGAACGTGCTCACGGATGCGCTGCCGGCGGCCGCGCTCGCCGTGAGTCCGCCCAATGAGCGGGCCAGGGGCGAGGGCCGTGGCCCGGACAGTGCCGCGCTGTGGCGGACCGTCGCGATCCGCGGCACGGCCACGGCGGCGGGTGCGACGACGGCGTGGGCGCTGGCGAGCGTGACGGGCAGGCAGCGCCGGGCGTCGACGGTCGGGCTGGTGGCGCTGGTCGGCACCCAACTCGGGCAGACGCTCATCGATTCGCGGAGCCCGCTCGTCGTGCTCACGGCGGGCGGTTCACTCGTCGCGCTCACCGTCATGGTCAGCACGCCCGGCGTCAGTCAGCTCCTGGGCTGCACCCCGCTCGGGCCGCTCGGCTGGGCCCAGGCGCTGGGGTGCGCGGGCGCCGCGACCGCGGCCGCTGCCCTCGCACCGGGGTTGCTGGAAAAATTCGCGGGCGATCAGTCGACGATCTCGATCACACCCGCCCGGAGCAGCACGGCGTACACCTCCCGCAGCGGGGGAGTGAGCACCCGGGTCACCGCCCCGGTGAACGGGTCCGAGGCAGCGGAGAAGACACCGACGGCGGTCTGGGCGACGGAACTCAGCACGCCTGCAACGGTCCGCGATCAAGGTGGCGGACAGGAAAACGGCACGGACAAGGGAGACGAACGATGACCCAACGAACGTCTGAGGCGGAATCGCAGAGCGACGCCGTGCAGCGGGTCCGCGAGGCCCGCAGCTTCGCGGTCCAGCTACCGGTCCTCGGCCGCGTGCCGCTGCCCCGTCCCGAGCAGTTGGCATTCTTCGCCGCGATCGGACTGCTCGCCGCCGTCGAGATCATCGAATGGCCCGTGGCGGTGACCATCGCGGCAGGACACATCCTGCTCACCGATCAGCACAACCGGGCCGTCCAGGAGATCGGCGAAGCCCTGGAAGGCGTCTGACGCGTAAGCCCGGATCAGGCGGGCGGGCACGCCGGCGATGTCAGCTGCGCGATCGCCACGATCGAGCACGCCGTTGCCTTCGACAGCTTCCATGTCCCGTTCTCGCCGGGTACGAAAATGGCGGGCAGGGTGTTCTGCTGAACCTGGCCGTTGATCGTCAACTGCAGTTGGGCGCTGGCGCTCCCGTCGCCGTTGTCGATGACAGGGTCCAGCACCTGCACCTGAGCGCCCGCCTGTTGCGCGGCGGCCGCGACCTGGTTGAACAGGTTCGGATCCTGCTCGGAACCCTCCACCATGGCGATCTTCTGGTCGAGCGGAGTCGCCGGATCGAGTCCCTTCGCCAGCAGGGCGTTGAGGTCGGCCGCGGTCGGCAGAACGAGGTCGGCCGTGGTTTCGGCCGCCGATGCGGTGGTGGACGTGGTGGTCGCGTTCGAGCTGGACGGCTCGTCGGAACCACAGGCGGACATCGTGAGGGCTGCGGCGATCGCTACCGCGGCAACCGTGATCTTGCGGATCGTCAACTCAGTTACCTCTTCGTCTCTCGGTGCGCAGGTCGTTCGGTCTCACATCGAGTCTGAAGGGTTGCGGGGCATCGCGCCGTCGAAGCCAGAGAATTCTCAGACTTCACGCACATCCGCCCTATGCTGCCGTGCCGAACGCACCGCGGTACGGGGTGGCGTTGCTCCATTGCAGAGCCGCCGCGGTGACGTCGGAGGCGGGAAGGTCGTGATGGTGAGTCTGACTGAACGCGATCAACGCGCGTGCGGTGCGGGCGAGGGCGACTTTGTGTCGCCGGGACGTCTCCGCGAGTTCGGTGAACGCCTCGTTCTCGGAGCAGCCGCGGACGCCGATGAGGATCCCGACGGCGATGTCGACGGCCGTGCGGGTGGAGTAGCTGGGCGCTGTCATGAAAGTTCTCCCAACCTGCGTCGGAGCGGGTACCACTCCATCTTCCCGCACCGAGTCGTACGTCGAAAGGGTTCGAATCGCCCGGTGCATTAGTCGTCCGAGTTCTTCACGGAACTTTTCCCCTACGGTAGGGGCATGGCTACCGTCTGGACGATCCCGATCGACATCACTTCTCGCTGGCTCGACAATGCCGAGGTCCAGACCTTCCTCGCGTCCAACGATCTCGACAACGCGTCCCCCGATCCCCGGGTGCGGTTCGCGCAGTTCGCGGATGTCACGAAGTCGCTGGAACGGCACATCGGGCACACTTTCTCCTCGGTGCAGGGCGCGGCGACCGCGCTGTTCGACGGCATCGAGGGCGGCGTCCCCGTCGCGTTGAAACTGGCGGCGCTGCGTCTGATCCTGAAAGAGGTGTATCAGACCCGGCACGCACCGCAACCGTTCCCGAAGCGGGTGGGCGAGGAACTCGGCACCTACGTCTATGCGCTGCTCGACCCCCGCAACAGGTCGGTGTTCTACGTCGGCACCGGACGGGGCACGCGGGTGTACGGCTACGTGTGGGAGGCGTTGGCCGAGAACGAGCACCGGAAGACGCTGGAGGATCCGGAAACCGACGGCGCCGAGGTGAAGGCCGCGACGATCGCCCGCATCCGGGAGATCTTCGACTCCGGTCACGAGGTCGAGCATTACATCGTGGCGCACCGGGTCGCCGACAGCGGTGGTGTCGCCGACGCCGTGCGCGACGGGGTGGTGGGAGCGCTGGGGCTGAACGAGGGTGCCGTGCTCGCCAACCTCGCGGGCGGCGTCGGAGAGCATCGCGCGGTGCCCGTCGACGACCTCGTGTTGCAGTACGCAGCAGAGCCGGTGCCGAACCTGCCGACCCCGTGCGTCGTCCTCGAGGTGCCCGCCGCGTCCCGGCGCGGCGTGACGTCGGAACAGGTGTACGAACTCTCCCGCGGCGCGTGGGCCGCCGGGGCGGCCGTGCGCAACACCGACGACATCCCGGTGATCGTGTTCGCGGACAACATCGTTCGCGCCGCCTACCGGGCCAGGTCCTGGTCGTCGGTTGCGCGGCCGGGCGACGCCTCGCTGTGGCGGTTCACCGGCGAGTCCGACACCGAACTGGAGTCGCAATTCGTGAACAAGAGGATCGTCCCCGCCAAGGTCGGTCTGAAGAAGTGGCCCACCCACGGCTGGGTTCCGCACCTGACGCAGGCCCGCCCCGGCCGCTGACGTGAGTGGCGCAGCGTCCCCCGGTACGTGAGTGGCGCAGCGTGCCCCGGTACGTGAGTGGCAAAGTGTGCCCCGGTACGCATTGCCACTCACCTGGGGGTGCGCAGGTGCAGCAGGGGAATCGAGTCGAGCCCCTGCGGCGGCCTGCTCGACGACGAGACGACCAGTCCGTACCGCTCGGCGCTCGGAACCGCTTGGCCGCGTCGAAAGAACCGGATACGGCGTGGATCGGTCACCTCACTCTCCATCGCCTCCCGATCTTCCGGCGTCGGTTGCCGGGCGATCGACGGGGTCGCGGCGCCGGCGTCGTCCGCCGTCGCCACGGGTGTCTCGCCGTCGTCGGGAACGGGATCGGCGTCGAGCAGCACCGCCGTCAGTCCGGGACGCACCAGGCTCGCGGCGACGACCGTCGCCGGATCGGGGGAGTCGGTCGAGGCGGACAGGCCGAGATGCAGACTGCGCAGGAGGTCCTCCGTGTCCGAGCTGCCGGTCAGTGTCTCGGCTTCCGCGGGAGTCAGCACCTCGCGCGGGCCGGCGCCGCGGACGGGCCACCGCGGGTACACGGGCGTCGGCCAGACGTATCCGCCGTCTCCGCTCCACGACCGCGGATAGGCGTCCGGTGCCTTCTCGGCGAGAACTCGGCGGTGACTGGCGTGGACGGCGTCGTCGCCGACCCACGGTGGCAGCAGTCCGTGGTCGCGGAGGTGCTCGAACGAGTCGAGTCGCCCACCCGTGTACTCGAGCAGCTGAGGTGCGAGGGCGTCGGTGTGACCGCGTGCGGACCATTCGCGGCACATCGCGACGCCGTACGCGACGAGCGCAGGGGTGAAGCCTCGCCACATCGCGGTCGCGGGATGGTTCTTCCACCCGTACGACGGCCACACGAGGGCCCGGAGAATCTGAAAGGTTTCCACCCGTTGCTTGCCCAGCCGCCGGTCGTCGAGCAGTGCGCCGCTGCGGGCGAACCCCGGGTCGGGCACGAATGTCTGCATCCTGCCTCCCGCGCCGGAACGGTCGGAACCAGGTTAACCCGCACGTGAGTGCGAATGCGTTCCCCCGCACACATTGCCACTCACCTGCGGAGTGTGGACCTCCCGAGTCGGTGGGGTGTGGTAAGTCTGAGCCGACCGGAGTTGGGGAGCGAGGGGAGACAATGTGCTCGTTCTGCATCGCGCCGAGCGTTCCACCACCCTCGCGTCGGCGCTCGGCGACGTGCTCGCGACCCCGCTGTCCGACCCGTTCGCCCGTGAGATCGTCGCGGTCCCGGCGAAGGGTGTGGAGCGCTGGCTCACGCAGCGACTGTCGACGGCGCTCGGGACGCGGCCCGGTCTCGGCGACGGCGTGGCCGCGAACATCGACTTCCCGTCACCGACCCGGCTCGTGGACGAGTGCCTCGCGGCGGCCACCGAGGTGTCCGCCGACGACGACCCGTGGGCGCCGTCGCGGATGCTGTGGGCGCTGCTCGACGTCGTCGACCGGTGCCTCGGAGAGCCCTGGTGCGCGGTTCTCGCCAAGCATCTCGGGCACGGCCTGCCGGACGAGAACCCGGACGATCATCGGACCGGCAGGCGCTACGCCACCGCGTCGCACCTGACCGACCTGTTCCGGAGTTACGGCGCTCAGCGACCGGCGATGCTGGTCGACTGGGCAGGTGGTCGCGACACCGACGGGGCGGGGGGTGCGCTCGACGACGACCTCCTCTGGCAGGCAGAACTGTGGCGACGGGTGCGCGAGCGCATCGGCGGCCCGTCGCCTGCGGAGCGGCTCGACCCGGCCTGCGCCCGGCTGCGCGAGGAACCGGGGCTCGTCGACCTCCCCGACCGGCTGTCGCTGTTCGGTCCGACCCGGCTCGCGACCGACCAGCTCGCGGTGATCGCCGCGCTTGCCGTGAATCGCGATGTGCACCTGTGGCTTTCGCATCCGAGCTCGGCCATGTGGTCGGCCTCGGCCGCGACGGACGGCGTCCTGGCGCGCGCCGACGACCACGCCGCGCTGTCCGTCGCGCACCCGCTGCTTTCCAGCCTGGCCCGCGACGTCCGCGAACTCGAGTCGAGGCTGACCCGTCTCGACCTCGACGATGTCCACCACGAGGCGCCGCCGCTGCCCGATTCCCTCCTGGGACGCCTGCAGACGGACATCAGGGACGATCGTGCACCCGTGCTCGCCGAGTGCACGGCCGACTCGTCCGTCCAGGTGCACGCCTGCCACGGCCCGGCACGCCAGGTGGAGGTCCTGCGCGAATGCCTGCTGCATCTCTTCGAGGACGATCCGAGTCTCGAGCCGCGCGACGTGCTCGTCATGTGCCCCGACGTCGAGTCGTACGCGCCGCTGATCCGCGCCGCGTTCGGGCAGGACGTGCTCGGCCATCCCGGCCACCGGCTGCGGGTCCGGCTCGCGGATCGTGCGCTGCACCAGACCAATCCGGTCCTCGGCGTGGTGTCGACGCTGCTGGAGCTGGCCGACGCGCGGGTCACGGCGAGTCAGGTGCTGGACCTGTCGGCGGCCGCCCCGGTGCGCAGGCGGTTCCGGTTCGGCGACGACGACCTCGAACGAATCCGGGAGTGGGCCTCGGCGACGGGCGCGCGGTGGGGAATCGGACCGCGGCAGCGCGCCGCGTTCGGTCTCGGCGACTTTCCGCAGAACACGTTCACCACCGCACTCGACCGCATCCTGCTCGGCGCAGCCGCCGACGAGTCGGAGAGCGAATGGCTCGCCCTGGCACTGCCGCTCGACGACGTCGACAGCAACGACATCGACCTCACCGGGCGGCTGGCGGAGTTCGTCGACCGGCTCGACGTCGCGTTGCGGGGGCTCGGCGGTCCGCAGTCGGTCGCGGCGTGGTCGAGCGCCCTCACCCGGGCGTTGGACCTTCTCGTCGACGTCTCCGCCGCCGACACGTGGCAGCTGGCGCAGGCGCGACGCGAACTCGGGGCCGCGATGGAGCACGGCGGCGACACGGTCCTGCGACTGTCGGACGTGCGCGCCATGCTGGCCACCCGGCTCGCGGGCCGTCCCACCCGCGCCAACTTCCGCACGGGGGAGCTGACGGTGTGCACGATGGTCCCGATGCGGTCGGTGCCGCATCGCGTCGTCGTTCTCCTCGGTCTCGACGACGAAGTGTTCCCGCGGGGTGTGAGCGTGGACGGCGACGACGTGCTGTCCCGCAATCCGCTTCTCGGCGAACGTGACCCGCGGAGCGAGGATCGGCAGTTGCTGCTCGACGCCGTGATGTCCGCGAGTGAGAAGCTGCTGCTGTTCTACACGGGCGCCGACCCCGTCAGCGGCATGATCCGGCCGCCGGCGATCCCGCTGTCCGAGCTCCTCGACGCGGTGGCCGCGACGGTCGGGCGTGACGCTCTCCCGGGTATCGTGACCCGGCATCCGTTGCAGCCGTTCGATGCCCGGAACTTTCGGCCGGAGCGTCCGTTCAGCTTCGATCGGGGCGCGCTGGCGGGCGCCCGCGCCGCGCAGCATCCGCCGGAGCCGGAGCCCGGGTTCCTGCCGGCGCCGCTGGTGCCGCCGCCGGTGGAGGACGTCGATCTCGCCGAACTCATCGCGTTCCTGGTGCACCCGACGCAGGCGTTTCTGCGGCAACGGCTCGGGTTGCGGGTTCCCGACGTGGACGAGGACCTCGCCGACGCGCTGGACATCGTGCCCGATCCGCTGGCCCGCTGGGATCTGGGCCAGCGGATGCTCGTCGCGAGGCTGGCCGGGGTCGAGCTGGGCGACTTCCGCGCCGCGGAGTGGCGCCGGGGGACGTTGCCGCCGTTCGCTTTGGGGGAGTCGGTGCTGGGGGGAATCGAGCACGCGGTGGAGTCGCTCGTCGCCGTCAGCGGGTCGGTGCACGTGGGCCGTGCGGAATCCGTCGACGTCGATGTCGACCTCGGTTCGGGTCGCCGGCTCACCGGGACGGTCGGCGGTGTGCACGGATCGGTGATCGCGAGCACCACGTATTCGAGGTTGGGGCCGAAGCATCGGCTCACCGCGTGGGCGCAGTTGCTGGCAGTGGCGGCCTCCGACGGTGGAACCGAGTGGACCGCCGTCACAACCGGCCGGGGTGCGTACAGCCGTCCGGCGTGGCGCTCGACCCTCACCGCGCCGGAGAACCCGGTGGAGGAATTGGTGCGCCTCGTCGAGTTGCGCGATCGGGGTCTGCACGCACCGCTGCCCATCGCCACGGGGGCGTCGGCGGCATACGCCGAACGACGGTACGGCGGCAGCAGTGTGGAGGAGGCGATCGAGGCGGCCCGGAAGGAGTGGACCAGTGATTTCGGTGATTCACGGGACCGGCACATCACCTACGTGTACGGGGCGTCTCCCGGTCTCGACGTGCTCGGTGATTCGGTGACCATCGAGAACTACGCGCGGCAACTGTGGGCGCCGCTGCTCACCGCCGAGACGATGGCACAGCCGTGACCGGCGCGGGCGGATTCGACCTCCTCGGCCCGCTGCCGGAGGGGACGACCGTGCTCGAGGCGAGCGCCGGCACCGGCAAGACGTACGCAATCGTCGGTCTGGCCGCCCGCTTCGTCGCCGAGGGTGCGGTGGCCCTGTCGCAGCTGCTGCTGGTCACGTTCAGCCGGGCCGCGACGCAGGAGTTGCGCGAACGAACCCGTGAGCGATTCGGTTCGGCCGCAGCCGCATTGGCTGATCCGGCGGCGGCGCGCCTGAGCGCGGATCACCTGATCCGGCACCTCGCCGACGGTGACGCCGATGAGGTGACGGTGCGTCGCCGGCGCCTGCTGCAGGCACTGTCGGATTTCGACGCCGCCACCATCGTCACCACACACAGTTTCTGCCAGCGCATGCTCGACGGGCTCGGCATCGCCGGCGAGCGCGACCCCGACACGGTGCTGGTCGAGGCGGCCGACGACCTCACGACCGAGGTGATCGACGACCTGTACCTGCGGGCCTACAGTCGCGTCGAGGTCGCGCCGTTCACTCCGGCCGAGGCCACCGCCGCCGCTCGGGCCGCCATCTTCGACCCGCAGGCCGTGCTCGCCCCCGAAGACGCGCGAGGAACCCCGGCCGGGGAACGGGTGGCGTTCGCCGAGGCGGTGCGCGCCGAGGTCGAGCGGCGCAAACGCGCGGTCGGGCTGCGCGATTTCGACGATCTGCCGATGCTCCTGCACCGCGTCCTCAGCGACCCCGCACACGGTGCGGCGGCCTGCCGGCGCGTCCGCGAACGGTACGGCGTCGTCCTCGTCGACGAGTTCCAGGACACCGACCCGCTGCAGTGGGACATTCTGCGCCGGACCTTCCACGGCAACGGAACACTGGTGCTCGTCGGCGATCCGAAGCAGGCCATCTACGCCTTCCGCGGGGCTGAGGTGCTCAGCTATCTCGACGCGGTGCGGTCGGCCGACCGGCACCAGGAATTGACCACCAACTGGCGCAGCGATCAGGAACTGCTCGACGGCCTCGAATACCTCCACGGCGGCGCCGCGCTCGGGCATCCCGAGATCGTGGTGCACCGTGTCGACGGTGCGAGATCGAAGTCGCGGCTCACGGGCGCCGCGCCGCTGCGACTGCGGTACCTTCCCCGGACCGGCGCAGGTCCACTCAACAAATCGGGGTATCCAGGGGTGGCGCCGCTCCGGAAGCGGATCGCCGCCGACCTCGCCGCCGACATCGTCGCCCTCCTCGACGGCGGTGCGACGCTCGACGTCGGGGGCAGCCCACGGCTCGTCGAACCCGGCGACATCGCCGTGCTGGTGCGCACCAACGCCCAGATCGCCCTGGTCCACGACGCCCTCGACAGGGCGGGGGTGCCGTCCGTGCTGGCCGGCGGGGCCAGTGTCTTCACCACTCCCGCTGCGCTGCACTGGCTCTGGATCCTGCAGGCCATCGAGCAACCGCACCGCGCCGACCGGGTGCGGCTGGCGGCGCTCACCCCGCTGCTCGGACATTCGGCCGAAGAACTCGACGCCCGCGGCGACGACATCGTCGCGGAGGTCGGGGGCCTGCTGCGCGAACTCGGCGCGGTGTTCGCGCAGTCCGGTTTCGCGGCACTGTTCGAACGACTGTCCGCGGTCGCCGCCCTGGAGGCGAGACTGCTCCGGGTCGCGGCGGGAGAGCGGGCCCTGACCGATCTGCGGCACGTGGCGCAGTTGCTCAACAGCGCCGCCGTCGAGCAGTCGCTCGGTCTGACGGCCGTCACCCGCTGGCTGACCGAACGGATGAAGGACCCGACCTCGGGCGGGGTGGACCGCAGCCGGCGACTCGACAGCGACGCCGCCGCCGTGCAGATCGCGACCGTCCACGCCAGCAAGGGCCTCGAATTCCCGCTCGTCTACCTGCCCTACGCCTGGGACGCCGCCAAGATCTCGAAGCCGAGCAAACTGCTCCTGCACGACGACGACGGTCGGCGCATCCTCGACGTCGGTGGTCCGGGTAGCCCCGGCTACGCGGACCGCAGGAACCGGCACGACGCCGAAGAGGCGGGGGAGGAACTCCGGCTGCTGTACGTCGCGGTCACCCGGGCGATGTGCGGGCTCGTGGTGTGGTGGGCGCCGGGGTTCACGACGGCGGACGGGCCGCTGCACCGGATGATTCTGGGGCGTCGGCCCGGGCAGCGTGAGGTCCCGCAGAAGGCCGTTGTTCCCGAGGATCCGGTTGTCGCGGAACGGTTGTCGGAGTGGGGTTCGGCGGCGCCGGAGACGGTGACGGTCGAGGCGGTGGGGTCGGAACCGATCGCACGGGTCGGGTGGACCCCGCAGCGAGAACCCAGGGGAGACCTGGAGGCCGCGCGGTTCCGCCGGCTGCTCGACACGCGCTGGCGTCGCACGTCGTATTCGGCGTTGACCGCGTCCGCGCACGACGCGCCCGCCGTCGGGAGTGAGGCGGAGGTCGACGAGAAGACGGACGAGCCGGACGAGCCACCGCTGCAGGCCCCCGCCGACGTCACCACCGGTGTGCCGTCGACGATGAACGACTTGCCGGGCGGAGCGACGTTCGGCACGCTCGTCCACGCCGTCTTCGAGATCGTCGACACGGCAGCGCCCGATCTGGACGACGAAGTACTGCGGTGCTGCCGCGACGTGATCGCGTCGACGCTCTCGGACATCGATCCGGCTCAGCTGGCCACCGCACTGGTCCCGGTGCTGCGGACTCCTCTCGGTGCGGGGGCCGGTCACACACTCGCCGACCTCGCCCCCGCGGACCTGTTGGCGGAACTCGACTTCGAGCTGCCCCTCGCCGGCGGCGACACGCCGGCACCGACCGTGATGCTCGACGGTGTCGGCAGACTGCTCCGGACGCACCTGCCCGACGACGACCCGCTGCGGTCGTATTCCGACGCCGTGCAGACCCTCGAACCGACGCCGCTGCGCGGATACCTCACCGGCAGCATCGACGCCGTGCTGCGGCTGCCCGGGCCGCGGTACGTCGTGGTCGACTACAAGACCAACCGCCTCGCGCAGGGGGAGCTGACCACCGCCCACTACACCCGCGACAGCATGGCCGCCGAAATGCTGCGGGCACACTACCCGCTGCAGGCGCTGCTGTATTCCGTTGCGTTGCATCGCTACCTGCGCTGGCGGCAACCAGATTACGATCCGGCGGTGCACCTCGGCGGGGTCCAGTACCTGTTCGTTCGTGGAATGGTCGGCCCCGGTACCCCGCCCGGCTGCGGTGTCTTCGACTGGGCACCCCCGGCCGCGCTGATCACCGAACTGTCCGATCTGCTGTCCGGGTCGGCCACCGAGCCCGAGGGGACGCCATGACTGAGGTGCAGGTGGCGCAGCGCGGCAAGGGGCGGCTGCGGCTGTTCAACGAGGCCGGTGTGCTCGCCGCGGCGGACGTGCACGTCGCGTTGCGGTTGTCGGCGCTCGGCGGTGAACCCTCGGAAGACGTCGTGCTGGCGACGGCGCTGGCGGTCCGCGCGGTGCGGGCCGGTTCGGTGTGCCTGGACCTGACGCGGATCCGGGAGGTGACGGTCGACGAGGAGTCCGAGGTCGATCTCGACGCGCTGCCCTGGCCGGACGACTCGACCGTCGTCGAGGCACTGCGCCGGAGCCCCCTGGTCACGGGTGGCGCGGCGGGCCCGCTGCGACCGCTGCGGCTCGTCGACACCGCGGAGGGTGGGCTGCTGTATCTCGACCGGTATTTCCGGCAGGAATCGACCATCCGGCGGGTGCTCGACCAGCGTTCCGTCGGGCATCCGCTCGTCGACGAGCAGGCGCTGCGAGACGGGTTGGACGCGCTGTTCCGCGATCAGTACGACGTCGGGGCGCCGTCGCCGTCACCGGATCGGCAACGGATCGCCGCCGCGGTGGCCGCCACGCAGTGGACGTCCGTGGTGGTCGGCGGACCGGGAACGGGCAAGACGCACACCGTCGCCCGGGTGCTGGCGCTGCTGGCGAGGCAACCGGGACCGAGGCGGCGCATCGCGCTCGCCGCCCCCACTGGCAAGGCCGCGGCGCGATTGCAGGAGGCGGTGCAGGAGCAGGCCGACGCACTCGGGTTGCCGCCCGACTTGGCTGCGATGACGCTGCACCGGCTGCTGGGGTGGCAGCGGGGGCGCGGCAGCCGATTCCGCTACAACGCGAACAATCACCTGCCGTACGACGTGATCGTCGTCGACGAGACGTCGATGGTGTCGCTGACGATGATGTGCCGGCTTCTCGAGGCCGTCCGCCCCGACACGCACCTGGTGCTCGTCGGTGATCCGGATCAGCTGACGTCCGTCGATGCGGGTGCCGTCCTCTCGGATCTGGTGGGGCGGCCCGTCTCGGGAACCGAGAATCCGGTGCTCGCGCGGGTGGTCGGAGACGACTTGGACGCCGCGGACGACCCCCTCGAAGCGTCCCTGAGTGTGGGCGAGCGCGACCGGCTGCGCGGCGGGGTGGTCCGGCTCAGCCGTGGACGCCGGTTCGGCGGCGGCATCGCGAAACTGGCGGTCGCGGTGCGAGACGGGCACGAGGACCGCGTGATCGAGATCCTGCGCGGCGAGGGTGCCCCCGACGTGTCGTTCCACGATCCGGACGACCTCGACGCGCTGCGGTCGGATGTGGTGGGTACGGCGGCCGCGGTCACCGGCGCCGCTGAATTGGGCGATGCGGCTGCTGCACTGCAGCATTCGGAGACACACCGGTTGCTGTGTGCGCACCGGGAGGGTCCGTACGGCGTGCAGTGGTGGGCGCGGCAGGCGATGGAGTGGATCGGCGCGGCGACAGGGCAGCGACTGGACCCCGATCGCTGGTATCCGGGCCAGCCGCTGATGGTGACCGCCAACGATCACGACACGAAGATCTACAACGGCGACACCGGGGTGATCGTGCGGCGCGACGACGAACTCGCGGCCGCCTTCCTGCGGGGCACCGAACCGTTCCTGTTACATCCGACGCACCTCGCCGCCGTGCAGACCGTGTACGCGATGACGATTCACCGCAGTCAGGGCAGCCAGTACGACACGGTGACCGTGATACTGCCCGGTGCGGCATCCTCCCTGCTGACCCGGGAATTGCTGTACACCGCGATCACCCGTGCGCGGAAGCACGTGCGAATCATCGGAGCGGAGGACGCGGTGCGGGCGGGCGTGCAACGCCGGGTCCTGCGGGCGAGCGGGCTGCGGAGGGTGATTCGGTAGCACGGTTGCGTGCCGACGAGATCACGACGGCGAGGGTGGCCGACAGGAAGACGATCTGCAGGAGGGTGCGGGGGATCAGGAGCCCTGCGGCGCCCGCGAGTTCGAGTGCGCCGGTGACGGTCACCAGCAGTCCGGGATTCGGCAGGGCAGGCGGGACCATATCGATGAGCTCGGCTCGCATCCCGACGAAGTGGGCCATGCCGGTCAGTGTGAACATGGCCGCGAGTCCACCCCGTAGGGCAACGGGCCACGGCCGGAACCGGCGTACCCCGGCGGCACCTGCGGCGCGGAGTATCAGGGTGACGGCAACGAGGGCGATCAGGGGTTCCCTGATCCTCTCCTGAAATGTCGATCAGTGTTCGTGGGTGTTATCGCTGTGGGACAGCCGGTTTCGGGCGCGGCTCAACTTCTGTGAGACGGGGACGCGGGCGGTGGCCTGTGCCAGGCCCATCGCCGGCGTACCGACGTAGACCGACTCGGCGCGGCTCACCGGATAGGTCTCGTGCCAGACGCCGACCGCGCCGGGTGCCTTGCGGGCCCGCCGGTTGAACGCGGCCCATGCCGGTCGATGCTTCGCGTTGCCGTCGCTTGCGTATGCGTACAGCTTGTCGACGGAGTTCCAGTACTGAATCACCGTCGGGCCGCGCCATCCGAACGTCAGGCGGTAGCCCATCAGGCCCGACTCGGCGTCTTCGGCCAGTTCCCGCAGCATCGTCGGCATCGCCAGAAATGCCGGCAGCCACAGGTCGGGTCGCCACGGCCGGTTGATGGTCATCCCGATCAGGAAGACCACCAGTTCGCCGTCGTGGTGGTGAGTGGAACGGGCGGGTTCGATCGTCGTCATCGGATGCCTCCAAGACTGGATATCGGGACTATCTAATAATGGATAGTGATAGTATCCAATGTCAAGGGGTGCAGGCATGCCAAAACCCGGACCGCGCAGTGCGCAGCCCGGGTGGTCAGTCAGGGGTGAGTTACGGGGCGGGCGGCGGCGGTGTCACCGGGACGACCGAGGCGAGTGCCCGCTCGTGGGCCTCGGTCGACCACTCGGGCTCGGTGGTGATGTTCATGTCGCCGACGATCGTGCCGAAGATGTTGATGTCCGTGCTGTACAGGATCACCGCGTTGCGCTGCGAATCCGTGAAGTTCGTGCCGGTGATGTCTGCGTCGCTCAGATCGGCGTACGACAGATTCGCGGCAGCGAAATTGGTTCCGGTGAGGTTCGCCCGTTTCAGGTTCGCGCCCGACAGATCGGCGAAGCTCAGGTTCACGCCGGCCAGATTTGCGAAACTGAGATCGGCGCCCGGGCACGTGGTGCGATCGTCGGGCGTCGGATTCGCCACGATGGTGCAGCCGTTGATCTCGGTGAGCGGGTCCGCCGCGGCGGTGCCCGCGCCCGTGGCGAGTGCGGCACCTCCCGCCAGCGTCACTGCGCCCAGTATCCGAACCGTGAAATGTGTCCTGCTCATGCCGGACTGCCCCCTCGCGTAGAAACCTGCACCGTCACCGCCGAACATAGTGCCGAGCGCACTGTGCCGCACGGGGAATCGCGACACCGGCTGGGCTGACGCAGACGCACCCCTTCTCGGCAGCCGCACCCGTTCTCGGGCCGGAATAGGGGGTGCGTGGGCACAGAAGGGGTGCGTCTGCGGGCACGGCGCGCCGGAGATCGACTACTCGCAGGCGATGCCGTCGTTGTCGCGGTCGAGGTGCGGCGCGTAACCGTCCTGGCCGCGGTAGATCGGTGTGACACCGGCGTTGCGTGCCTCGGTGCAGTTCTTGTACCCGGCCCGCGGCGCGGGAGCCTGCGGCGCGGGCGCTGACTGCGGAGCCGGCGCCACCTGCGGAGCCGGCGCGACCTGCGGTGCGGGTGCCGGGGCTGCCGGAGCGGCGGGCTCGGGCGGCAGGAGGGGATTTACGGCGTCGGCCGAACCGCTCGGGATCAGGGACGCAATCTCCGGTGGCAGGAAATCGAAGATCGTCGCCGCCTGTGCGGAGGGCGCGGCTGCCATCGAGATGGCGGCACAGCCGAGGACGCCGAAGAATAGCCGTCGAGCCTTCATATTTACCTCGTTCAGGGGTGGTGTGTGACTTACACGGAATGGTCGAGAAACGCCACGACGGGCGATCTATTCAGTGTGAGGAGAATGGTAGCCAGTGGTGCCGATATTCGAAAGTCGTTGAGGCGCAATAGTCCTGTCTGTCATTCACTCGAATGACAGGATCTCAACCTGTACTTGAACGAAAAACTATCCAGAAATCCCCGCTGGTCTGGATGTGTTCCGAAGATTCCCGTGTCGTCGAACCGAACGGCGGAGACCGGGCCCTATAGTCGCTCTGTGCTGTCATCTGCCTCCTCGACCATGACCCGGCCGGTGCGGCTGCCGACCGGACACCGCTGGGTTGTCGTCGACGTCGAGACGTCCGGTCTTCGTTCGTCCACGCATCGTGTGCTCAGCCTCGCGGCGTTGGCGTTGCGTGAAGACGGTTCGGTAGAGCGTGAGTTGGTGACGCTGCTGAACCCAGGCTGCGACCCGGGGCCCGTCCATATCCACAATTTGACGCCTCAACGCCTCGCGGGGGCGCCTCGATTCGAAGATGTCGCCAAAGACTTGCTCGACCTCCTCGACGGCAGGACATTGGTCGCGCACAACGCGTCGTTCGATTACGGCTTTCTCGACGCCGAGGCACGTCGGGCCGGGCTGACGATGCCGACACAGCACAGGCTCTGCACCCTCGCCCTCTCGCGTCGCCTCGAGATCGACGTCCCGAACCACAAGTTGTCGACTCTCGCCGCGCACTGGAAGGTTCGTCAGAACCGGGCTCACGACGCCTACGACGACGCCCTCGTGTTGACGGAGGTCTTCGCGCACAGCGCCTCGCTGGCCGAGTCCCTCAGGCTTCCTCTTCCCGTCGTAGGGTGCATCGACCGGCGGCCTGTGTATCCCGACCGCATTCCGCGCGTGGAGTGTCTGTGGCGGAATCCGGGTCGGCTCGATCTTGGGGTGGGACTGGTCCAGGGCATGAAAATAGTGATCAGTGGCAGCACAGAGATTCCTCGCCTTTCGCTCGCCGCACGTCTGACCGACGCCGGCCTGGACGTCATGAATTCGTTCAGCCGCCAGACGAGTGTCGTCGTCTGCAACGACCGGCACTCGTTGAATGCAAAGGTGCGCCGCGCAGTGGCAGAGGGGATTCCCATCCTGTCCGAGCTACAGCTCGGTGAAATGTTGCTTCACGTGTCTCCGGGTGAGCCGACGGCGGCTGTGGCACCGTCGGAAGTTCCTCAGCCTCGACCTGCGACAACCGCCGCCTCCAAGAAGCCCTGGCACGGAAGAAGAGTGCTCATCGTCGGTGGCTCGCACTCGGACTCCGTTCTGATGCGATCCCGCATAGTGCAATTGGGTGCCAAGCCCTCGGTAAACCTGTCTGCAGGGGTCACCGAGGTCCTCGTTCTCGACGGTGGTGAACTCGATCCCCGTATGGACCGAGTGTCGGCTCGTCAGCTGCCACTGCTCACGACCGCCGATGTGAATTCCGCACTCGACCCGGCGGCACCGCCCGAGCAGGTGCCGCCAGTCGAGGCAGTGGCGACCCGCGAGCCGATCCGACCGCCGTTTCAATGGGTGGCACCGTTACTCGCACGCGGAGAGGTGATCGACCTACCGCCACAGACGACATCGCTGACGGTCAACGCGTCATGGCGCGCGCACACCACGGACGATGCGTTCGACGTGGATGTGGTCGCGTTTCTTCTCGGCGAAGACGGCAGGGTCGGTTGCGACGAGGACTTCCTCTTCTACAACTCGCCGACGAGTGCGGACGGCACTGTGGAATTGTCCTGCGACGGCAGTAGTGAGCAAGGAGTGCGGATCGAATTGGCTGCTCTGCACTCCGACTACCAGTGTTTGTCCGTATCGGCTGCGATCGGTGGCGACCGCACCTTCGGCGAACTCGGTCCGATCTCGGTGACCGTGGACGCTCCGGACCACACGATCGCATCATTCGTACTGGACGCCGGCACGAGCGAACGGACGATGCACTTCGCCGAGATCTACCGTCGGGCCGGGCGGTGGCGTCTCCGCGCGGTGGGTCAGGGGTACGAATACGATCTCGCCACGCTCGCCACCAAGTGCGGGGTGACGGTCGACGATTGAGGTCACCTCACCGTTCCGAACGGACGGTGACCGGAGCCTGCGGAGTCCGTCGGATCTGGACGTCGGGGAAGGTGGGGATCTCGAATCGGGTGTGGACGAAGGGTTCGCTGCAGACGCGCTGGGCGTGTGCCGCGATGTCCCCGAGGGTGGTCACCCACATTCCGTCCATCGACTTCACGTTCTCGATGAGACGTTCCAACGCCATCGCCTTGGAGGGTCTGCCGGAGATGAAGGGGTGGTTGGTGAGGACGAAGCAGCCGCCTTCGGCGTAGTGGGCCTCGGCTTCGAGAGTCCACATCTCCAGCACCTTGGCGGGGCTTTCGATGACGCCGCTGCCGGTGACACCCGGGTAGAAAGCGTACTGCTCCCAGTCGTCGAGTGCCCAGTCGACGGGGATCTCGATCAGTGTGCGCTTCGATTCCGGGCTGGTCGCCATCAGGTAGGGCTTGTCTCCGTCGAGCAGGCTCGAATCGTAGACGAACCCGCGTTCGGCGAGGAGTTCGGGTGTGTGCCAGTTCATTTCCCACCACGGGGCGCGATAGCCGACGGGGCGGATCCCCGCGACCGCTTCGAGCGCGTCGAGTCCCCGGTCGAGGTACCGTGCCTCGGTCGCGGCGTCGAGCCCCTTCATGGGCTCGTGCAGGTACCCGTGGTGCCCCACCTCGTGACCGCCGTCGATGATGGCGCGCACCGTGTCGGGGTAGCACTCGGCGGTGAATCCGGGCACGAAGAACGTCGCGTGGATGCCCTGACGTTCGAGCACTCGCAGGATGCGGGGCACCCCGACGCGGGGGCCGTACGACTGGTGGCTCATCAGCGACATCCGGTTCGCCGACGTGGGATCGTGGGCGAGGACGCAGGATTCGGCGTCGACGTCGAAGGTGAAGGCGGCGGCCGCGGTGTGGCCCTGCGGCCAGACGAAGTCGTTGGTCATGGTGTGCTCCTGGGTGTCGGGGGTCAGTTGCCGGTGAGGACGTCGGGAGATTCGGCCGACCGTGTCGGGTGTCGATCCGCGGTCCGGTAGGGGCGGTGCGCCCGCGGGCCGAGGGCTGCGTAGAGGGCGGCGGCCACTGCGCCGCCGGCGAGCCAGGACAGGTCGAGTCCGCCGAGTGCTCGCGCCGCGAAACCCTGGGTGAGGCTCGTGGCACCGTACATGAACAGCCACGTTGCGGCGATGCCCGCGGCGAAGCATCCCATCGTGGTCCAGTTGACGTCGGGCAGCCTGCGCGATCCGACCGGTTCGAACAGCCGCCGGGCGTCGATCTGCCGCTTCTCGACCCGGAAGTAGTGGACGAGCATGATGCCGGCCCAGCTCGCGATCCAGGCCACGATCGCCGCCAGCCAGGTCTCCAGCACGGTGGCCAGGCTCGACTGGAAGATGAAGAAGACGACGGCGAACAGGGCGAACACGCCGACCAGCAGGTTCAGCTTGCGACGAGGCACCTTGATGTCGAGGGCCTGCGCGGCGACCGAGAACGTGTAGATGTTGAGGATGTTGGTGGCGATGGGTCCGTGGATCACCAGGAACAGAACGGGCAGCGCCAGCGCGCCGAAGTTCGACACGATCAGTTCACCCGGGTCCACCGAGCCGTTGGTGGTGGCGAGACTGGCACCGAGCACTCCGAGCCAGACCACCGGAACGAACTGACCGAGGGCGCTGGTCAGGTACAGCTTGCGCCGGGGCACCGTCCGGCTCACGAACCGCGAGTAGTCGCAGGCATAGGTGAACCATGTGATGCCCCAGCCGATTCCGATGACGGTCATCACCGTGGACATCGCCGCGATCCGGGCGCCGCCGTGCAGGACTTCACCGGTGGGTCCGGCGTAGGACCAGTCGATGTCGAGGTGGAACCATGCGACGACGGACATGAGGACGAGCACCGCCAGCGTCGGCGGAACCGTCCAGCGTTCGAACGAGGCGATGACGCGGTAGCCGAACCACGCGATGGTGACCTGGATCGTCATGATCACTGCGCCGACGAGCACCTTCGCCGCCAGGTTGCGCTCGTGCGGGTCGACCACGTCGAGTTTTCCGAGCAGGGCCATGACCAAGTCGAGCACGATCCAGGTGTTCACCGCACACCATCCGACCGCCAGGCACGCCTGGATGGCAGCCGGCAGATAGGCGCCGCGGCGGCCGAACGCCGCCCGCGACAACACCATGCCGGTGACACCCGTACGCTGGCCGATGAGGACGAAAACGCCGAAAAGTGCCATGCCTACGATGTTTCCGGCGATCAGGACGATGAGTGTGTCACGCAGACCCAGGCCGAGCCCGATGCCGAGGGCGCCGAGAACCCAGTTGATGGGTGCGATGTTCGCGCCCGCCCAGATCCAGAACTGGCCGGACACGCGGGTCGTGCGTGCTTCTTCGGGGATGGGTTGGAGTACGTCTTCGATGTCGTGGAGGTTGGGACTGTCCGCGATTTTGTCGGTGGCCATCGGACTCCTTTGTGAGGCCATGTGGGAATACCCATCATGCGGCGAGTGACCCACATCACACCATTTACACTTTGACAACAAGACGGGGCCGCGAATGAACGGAATGTCATGTCACTGTCGTTAGCCGACGTGCTCGCGCACCCGAGCCTCGCCGCCGGTCTGCCCGTCGTGCGGGCCGGCGCGGACCTGCTGTCCCGGCCGGTGCGCTGGGTGCACTCGAGCGAGGTCATCGACATCGCGCACCTGCTCCGCGGCGGAGAATTGCTGCTGACCGGCGGGTTCGCGCTCGCGTCCGCCGATCCGAACGGACTTCGGCGATACGTGCGGGAACTGTCGGCCCGCCGCGTCGCCGGGGTGGCCATCGAGACGGGGCCGCAACTGCCGCAGATCCCGGCGGAGCTGATCGCGGAGGCGTCGGAGGCAGGCTTGCCGGTAGTCGAACTGCGGGGTGTCGTACCGTTCGTGCAGGTGGCCGAGGCGATCAACGGCCTTCTGGTCAACGAATCGGTCCAGCGACTGCGGCGAGGTGATGCTGTCGCGCACGCGTTGTCCGAGGAGTTGGCGCGCGGGGGTGGGCCGGGGGAGTTGCTCGGGGTGCTCGCGCGACTCTCGCCCGGTGACCTGGCGCTCGTGGGCGCCGCCGGCGACGTCATCGCCGCCCACGGGAACGAGATCGCCGGTCCGGACGCGGTGACCGTGCCGGTGTCCGTTCAGGGTGTCAGCGTGGCGACGCTGGTGGTGTCTCCCCGGAATCCGGTCGATCGCGTCACCGCGGACGCGATCGTCGAGCGCGCGCCCGCAGCACTGGCGATCTCCCTGCTGCGCTCCTTTCCGCCCTCTGCTGCGGCCCGCGCGTCGCAGGCGCTGCTGCGGATCGCCTGCCAGCCGAATCCGGCCCCGGAGCGGCTGGTCGCGGCGGCACGGGCGGCGGGACTGGCCGAAGTGGATTCGTACGTCGGGGTCGTGGGACGTTCGGTCGACGGGCCGGGCGCTCTCGCCGCCGTCGATGCCGCGTTGCATCGGCTGTCGGTCACCACGGTGTCGGCGACCGTCGGCGACGAGTTACAGGCGATCGTCGTGCTGCGGTCCGGGGACCGGGCCGGTTCCCGCGACGCAGTGGTCGCATCGTTGCGTGCGACACCGCGAACCGAACCGGCGCGGGTGGCGGTGGGACCGGCGGTCACGGGTGTGGTCGGACTGCCGCACACGATGTCGGAGGCGCGCTTCGCGCTCGACCTCGCCGTCGATCTGGGCATCGCCGACGCGGTGGTGGACGCCGCGGAACTCGCGATCGAACGACTCGGCCGGCGTATCGGCGATCCGGAATTGCTGTCGTCGTTCGTCCGGGAACTGCTCGGTCCGCTGCTCGCGGCCGGACCGGAGCGTGCGCGCCGCTCGATCGAGACGCTGGACGTCTACCTGCAATGCGGATGCAACAAGACCGAGGCGGCGGGCCGGCTGCACGTGCAGCGCCAGACGCTGTACCAACGGCTCGATCAGATCTTCGCGCTGCTCGGCGAGGATCCGACGGGTTCGCCGCGGCTCGCCGCCGTGCACCTGGCGACCCGCCTCTACCTCGGCGGTGTGATCGACACCGGCGCGCTCTGACCGCGCGCCGGAGAGGCTGCGCGCCGTAGACCGAGCAATCGCACACCTCTGGGTGCAACAGCGTTGCAATCATGTGAACGCATCTTGATTCGACAACCTGTTGACATGTGACGGCGCACACAATATCGTCACTGAACGAATCATGGTTGCACTGACAGCAACAGATACTCGTAGTCGCAGTCGACGAGTGCCGACGCACCGAGAAGGAGTGGGCATGGCCCAAGATCTCAATTCGCCCTCGGCCCCGACGCAGACGGACGGGGGCGCGGTGGTGGATCCCGCGCCCGGTGTCCTCCGGCGGGTCATCGCGGCGAGCTTCGTCGGCAACTTCGTCGAATGGTTCGACTACGCCGTATACGGCTATCTCGCAACGGTTATCGCGACGGTCTTCTTCCCGGACACCGCGCCGACGACGGCCCTGCTGGCGACGTTCGCCGTCTTCGCCATCTCGTTCGTCATCCGGCCGATCGGCGGCCTTGTCTGGGGTCATTTCGGCGACAAGGTCGGGCGTCGCACGGCGTTGTCTCTGTCGATCCTCATCATGTCGGTGTCGACGTTCTGCATCGGCCTCATTCCCGGCTTCCACCAGATCGGATACTTCGCGCCAGTCCTGTTACTGCTGGTCCGGATGGTGCAGGGATTCTCCGCGGCCGGTGAGTACGCGGGCGCCTCTGCCTTCCTCGCCGAGTACGCTCCGGACCGCAGACGGGGACTGTTCACGAGCGTGGTGCCCGCGTCCACGGCCGCCGGACTCCTGTTCGGTTCGTTGATCGCGGCATTGCTGACCGCGGTGTTGTCGACGGAACAACTCGAGGGGTGGGGCTGGCGGTTGCCGTTCCTGCTCGCGGCCCCGATGGGTCTGATCGGCCGGTACATCCGGTTGAAGCTCGAGGACACCCCGAGGTTCCGGGAGATGGAGCAGACGGTGGAGTCCCACGCCCCGCTGTCGATCCTGTTCACCCACCATCGGCGAGCGATCCTCATCGCGTTCGGCGTCACCTGCCTCAACGCCGTCGGTTTCTACCTGATCCTCAGCTACATGCCGACGTACCTGTCGGAGGTGCTGCACGTCGGCCACACCGCCTCCTTCGTCGCCGCGTCGATCGCGCTCGCCTGCTACATCTTCTTCATCTTCGGGATGGGTGCGCTCTCGGATCGCTTCGGCCGCAAACGAGTTCTCATCGCGGCGTCGATCTGCTTCGCCGTGTTCACCGTCCCGCTGTTCAGTGCGCTCGGCGTCGCCGGAATCGCCGGGATGGTCCTCATCCAGATCGTGCTGTGCGCGTTCCTCACCATGAACGACGGAACCCTCCCGACGTTCCTGTCCGAGATCTTCCCGACCCAGGTGCGCTACAGCGGCTTCGCGTTCAGCTTCAACACCGCGAACGCGCTGTTCGGCGGGACGGCGCCGTTCGTCGCCACCCTGTTGATCGAGATCACCGGCAGCCCCCTCGCCCCCGCCTGGTACCTCGTCGCGGCCGCGGTCGTCGCGATGGGCTCGATGCTCATGGCACGCGAAACCTCCCGTCGCCCCCTCGCCGACGCCTGACCACCCGTACCCCCACAGAAGTGCGGCATCACGCGATGCCGCCGGCAACTCGAAAGGAACATCATGAACCTGGAGCGCATCAAGAGCATCCCCAACGGCGAGAAGGTCGTTCCCACGTTCTCCCCCGTGGAAATGGACCGCAGGCTCGTTGCCCTGCGTAAGCACATGGCGGACAACGGGTTCGATGCCGCGGTGTTCACCAGCTACCACAACATCAACTACTACTCCGACTTCCTCTACACGGCGTTCGGTCGGCCGTACGCGCTGGTCGTCACCCAGGACGGCTCGACCACCGTGTCCGCCAACATCGATGCCGGGATGCCGTGGCGGCGGTCCTTCGGGGAGAACGTCGTCTACACGGATTGGCAGCGCGACAACTTCGAGTACGCGGTGCAGCAGGTGCTGGCGAAGCAGGGCGTCTCCCGCGGTGTGCTCGGAGTGGAGGACGACCACCTCACTCCCGACGTCCGGGCCCGGATCGCCGCGGTCCTGCCGGGAATGACGTTCGCCGACATCGCCAAGGCCACGATGCGCCAGCGCATGGTGAAGTCGGCGGAAGAGATCGAACTGATCAAGCACGGCGCCCGGATCGGTGACCTCGGTGGTGAGGCGATCCGCGCGGCGGTCACCGAGGGGATCCCCGAGTACGAGGTGGCGATCGCCGGGTCGAACGCGATGATCCGGGAGATCGCTGCCACCTTCCCGCATGCCGAACTGCGCGACACCTGGGTGTGGTTCCAATCGGGCATCAACACCGACGGCGCCCACAACTGGGCCACGAGCCGCCGGGTGGAGCGCGGAGACATTCTGTCGCTCAACTGTTTCCCGATGATCTCCGGCTACTACACCGCCCTCGAGCGCACCCTCTTCTTCGGGGAGCCGTCGGCCGAGCATCTCCGGTTGTGGGAGGTCAACGTCAAGGTCCACCGCCGCGGACTCGAACTGATCAAGCCGGGCGCGGTCTGCAAGGACATTGCGGCCGAGTTGAACGAGATCTACGAGGCCGAGGGCCTGCTGCCGAACCGCACGTTCGGGTATGGGCACTCGTTCGGCGTGCTCTCGCACTACTACGGGCGCGAGGCCGGACTCGAACTGCGCGAGGACATCGACACGGTCCTCGAGCCCGGCATGGTGGTGTCGATGGAACCGATGATCATGGTCCCCGAAGGGATGCCGGGTGCCGGCGGCTACCGCGAGCACGACATCCTCGTGATCGGGGAGAACGGTGCCGAGAACATCACCAAGTTCCCGTTCGGGCCGGAACGCAACATCCTCGGCGTCTGACCGGTAGGCCGACCCTGCTACAGGTGTGGCAGGGTCGGCAGACGTACCAGCCGAGTCGAAGGAGCGCAGCGGACATGAGTGTGGACGACGTCGATCAGAACGGTGACACGAAGCCGTCGCCGTCGGTCCTGCTCAACGGTCTCCGCGTACTCGAATCCTTCTCGATCGCCGAACCGGTCCTCGGTGTCACCGAGATCGCACGCAAGGTCGACCTGCACAAGAGCAGCGTCTCCCGCATGCTCGCCACCCTGGAGAAGGCCGGGTACGTCGAACGTGACGAGGGCACCGGCCGGTACCGTCTCGGCCTCGGGCTCATCGCCCTGGCCGGCCCGTTGCTGGCCAACCTCGACGTGCGGCGGGTCGCGCTCCCCGAATTGGAGGAGCTCACGCGTCGCACCGGCGAGACCAGTGCGCTGATGGTGTGGAACGGCCACGAGTCCGTCGTCGTCGAACAGATTCCCAGCCCCAAACAGGTGAAGCACACGGCCGCGGTGGGCACCCGGTACGACACCTACGCGAGTTCGTCCATTCAGGTGTTCCTCGCCGAGATGCCCCGGGCGGAGACCGAGCGTCTCTTCGACCGGCGGCTGCTCGTCGGACCCGACGAACGGGAGTCGCGGGGTGAGTACCTCGACGAGTTGGCCGGCATCTCGGGTCGCGGCTACGCCGTCAACGACGGCCGGACGTCGATCGAGGAGGTGGGCATCTCGGCGCCGGTCCGCGATCACCGCGGAGTGCTGGTGGCCGCCGTGATGCTGTCCGCGCCGCGGTTCCGGGTGCCCGAGTCCATGCTCGAGACGCTGGGACGCACCGTCGCGGAATCCGCGAGACGTGTGTCGGCGCGGCTGGGGGCACCGGCCGCAGCCCCCGACTGACCGCATCACATCCACTCGTCGGGCACCCGCCGCGGACTATTCTGAGTGGAGCGTGTCGGAGGTGGTGCAGGCCGATGGCGAACGACGATCCGTGGGCAACCCGGCGCGAGCCGGAGATCGCGACGGAACTGGCCGCCGCCGGGTTCGACGAAGCCGTGGAAATCGGCCGCGGCGGGTTCGGTGTCGTCTACCGCTGCCTGCAGGAAGATCTCGACCGCACCGTGGCCGTCAAGGTCCTGACGTCGAACCTCGACCCCGACAACGTGACCAGGTTCGTGCGCGAGCAGCGGGCGATGGGCCGCACGTCCGGGCATCCGAACATCGTCGCCGTCTACCAGGTCGGTGTCACCAGGAGCAGGCGCCCGTTCCTCGTCATGCCGTACCACTCGTTCGGTTCGCTCGACGCGCAGATCCGGCGTTCGGGCCCGCTCGGCTGGCAGGACGTGCTGCGGCTCGGAATCAAGATGTCCGGCGCGCTCGAAACCGCGCACCGCGGCGGGATGCTGCACCGCGACGTCAAACCCGCGAACATCCTGCTCACCGAATACGACGAACCGCAATTGACGGACTTCGGCATCGCCCGCGTCTCCGGTGGATTCGAGACGGCGGCCGGCTCGATCACCGGCTCCCCGGCGTTCACCGCGCCCGAAGTGCTCGAAGGCCGGCCTCCCACGGTCGAATCCGACGTCTACAGCCTCGGCTCCACACTGTTCTGCGCGTTGACCGGCCATGCCGCATACGAGCGCAGGAGCGGGGAACAGGTCGTCGGCCAGTTTCTGCGGATCTCCACGCAGGCGGTCCCGGACCTGAGGGATGCCGGCATCCCCGCCGACGTGTGCAGCGCCGTCGAACACGCCATGTCCCGGGCGGTCGAGGACAGGCCCGCGAGCGCCGCCGACTTCGGCAACGAGCTCCGCGCGGTGGAGCGGAGCAGCGGCCTGACCGTCGACGACATGTACATCCCGATTCGGCGCGCACCCGAGCGGCCCCACGACAGCGGCGGCGACTCGACCGGCTCCCGTGGTCCCGGACTTCCCTACAACGTGCGGACGCCGCCGACGCCACCCGCACCGGTGACGAAATTTCGTCCCCCCACCACCACCCGGCAGCTCGTGCCGCGACGACGGCTCATCGCCGCACTCCGGGCAGGCCGGGACCGCAGGCTGACTCTCGTCCACGCGCCGGCGGGGTTCGGCAAGAGCAGCCTGGTGGCGCAGTGGCGCGACGATCTGGTCGACACCGGAACCGCGGTCGCGTGGCTCACCGTCGATCGCGACGACAACCATCTGGTGTGGTTCCTGTCCCATCTGGTGGAGGCGATCCGGCGGGTGCGCCCCGAGGTGGTCGGCGAACTCGGTCAAGCGCTCGAAGAACACGGGAACATGGTGGAGCGGTTCGTCCTCACCACCCTGATCAACCGGCTGCACGACAGTGAGGACGCCCTGGTCGTCGTGATCGACGACTGGCATCGGATCACCGACGCCGGCCCGATCGACGCGATGAAATTCCTCCTGGACAACGGCTGCCACCACCTGAAGATCGTCGTGGCGAGCCGCAGCCGGTCGGGGCTGCCGCTGGGCCGGATGCGGGTTCTCGACGAACTGAACGAAATTGACTCCGGGGAACTGGCTTTCGACTTCGACGAATCGCAGAGCTTCCTGTCGGACCGCGTGCAGATGCCCCTGGACGACACCGACATCGAACAGCTCCGGGACTCGACCGACGGCTGGATCGCGGCGCTGCAGTTGGCCTCGCTGTCGTTGCGGGAAGCCGGGAGTCCGGAGAATCTCATCGAACAACTCCGGACCGGCACCGACGCCATCGGCGAGTATCTGGCCGAGAACGTGCTCGACGCCCTCGAACCCGACATGCTCGATTTCATGCTCGCCACGTCGGTCCCCGACAGGGTGTGCGGAGACCTGGCGTCAGCGCTGGCCGGGGTGCGGGACGGGCAGGCGAAGCTCGAGCAGGTCGCCGGCCGCGACCTGTTTCTCGGCAGGACGGGGGACGACCGGCAGTGGTTCCGCTACCACCACCTGTTCGCCCAGATCCTGCACCAGCGCCTCGAACGGGACCACCCCGGACGCATCACGGATCTGCACCGCCGGGCGCACGACTGGTTCCGGGAGCGGCACCTGCTGGGCGAGGCCGTCGATCACCTCCTCGCCGCGGGTGAACCGCAGCGTGCGGTGGCGCTGGTCGAGGAGGACGACCTGTACCTGCTCGACAGGTCGCAGATGTCGACGCTGCTCTGCCTGATCGCGAAGCTGCCGGCCGATCTGGTGGCCGCGAGCCCCCGACTGCAGCTCACCATCGGCTGGGCGAATTGCGAACTGCAGCGCCTGGAACTCGCGCAGGCCGCCCGGACCCGCGCGCTCGAAGAACTCGACGGTGGGGAGATGCCCGAGCCGCACGCCGCGCAACTCCGCGTGGAAGCCGATGTCCTGCAAGGCGACATCGAGGTGACCGCCGACCGCATCGAGGGCGTGCGGGACCTCGTCGGCGAATGCCTCGCGCAGCCCGCGGAATGTCACCCGTTCGTGGTGTCGATGGCCGCGCTCATCGAGACGTTCGTCGATTGTTGCGAATTCCGGTTCGAGGACGCCTACCGACGGCAGAGCTGGGCGGCCCCGTATCACCGGCAGAACACCGGGCCGTACTCCGTGGCATACGGATACTGCTTCGCCGGGCTCGCGAAGTTCGAGCAACTCGACGTCGGCGGTGCGATGGAGTTGTACCGCAAGGCGTTCCAACTGGTCCGGGAGGCCGCCAACACGCAGTCGCAGCATGCACGGCTCACACGCGCGCTTCTCGCCGAGGTCCATTACGAGCAGGGCCGGATCGACGAAGCGGAGGAGTTGCTCAACGAGAGCTTCGACGCGGCGGCCCTCGGCGGCGCAGCGGATTTCATGATCCGGCATTACTGCCTCGGGGCGCGCATCATGGCGGTGCGCGGGGATCGTGAGGCCGCGGCCGACCGGCTCGAGGAGGGTGCGCGGACGGCCGAGACGTTCGCCCTGCCGCGGTTGCGCGCCGCGATCGACGCCGAGCGGGTGCGCCTCGGGCTGTCCCCGGCGTCCGGGTTCGTCCCCGTCGTGCGGGAGACGCGGCAGACCCCGGCCGACGGAATCGCGGTGGCCACGGCCCAACTCGAGGAGCAGGCGGCCATCGGATTGCTCGTGGCGCAGGGCGACCCCGCGCAGACCGAACGCGCCTGTGACTGGGCGGGCGAGTGGGTGCGGACACTCGACGGGACCGGACGGCGCAGGGCCGGTCTGCAGGCGACGCGGCTGCTGGTGGGCTGCCTGTGGGCGGCGGGGCGCGGCGAGGAGGCGCAGGCGGCGCTACTGCCCGTGGCGGTGGACTGCGCCCGGCACGGGTTGATCCGGTTCCTGCCCGACGGCGGCCCGAACGTTCTCGCGGCGCTGACGGCCCTGAGTAGGAACGATCATCCGGGTCTACCGAGGGCGTTCACCGATGCAGTGCTCGCGGCCGCGTACTAGCGCCGTCGGGTGAGCAGAGGCGCCACGGCTCGAGCAACGTCTCGAAGTGTGAGCGCGTGAAGTCGTCGGTTCCGACCAGATCGGCCACTGCGAGCGCGGCCGCGGCATCACGGACGGCGGTCGCGAGATCCGCGCACAGCCGCTCGTCCTCCCGCAGTGTCCGCTCGTCCATGTGGCACCGTTCCCATGCGGCGTCCTGAGCCCGATACCACGACTTGATCCGGCCACCCGCCCAGGCCGCATCACGGGCACACGCCCACGCGGCGAGCCTGCGGCGGCTGTCGACGGTGCCGCTCACGGCACGCAGCTCTCGGAAGCGGTCGTGCAGAACGGCCGCTGCGTCGACGGCGTGCTCGATGACGTCCGGCCAGTTCGGTCCGAACGTCTCCTCGCATTCGTCCTCGGTCACGGCGAACGAATCGAGCACGGCGAGTGCGTCGTCCAGGGCATCCCCGTCCAGGATGCCGGACACCGGTAGTGCGCGGCGGCTCAGCAATTGGAAGACCACGAACGCGTCGCCGCGGACGGGCGCGCAGTGCACGAGGACGTCGAGAACGGAGAAACCCGTCTCGGGTGCGGAGTCCTCGCGGACACGGTTCCGCCGAATGAACTGCGCGGCGCGAGCGGGCAGAAGCCGAAGTTCGTCGGTGATCACGTCAGCACTCGACATAGTTGACCGGAACGTTGACTGCCAGACCACCGGTCGACGTCTCCTTGTACTTCGAAAGCATGTCCGCGCCCGTCGAGCGCATCGTCTCGATGACCTGGTCGAGGCTGACCCGGTGGGTGCCGTCGCCCCGCAGGGCCATGCGGGCGGCGTTGATGGCCTTGCCCGCCGAGATCGCGTTGCGTTCGATGCAGGGGATCTGCACCAGTCCCTCGATGGGATCGCACGTGAGGCCGAGACTGTGCTCCATCGCGATCTCGGCGGCGTTCTCCACCTGTTCCGTGGTGCCGCCGAGGATTTCGGCGAGCCCGGCAGCGGCCATGGAGGCGGCCGAACCCACCTCACCCTGGCAGCCGACCTCGGCGCCGGAGATCGACGCGCGTTCCTTGTACAGCGATCCCACGGCTCCCGCGGCGAGGAGGAAGCGGATCGCGGTGTCGTCGGGATCCGCCCGGCCCGCGGGTGTGTAGTGGACGGCGTAGTGCAGCACTGCGGGAATGATCCCGGCGGCACCGTTGGTGGGCGCGGTGACGATCCGGCCGCCGGATGCATTCTCCTCGTTGACGGCGAGCGCGACGAGATTGACCCAGTCCTCGGCGAACGCGGGATCGCGGTGCGGGTCTTCCTGATCCAGCCGCAGGTACCAGTCCCGCGCGCGACGCCGCACGCGCAGAGCGCCCGGCAGAATCCCGTCGCGGGAAATCCCCCGCTTCTCGCATTCCACCATGACGTCGCGAATATGGAGGAGCCGTTCGTAGATCTCGACGGTCGACCGCTTTTCGCGCTCGAACTGGAGCATCACGTCGCTGATGGCGTAGCCGTGGCGGGCCGCGACGTCGAGGAGTTCCTTCGCCGATCCGAACGACATGCCGCCGGTGCTGGTTGCCGGTGGCTCCGCGCTCTCCGCTTCGGTGACGACGAACCCGCCGCCGACGGAAAAGTAGGTCTCGCGGTGAATCTCGACGCCCCGGGCGGCGAACGCGGTGATCGTCATTCCGTTCGGGTGCAGCGGCAGAATTGTCAGCGGGTGGAGGACGATCTCGTCCTCGGCCAGTGCGACGTCCTGCGATCCGCCGACCCGGATGCGCCTGGTGCTGCGCATCTCGTCGAGCCGCCGCTCCATCTCCTCGGTCTCGATCTTCTCCGGGAAATACCCTTCGAGTCCGAGCAGGACAGCGGACATCGTGCCGTGGCCCGCCCCGGTGGCCGCGAGCGAGCCGTACAGGTCGACGCGGACATCGGCCACGTCGGTGAGTGCACCGAGCGCACGGAGGTCGGAGACGAACCGCGCGCCCGCGCGCATCGGTCCGACGGTGTGGGAACTCGAGGGGCCGACGCCGACGGAGAACAGGTCGAAAACGCTGATGGTCATGGGGTTACACAGCCTCGCTGAGTTCGCCGGCGTATTGCGCGGGGGTGAGGAGTCCGTACGCCGACGACGTCGGCAGGGGAAGGACGGCGAAGAGCCAGCCACGGTGGAACGGGTCGTCGGCGACGAGTGCCGGATTCGCGAGGGCGTCGGAGTTCGTGAGAGTGACGAGTCCGCTGATCGGTGCGTACACCGTGATCGGGGTCCGGTTCGACGGCCACACCAGGGCGCAGGGGGCGCCTGCCTCGATCGTGCTGCGAACTGCCGGAAGTTCCAGGCTCACGACCTCGACCTCGTCGACCGCCGCGTCGGTGACACCGGCCCGCAGCGGAAAGTCGGAGAAGTTCTGTCCCGGTGCGAGGGCCAGCCAGCTGTGCGTGGCCGTGAACCGTCGATCCGAGGGAATCTTTCGAGATCTCATGCCTTTTCCTTTGACAGTCGGGCGTAGTCGTCGCGGACGTCGCGCGTGCGATCCAACAGATCGGATATTGATATATTAGTCTGGGTCATAACGGTAGGTCAGGTGGGCAGGCGGGTCAAGAGGTGATCCGGAGAACGTCGGAAACCGGTGGCTACGGCCGGAGCGTCGCGGGGACTACGCCCTTGAGCGAGCTCGTCACGGCCAGCGCCTCGGCCTCCATGAGGTCGCCCGGTGTGAGAATGCGCTCGCGCATGAATCCGCGGTCGAGTTGCCAGGACCGCTCGACACCCGGCAGACACCCCGACGACAACGGCGGCGTCCACCAGACACCGTCGATCCGGGCCGCGAGATTCGCGATCGTGGTCTCGGTGACGTGCCCGAGCTCGTTGACCAGCACGACGTCGTCGGCCTCGGGATGGCGGCGTCGCCTGCGGTCATACCGTTCGCGCACGGTGGTCTTGTGACCGAGGAGGACGTCGCGGGAGTCGACGCGCTCGTCGTCGAGGACGAGCGTCACACGGGACGGCGCAACCGGGGGCGGGAAGACGTCGACGTCCACATCGCCGTCGTGGTGCAGGCGCACGCGGACCCGGGCCGCGCCGACCTCCGACAGTTGCCTCGCGAGAAGGCTCCGGACGTCTCGTTCGCCGAACTCGTATCCGAGCGCGGCCGCGGAACGGGCCAGGCGTCGCAGATGCCGCTCCCCGTGCCGCAGGCCGGTCCGCGGATCGTGGAACATCGTCTCCATCAGCTGAGCACCGGTATCCACCAGCTGGACACCGGTCGCATCGATCGTCGCAATACCGGCGGCAGACACGGCGGTGTTCACTGGGCGAAGGCTCGATTCGATGTGTTACTCGGGTGGGCGGAACCACGATATACGAGCGCCCGGAGTACGGACACCGCGTCCACGGTCGCGGCGACGTCGTGCACGCGGAGGACGGCTGCTCCGTTCTGCGCGGCGACGAGGGCGGCGGCGACGGAGGCGGCCTGGCGGTGGTCGATGTCGCGTCCGGTGATTGCTCCGAGCATGCCTTTGCGGGACAGGCCTGCCATCACCGGCAGTCCGAGGTCGGTGATCTCGGGTAGCCGCGACAGCAGCTCGAGGTTGTGTGCCAGGGTTTTGCCGAATCCGAACCCGGGGTCGAGCAGGATGTGCTCGCTCGGGATGCCGGCTGTGTGGCAGGCGTCGATGCGGGTGAGGAGGAATTGTCGGACCTCGGCCACGACGTCCCGATACTGCGGTGCGTCCTGCATCGTCTCCGGTTCGCCGCGCATGTGCATGAGGCAGACCGGGACCTGCAGGTCGGCGGCGGCGCGCAGGGCGCCGGGAAGTTGGAGGGCGCGGACGTCGTTGATCATCGTGGCGCCGGCGGCGACGGCCTCGCGCATCACGTCGGGTCGGGAGGTGTCGACGGAGATCGGGACGGACGTCGATTCGGCGAGGGCGGCGACGACCGGCACCACCCGGTCGATCTCCTCGGCGACGGACGGGGGCCGCGATCCCGGCCGGGTCGATTCGCCGCCGACGTCGAGAAGCCGGGCGCCGTCGGCGGCGAGGGACAGTCCGTGCTCGACGGCCGCGGCGGTGTCGCGGTACCGGCCGCCGTCGGAGAACGAATCCGGGGTCACGTTGACGATGCCGCAGACCAGGGGCATGTCGTGGGCGAGGGCGGTGAGCAGGCGGTCGGGGCGGGAGGCGATGAGAGCAGGGGACGGGGCCATCCGACGCACTCCTTCCAGAATGGGGTTCGGCCCGGTGGACGGCGCCATGTCGTCCACCGGGCCGGGGATTGTCGCGTCAGACCGGATCGATGCCGAACTCCTCGGCGGCGTCGATCAGCCATTCGGCGAGATACCGGGCGAACGATGCCCGCACCAGGATGCGGTAGTCGGTGCCGGTGTCGTCGAGCGCGATCAGGACGACGCCGGCGAGACCGAGCATCGTCTGCACGGCCGCACCGGGACCGAACACGTGGGGGTGCAGGTCGAGCGAGCAGCCCTTGGCGAGGACGTCGCGGGCGTGGGCCCCGCGCAGGCGCACGGTGGTGCGCTGCGCGGAGACGTCGATCGCGGCGCCGCCGTGCGGGGTCACCGCGGTGCGCAGGGCGTCCTCGAGTTCTTCGGGGGACTGGGATCGGGTGGTGACCAGGAATTCCTGCGGGCCGAGCCAGATGACGGTTGCGGTGTCACCCTCGATCCGGGTGGAGGGCACGGTGGGCAGGTCGACGCCGAGGACGGCGGCCGCGGCCGCGCCGCCGGGGCCGGCGGGATCGACCCAGAGGTCGATCATGGTGGCGAATGGTTCCTCGGCGAGGCGCACCGAGTCGGGGAGCGCGGAGAACTTCTGGTCCCAGCCGTGCAGGGGGCTGAGGGGGACGAGGGTGTCAGCCATCGCGGCGTGCTCCTTCGGGATCGACGAGAACGGAACCGGTGACCTGGACGGCCACCAGACGGCCGTCCACCGGGACGTGCAGGGTGTCCCCGACGCGGGCCCGGCCACCCTTGACGAGGGCGAGGCCGAACGGCCGGCCGAGTTCGGCGCTGAGGTAGCTGGAGGTGACGTGGCCGAGCATCGGGACCGGCGGGGGCGGCAGGGTCCCGTCGGGGCGGTGTTCGATGATCTGCGCGCCCTCGGGCAGCACCGTCTGCTGGTCGAGGGGCAGCAGCCCGACGAATTGTTTGCGCAGCGGGTTCTGGTTCTCCTGCCGGGTGAAGGAGCGTTTGCCGACGAAGTCGGGTTTCTTCTTCGATACCGCCCAGCTCATGCCGAGGTCCTGGGGTGTGACGGTGCCGTCGGTGTCCTGGCCGATGATCGGGTAGCCCTTCTCGGCGCGCAGGACGTGCATCGTTTCGGTGCCGTAGGGGGTGATGTCGAACTTCTCGCCGGCGTCGATCAGGCGTGCCCAGATCGCGGGGGCGTGCCAGCCGTTGACGTTGACCTCGTAGGCGAGTTCGCCGGAGAAGCTGACCCGGGCCACCCGCACGTGCAGGTCGCCGAGGGTGGTGTCGCGCCAGGCCATGAACGGGAAGGCGTCGTTGCTGACGTCGAGGTCGGGGAAGACCTCGCCGATCACGTCACGGCTTTTGGGTCCGACGACGGGGAAGGTGGCCCATTGTTCGGTGACGGAGGTGAGTCGCACCTTCAGGTGGGGCCATTCGGTCTGCAGCCATTCCTCCATCCAGTCGAGGATTTTCGCGGCGCCGCCGGTGGTGGTGAAGACCTGGTATCG